>CAZTDH010000377.1:0-2168 GCA_964612615.1 uncultured Paludibacter sp. | reverse complement strand
CAACATTTTCTGAGCTTCCAGAATAAGCGGAGCAGATTTTTTTGCTTCTTCCTCGGTCAGACCTTTTGCAATTAATTTCTGAATTTCAGCTTTAAAATGTTTATCAAAAATAACGTAGTATTTACCTACTAAGTGATCGCCTTTCAAGCCTGAACTTTCGGGGGTTTCGCCATTTCCAAAGAGTTTCCATGCCAGCATGGATTTACAGATATGAATGCCGCGGTCGTTCACTATATTGGTTTTCACCACTTTCCAACCATTTGCTTTCTGAATTTCGGCAATACTATGACCGAGTAAATTGTTGCGAATATGACCAAGGTGAAGTGGTTTATTGGTGTTTGGCGACGAATATTCAATCATCATCAACGCTGAATCCTCTGTGGCTTTTGTAATGCCGAAATCAGCATTAGAATGAATATCAGTAAGCGTTTCGAGCCAGTAACTTTTGTTGATACTCAGATTCAGAAAACCTTTTACGACATTGAATTTTGAAACAAGTTCAGTATCTTTTAATAAATACTCTCCGATTTCCTGTCCAACTTGTTCGGGTGACTTGCGTGCAGCCTTTACAAATGGAAAAGTTACTACAGTTAGGTCGCCTTCAAATTCTTTTTTTGTTTTTTGGAGTTGTAGCAGATTTGTTTCAGGCACTAAATCGTAAAGCGACTTTACAGCTTTAGCAACTGAAATGTTGAGAGTTAATTCTAAGTTCATTGTTTCAGGTCTTTTATTCGGAGTGCAAAGATACAAAAATTAGTCTAAGTAGCGAAAATAGAATCAAGATGCTGATTGACAGCTGTAAAGCAAAAGAGGTGTAAATGAATTCATTTGCACCTCTTTTCGAAAATCAAAATTTAGATCGATTTTACATTTTTACCACCGATTTGGTTTGTCTCGTTCCTTCTTTTGTCCACAAGGTAATGTAGTAAATGCCAGATGGATAGGATGATAAGTCAATTTCGCCATTTGATTGTGTGGTTGGAATCTGAAGTTTCATTTGAGTCCCAAGAGCAGAGGTTACTGTCACGCGATTCACATTTTCAGGTAAGCTAAACTGAACTTTGTTTCTGGTTGGATTTGGATATAAATTCCATTCATTTACTGCAGGCATTTCAACTTCAGTTACACAACTCTGATCTACAGTAACAGTATATTTATTTGAACCGGCATAAATCCAACAAATATTCGATGAGGTTGATAAATCTATTGTTTGTTCAGTAGCAGTCGTACCATTACCGTTATTAAAAATCACATAAACAGTTGGTTGGGTCATATTGGTGAACGTATAGGTATAATAACCCTGAGAATCTTTTGTTACGAGATCACCAGGCCATGTTTTCTTGGTGTTTAGTGAAGTGCTAACACTGTTTAATAATTCCCATACCCAGACGCAACCTGTAGTCCAGCTGGTAGGAGCTTTGAACCGAACTGTTATAGAGGAAGCTTTATATTGAATTGTATATGTAGCAGACACAACGGCTGATATAGCTCCCGATGCTTCGGCAATTGCTTTTACAGTTGTTGTTCCAACCGGTAACATAACTGCATTGGTATAGGTTGGTGAACTTATGGTTGGGTTAGTTCCATCTAAGGTATAATGAATGGTAGAGCCACTTGATGCTGTCATTGTTACAGTTTGACCGTAGAAGAAAGTAGCTCCTGAGGGAGAAATGCTAGGTGCTGTCAATATCGCACTTTTCGACCATACAGCATAATCGGTACCATAAGTATTCATAATCCATCCTGCACCTGTTGGTGACCATGTGCCAGAACCAATTTTTACAGCTACAGCAGGAGCTGAATCACCATATCGTTTATAAATATAGGCTGCATAAAAACTTGAGTTTTGGTCAAGAGTTACCGAACTCCATGAATCAATACCTGCTTTTTTGCGAACAGCCATTAATTCATCTATTTTTGTTTTATTGTTGGTATAAGTTCGTGTGACAGCACTTTTTGTATAAGTTCCTCCGTAATAGTGAGGCATAAATACACAAGGAATACCTTTATGAGTCATTATATAAGCATATCCTTTCATGATGTTATCTCCCAAAATGGCATTGGTTGCATCTGTAAACGTGTCGTGATTATCAACTAGTGTAACCGCATTTGAATTATAATCTACCGATCCGGCCAATCCACTACTTGCAGTTAATAATGACCAGTTA
>CAZTDH010000376.1:0-2170 GCA_964612615.1 uncultured Paludibacter sp. | reverse complement strand
GAGTTTTATTGCTGAGTCTTTTGAGTATGCTGATTTATAGCATTATTGCCTGATTCTGTTCCGATTCTCAGTTCTACCCCTGACTCTCATTTCGAACGAAGTGGGTAATTGAAAAATGGCGTTAGCCAAATCTCTCCCCAAAATTGCATCTGTAAAGTTTACTGGACAATACTGAAATAAATAATCAAAACCACTATGGGTTCGGTTAATATATTTATATTTGTACGATTATTCTTAACCCGATATTAATGGTACGATATTTTTACTGTTTTTTAATCTCCTTGTTCTGTTTTTTTAATTTCAGTTGCACGCGTGTACTTCCCGAACTGAAAACTGCAGAAGAGCTTATGGAAACCGCTCCCGACTCTTCCCTTCACATACTTCAGAAAATGAATGGACAAACAATCAATGGTTCTTATAACCACGCATTGTATGCTTTATTGCTGAGTCAGGCATTAGATAAGAATGATAAAAAGATCGAAACCGACTCTCTTATTACCATTGCCACCGATTATTTTGACGAGTCTGACCCTATACATGCAGGATATGCATGGTTTTATCATGCCCGTACAGCCAATAACCGTGGAAGCGTTGATGAACAAGCTAAGAATTTACTGAAAGCACAAGATTATGTTGAAAAGACTGAAGACCATAAATTGATAGGATTAGTATATGGTGAAAAGGGACAAATGTATAAAAACCAACAGCAATATGATAGTTCAATATGTTATTATAGAAAAGCTTTTCAAATATTGCTCAAAATACATGATTATACAAACTGCATATTATGTCAATTAAATATAGGTTCAAATTATTTGTCAAAATCAGATTTCGATAGTGCATTGATCTGTTTCAAAAAAGCCGAGAGAATGGCCAAAAACACACAAAACACATTATTATATTCAACTATTTACAGAAATATAGGATCAGTATATTTGAAAGAAAAGAATTACAGCGAGGCATTAATAAATTACCATAAAGTGCCATTGACAAATATAAATATGTATGATAGTAATAAGTGGCTTTTAATTGCTAATGTTTTTATCAAAAATAATCAGAATGATTCCACAAGATATTATTTACATAAAGTGGGTGTGCTTACAGAAATGTCTACTAATTATTATCTTCTGTGGCTAACATTACATAAGAATGAAGGAAATTATAAAGAAGCATTATACTATGCCCAAAAAATCATAGACACTTCAGATTCGATAAATAAGAGGAAACTTAAAATTAGTTTTGCCGGACTTGAAAAGAAATACAAATATCAGGGGCTACAAATAACCAATCAGGATCTGACTATCAAAAATAAGCAACGGGGATTGCTTCTATTAGTTACATTATTGACTTTGAGTATTTTTGTTGTTGTATTTTTATATTGGAGGTTAAGAACCAGAAATAAAGAGCTTGAATATCAAAAGGATATAGCTAATAAAAAACAGGAATTATTGGAAAAAGAGAAGGAAAATACGGCTAAAGAAAAAGAAAATAATGCTTTACTGGAAAAGCAACTTAAGTTTCAAACTATTCTTTTGTTAAATATCGAGCAACATCGGGATAATTCTGCAAAACAAACAGGATACTGGAATAAGAAAAAACAAATAAATAAACCCGCACAAAACAAGGCTTTCAGTACCGAATTGATTGCATGTGTAGATATGGAATATAACAATATATCTCAACGCTTAAAAGTGAAATATCCCGAGCTATCCGATAATGATATTATTACATGCTGCCTGATGTTGACCGGTTTTGAAACAGGTATGATTGCAACGATATTTGATGTTAATATTGAGTCGATTTTTATTCGTCGTTCCAGAATTCGGAAAAAGTTAAATTTAGAAGAATCGGAAAAATTAGAACATTTCCTTAGGTTATTTTAATGCATTTTTCATTCAAAAACAACCCAATTATATGATGTATATATAGCTTGTTAAATATAGTTTCGCAAGGCACTGAAAAACAGAAACATATGATGTGTCTTTAGAGGCTATGTATATGAAATAAATCCGGCATTTGACCAAAATGTCGGATTTTTTTTGTATTTATTTGTAGGATAAATTAATTCAAAAAATTTATCCTTATGAAAAAGTATTTATCAATTATTGTCGTTGTAGCTTGCATAGAGATCGGAAGAGCACACGTCTGAACTCCAGTCACCTGAAGCTAT
>CAZTDH010000375.1:0-2174 GCA_964612615.1 uncultured Paludibacter sp. | reverse complement strand
TTGGTACTAAAGTTGAAAGTTCCAAACGAAAAGGTATTGAAGTGATGATCGCACTTGACGTTTCAAATTCAATGTTGGCCCAGGATGTTCAGCCCAACCGTTTGGAAAAGGCAAAACAGGTTTTATCCAAGTTGATTGATGGAATGACAGATGATAAAATTGGGTTGGTCGTTTTTGCAGGTGATGCTTACACGCAATTGCCCATAACTGCCGATTATGTTTCTGCTAAAATGTTTTTATCGTCTATTTCTACACAAATGGTTCAACGTCAGGGAACTGCAATTGGTACTGCACTGGATTTATCAATAAAATCGTTTGGACCAAAAAATAAAGTTGCCCGTGCTATTATTGTTATTACAGATGGTGAAAATCATGAAGATGATGCTGTTGCAGCTGCCAAACTGGCTACCGAAAATGATATTGTAGTGTATGTAATTGGTTTGGGAAAACCCGACGGGGCACCAATTCCTGTTCCCGGAACTATGAGTTTTTGGAAAGATAAAGATGGTAATGTGGTGGTATCTAAGTTGAATGAACAAATGTGTAAGGAGCTTGCTGTTGCAGGTAAAGGTTTATATGTTCATGCTGATAATAGCAACAGTGCTTTTCGGGTTATCACGAGCGAATTGGATAAGATGGCGAAATCGGACATTAAAACAAGTGTTTTTTCGGAGTATAATGAACAGTTTCAGTCATTTGCCATACTGGCTTTGTTACTTTTGCTGATAGATTTTTTCGTGTTCGACCGCATAAATAAAAGCCTGACAAAGTTTAAAATTTTTGATTTGAAAGATAAAGTCACTAAAAATTAAAAATTACTATTTTATCGATGAAAAAAACAGTTTATATAGTGATGATGAGTCTGTTGACATTCACTGTTACGGCTCAAAAAGAAAGCGGAGATGTTCGTTCGGGAAACAGGCTTTACAAAGCTTCGAAATTCACCGAGGCTGAGATAGCTTACCGAAAGGGACTTTTGAAGAACAAAGCTTCTTTTGAGGCTAATTACAATTTGGGAAATGCCTTGTTTCGTCAAAAAAAATATTCCGAAGCGGTTGAGCAATATAATAATGCATTAGCTTTGCAGCCGAAAGAGAAAACGAAAATTGCTGCAGCTTTACACAATACCGGTAATTCATTGTTGGTTGATAACAAAATTGAAGAAAGCATCAAAGCCTATCAATCTGCTTTAAAAGCTAATCCAAAAGACAATGAAACGCGTTATAATCTGGCTTATGCGCAAACTATGTTGAAAAAACAACAGCAGAATAAAGATAAGAACAAAGACAAAAAGGATCAGAATAAGGACAAGGATAAGCAGGATCAGAAGCAGCCTCAGCAGCCAAAAGATCAACAACAAAAGCCTCAACCTCAACAACCACAAGAACCTAAGATGTCGAAAGAAAATGCTCAGCAAATACTTGATGCATTATCGCAGGATGAGAAAAATGCTCAGGATAAAGCCAAAAAACAGCCTGTGAGGGGAACAAAAAAAGCCGAAAAAGACTGGTAAGGACAGTTGACAGTTTATAGTTAATAGTTTTTAGTAAATAAAAATATATGAAACGCAAAATATTTCTTTTATCACTTTTGATAATCACAACATTGACTGTATTTGCCGACGAGCCGGTGCGGTTTGTTGCTTCGGCACCTTCCACGGTTGTGTTGGACAAACCATTTCAACTGGTTTTTACTGTCAATGCTTCCTGTAAGGATTTACGCGTGCCTGAGTTTACTAATTTTGATGTACTGGCCGGACCATTTGAATCGCACAGTTCCAGCATTCAGTATGTAAACGGGAAAAGCACTTCATCCGTTGCAGTTTCTTACACATATACACTTCAAGCACAGAAAACAGGCACATTTACCATTACGTCGGCCAGCATAACGGTTGATGGAAAGAAAGTTACTTCCAATGGCGTTTCAATAAAAGTATTACCCGCTGATGCAACTCCACCGCCTTCCAAATCACAGGGAAATCAGGGTGGTGGCAAAGGTCAGGCATCTATTTCCGGCGATAATCTTTTTATTCGCACCGAAGTTTCAAAAACCAATGTGTATGAGCAGGAAGCCATTTTGGTAACCTATAAGCTTTATACGTTGGTGGATGTGGTTCAGTGTAATCCAAAGAATTCGGTTGATTTTAATGGATTTATGAAGCAGGAACTTGACCA
>CAZTDH010000374.1:0-2174 GCA_964612615.1 uncultured Paludibacter sp. | reverse complement strand
CCGAAGTAAACGGCAAACTGATAAAACAGGTACAAATTGATATTTGCCTGCTTTTCGGCAACTGTGAGTATTTTAGTCGCATCAGGAGGTGAAACGATATACGCTCCGACAAACAATTCAATAACCGGCAGCACAAAGGCATACATTAAATTTGCCATCAGCAGATACCGCATATTACGGGGAAAAGAGTTGAAATGCGAGATTTCGTTCTTGATTTTTGAAAGCATGATTGGGATTAGATTTAAAGCCCCCTAAATCCCCCGAAGGGGGACTTTTGGGGAGTTATAATTACTGAGATGTTTGAAATAATTGAACTTTACCAGCTCTTGAAGTCCCCCTTCGGGGGATTAGGGGGCTCCAATTAATAGTAAGTCAATTCAGCAAAAATATCGTCAATACTTACTTCGGCATAACAAACTGACGTATCAGCAGCGCCGTAGTAAATCTTAACTGTTCGATTGTGAACCAGCACACCACAAAGGAAAATAACCGGACCATAGAAACCCCATTTTTCGTACGATGCCAATGGCTCCATCAATGGTTTAAATGATTTTCCGAGAATTTTGGTCGGGTCATCTTTATCCATAAGCAATGCACCCAGACAGTAACGGTCGTTTGCATCGGCAGCGTGGTAAATTTCCAACCAACCTTTTTCAGTCATAAATGGAACGGCGCTACAACCAATACGACCATTATCCCAGTCGGTTTCGTTTACCGATACCAATTGTTTGTGATTACCCCAGTAACGCAAATTATCCGATTCTGAAATCCAGATTTCACGACGTTTGTATTCAGCTGAAGCCGGACGACACAATGCACGATAGGTTCCGTTTATTTTTTCAGGGAAAATAGCCACGTCCTTGTTATCAGGAGTGAAAATAACGCCCTGACGCTCGAAGTTTTTGAAGTCTTTGGTGGTTGCCAAACAAGTAGTTACACCAACGCTGGCGCAACAGCTGTAGTTGATGTAATAAGTATCGCCCAATTTGGTAATACGGGGGTCTTCGATCCCGAACTCTTCGTATTTGTTGGCGGGATACATGGCCGGTGATTCTTCCACCACAAAGTTGATACCGTCTTTGCTACGTGCTACACGAAGGTGAGAAATAGTGGTTAGAATTCTGCGCCAGGGTGCTTCGATAACACGTGGATCTGAAAAGTTAACACGTGCATCTGCAGCGGCAAATGTTTCAATTTCCACTTTTCCGCTTGCCTCGTTGAACCATGGTGCTTTTACTATTTTCGGGTCACGGTTAATAGGTGTTTCGGCAACACGGAGTAACAACAATACATCACCTTCGAACTCGGTAACACCGCAATTCATTACATAGTGAACTTCAAAATCTTCTCTGGAGGGTTTTACATTATCCGGTAAAATAATCGGATTCTGCTTACTTCTTAAAACTGCCATATATGTTTGATATTAAATTTGTTGAAGCAAAATTAATCTCAAAAGCAGTATTTGAAAGGGAGAAATGAATATAAAAAAGGGGCTAAATGGGTATTTATTCCCCTGTTTCTTTTGAATTATTAAAACTTAAATTGAAATGCCGGTATAACTTTAATTTTATAAGTGTCAATTATAATTAAATCGGATTGATTTAAGGTTAATATGACACCCTCGTTAAGATTAAAATATTTCATAGCTGTTAAAATACCTTTTATCTCTCTTTCCTGATTGTCGTTGTGAAGTACATAACATATTTGTATGGCAAAGTAGGTTTCATTAATTTTATAAATAAAATCACATTCCGATTGATTATCAGCGAAATACCATATACTTTTTGTCAATTTTCGGATATCCCAATAGATTGTATTTTCAAATTTTCTACCTAAATCCTTCGAGGCTGAAATTGAGCTCACATTAATCAACCCATTATCAACAATATATACTTTTTTTTCGGAAAGCATTTGACTTTTCAGGGAATGCGAGAATTTTGAAATAAGATTTATAACATAACTTGATTCAAAATGGGATAGGTATTCAAGCACTGTAGAAGGCGATTTTACTCCAATAACTGTAGTGAGTTTACTGGGACTTATTCGATTTCCGGCTACTGACATCAGATAAATACAAAGTGTTTTCAATCCGTTGATATCTCTAATGGCATACCGGGTAGCTATATCTCTGTAGATAATATCTTCAATCAACGAACTTAACATATCTTTGTTGT
>CAZTDH010000373.1:0-2186 GCA_964612615.1 uncultured Paludibacter sp. | reverse complement strand
AATTAATTATATGCAATGGTTCTTTTAAATTCTAATTCAATCAAAAATAAGAAAGGATTGAAAATTCTAAGAATCAAATAGCGTGGTATTCAAAAAAAAAATCGCTAAACAGACTAAACTATTAGATCATATAATCTCTTTTGATTTCACTTTCTGCATTATTCGCTTTCAGCAATTCGTTGAATTAACTCCAAAATAATATCAGTGCTTTCTTCACCGGAACCATAGGGCAAAGCGCTTTCTATACCTTCTGTAAGACCTTCATCTTCTAATAAGTTTTGGCATTCTTCCTTTAAATATGCTTTCACCGTATCATTTGCTTTGCTGATATTATCCAAAATATCCGGGCAATTATCAAAAATATAAATTATATCTTCAAAATCATGGCTTTGCCGTAGGTCATTCCCACCTCGTCCTTTGTGAGCCTCAAATTTAGATGCTACATAATACTCAGGACGAAACACAAATACTTCTGTACCATCTGGTAATGTTTTTGAAATTTTATTATCAACTCCCTCTTCATACCAGATATTGGTGAATCCTAGAACATTTGAATCAGTTGGCATAACATCTACTAATATGTCTTTGTAAATAAACCTACAAATCGGTGCACCTTGTGTTGTGTCATGGGTAAATTTTTTAGCACGCAATTGTTCTTCCAATTTTGCGTGCGCTATTTTTGAACTTAATTCAACTACGCAGTCGACATCCAGTGTCGGTCTGATATCCGATGCTGCGGGATTACTAACATAAAGTTCAGCCACAGAACCTCCCACAAATACCATCTCATCTTTTAAATCTCCTAAACCGTTTGCAACGGTTTGGAGCATTGTTATATTTGTACTAGGCATGTTTTAGTCGTTTGTTTAATTCTTCAATGGCAATTTCTATTTCTCGCACCCTACCAACTCGTATTGTATCTATAATGGTTAATAATTCATAGAATAATATATCATTTTCAATAACTTTTGGTAAAGTTTTATATAACGGTTCTATTGCTTGACCCCGGGAGTTTCCTTTTGCATATTGCCACACATAGATATCATTACCTGAAGAGATATGTTCTTTTATTGGAGATGCTGAATGAGCAGTAGGGATGCCTTTGACAGTAGAACCTGGTTGAACCGGAAAAACGTATTTTAATCCATAAATCAGGAATTCGATAAAGGAGTTAATGTTTACTTTTCTTTTTTTTGAATCAATAAGTCCCGCAATTTTACAACGATTTAAAGCTTCAGATACTTCGGAAGGACTAATAAGAATAGCATTAGCAATATCTATATTTTTCCAATCGGGTTGCTGTAGTGATATTATCTTTATCAACACCACTATATCTTGTGGTCGCATTCCATTGTGTTTCTTCATACAAATAATGTTTAATTCGCGATTCGCGAATTGCAAATATAAGACTATTATTTTATTCAGCAATAAGAATAGATCTTGTATTTACTTCAAAAGCTACAAGTTTACCTAAACGAGAATTAGAATATACACAACCACCATCTATATTTATCACGTTACTTTTGTTTTTGATTTGTTCTTCGCAAGTTTTTATAGGAATTGGTGAATGACCATGAATAATTATTCTATCTCTCAATAAAAGATTAGAATAATTTTCTCTACTTTTCCATAACATACTATATTTATCTATGAATGGGTTTTCTAGTTCGTCGTTAAATCCTGCATGAACAAACAGATACTCGTCAAGTTCAAAATACAAATTCAAGTTATTGAAGAAGTTCAAGTATTTTGATTCAAGACCTTTCAATGAATCTATATCAAAGCTTCTCAGTGTTTCAGAACCACCATTTTGTATCCATTTTGGAACAGCACTTTCGTCGTTATATGAATTAACCAACATTGATTCATGATTTCCTAAAAGTGTTACTATGTCATAATCATTGTTTTGTAATTCAATAATATAGTCCAAAACTGTCTTGCTATCTGGACCTCTGTCGATATAATCACCCAAAAATATTATTTTGTCATCTTTTTTGAGTTGAATTTTATTTTCTATCAATTCTTTCATTGAATTGAAACACCCATGAATATCACCAACTACAAAAACCCTTTTATTCATATCTTAGTTATATTTTGAGGTTTGATTAGAAAGAGTTTTTTGTTTGCTTTAGTTTCAATTTTATCTATTATAATCGCCCCAAAGGTAGAATTATTCGCTCAATTTG
>CAZTDH010000372.1:0-2191 GCA_964612615.1 uncultured Paludibacter sp. | reverse complement strand
CATTAAAGACACATTTATTCTCGTCTTTAGGCATTTTAATTGAAGAACCTTTACGGTTGTTTATGGATGATATGCGTGATACAACACAGTCTTACACTATTCTTTCTTTAATCGGAAATGGTGTTCACCGTATGTCAGAGATTGCTGCGCGATTAGAAAAACCTTCAACAAGCCTGGCTGGTCCTTTAGATCGATTAATTCAACTTGGCTATATTGAACGCGAATTACCTTTTGGTGAAAATCCACGAAACTCCAAAAAGAGTTATTATAGAATCTCAGACCCTTTTATGAGTTTCTATTTCAGCTTTGTTTTGCCGAACCGGTCATTAATTGAATTGGACAAAGGTGATGTGGTTATGAATCAAGTTGTTCAACGGTTATCAGGATATACTTCTTATTGGTGGGAAAAATTATGCAGACAGGCTATTTCCGGTTCAGAAATTGGTGGCTATACATTTGGTTTAGCACAAAGCTGGTGGGGAAATGTGTCAAAAACAGAAAGAATAGAAATTGATTTGATTGCCGAGTCAATGGATGGGAAAGCCCTATTAGTAGGAGAATGTAAATGGACTGAAAATGAGAATGCAGAACGTCTGCTTTTTGAACTTCAAACAAAAGCTGAAAAACTCCCTTTCGCAGAAGGTAAGAAAATTATACCCTGCTTATTTTTAAAGAATTCTCCAAGCGATAATTTTACTCAAAACATTTACTTCCCAAATGATGTAATAATGATGTTGAAGTAGAAACTATCCAATATTTTGTGTAAACGTCAAACTAAATTAATTTCTTAGCTTTTTCAATAGCTTCTTCATTTGTATCAGCAATGATTTCTACAACTTTTTCGCACGAAGATTCATCGAGAATTCTCATCAGGATGAAATGTCTTTTCATAATGTATTCAGGGGCGAAACGTTCGGATAGAAAGTATTTCTCAGCTACATTAATATTTAAAACCAGTTGTTTGCCATTGCTATCTAAAACTGTTTCGTCAATCTCAACACTACCAATCTCTTTACTTATTTTCTCGTATCTGGGTAAGTAATCACTAAAGATTGATAAAGCTTCTGATACATTTCTGCATTTTGCAATGATACCAGTTGAAAACATAACATCTCCATTTTCACTTGATTTCAACAACTGCCAGCAATGATCTGTCATATGCAATGCAGAATAGTTTTTGGGTAAAGTTTTCATAATATTTTTGTTTTAGAATGTTCTCCAAAAGTATAAAAAAAATTATTGCTTACAAAAACGAATAACCTTTTTAATGATTGTATATCTACTTTTTAGGTGCTACTTATCACTAAATCTTAGTGTTTCTGATAGCTATTTTGTAGATAATAAATGAGTTGTGCTTAAAACCTGTATTAATTTATGTTTTGGGTCATATTTTTGAGTAAGTTTCAGAAAAGGGATTTAAGAGCTTATTAGATTGGGAATTTATCTGATTTTATAATAAATTCTGATTCGAAACTGCATTTAATCGCGCAATTAATCAAGTTTATTATGTAATAATGACAAATTCTGTCGCAAATAAATTAATTACATACAAATATCAGCTCATATAATTCTACTTGGACTGTTTTTCTTATTTTCCAATGCTCTGTAAAAATTGTCTTTTGTTTTCAAAGTGAAAGCTTTTTCGATTAATATTAAATGATCTATCTCCGATTCTTCATTTCATTTTATTATAATATCGGCTATTACCACAGAGAAAAAATAAGGGTGGATTAGCCATTTTTGTTTGGCAAGTCCACCCACTAATCAGACTCTTAAAGCACTAAAAAAGCAAATATGAATCATCCATCTTGGGTTTGTCGCTATTTTTTCATTCTTCAATCCTTTAATTCATATCAGTAATTTTAGAAGATTATGTAATTATCATTACCTAACTTGCTAACTTTTGAGTTCCTATTGTTTTTATTTTATTTGGATTTGGTCTTATGTTTCCATTAACATAAGAGTTTGACCAAAACCTGGATAGATTTAGTTTTTTAAATCCAAATCTTGGGTAAAAACCACATAATCTTTCAATGCTTGTATACTCATTATTGTTAAGTACACCTGGTATCAAATAGATTGCAACACGAGTATTGGCAGAGATTTCTACAAATGCATTCATAAACTCAGTACCAAGACCATTACATCGATTGAATATTTCAATTTTTGACAACTCAATACCTTTTTCATG
>CAZTDH010000371.1:0-2200 GCA_964612615.1 uncultured Paludibacter sp. | reverse complement strand
TGATGCAGAAAATCGTTGCCCTCAAGGAGCGCAATTTTGCTGATAAAGATAAATACGATTATGCATCACGCGATTTTGAGGATGCCATTGACAATTACCAAAAAGTACTTGAGATTATCGGCGAAATTGCCGGTGATATTATTGCTCCGAATGCAGAAAGTGTCGACCACGACGGACCACAGGTTGAAAATAGCCGTGTGATTTATGCCCGTGGAACTCAGGAAAACCACGATGCACTGACTCAGGCCGGTGTTTACGGAATAACATTACCACGTCAATATGGAGGTTTGAACTTCCCGTTTGTCGCTTACGTAATGTCTGGTGAAATGGTTGCCCGTGCTGATGCCGGCTTCGCAAACATTTGGGGCTTACAGGATTGTGCCGAAACAATTGCTGAATTTGCCTCAGATGAAATCAAAGCTGAATTTTTGCCACGTGTATGTGAAGGTGCAACCTGCTCTATGGACTTAACTGAACCCGATGCTGGTTCTGACTTACAAGCTGTGCAATTGAAAGCTACTTACAATGAGGCTGATGGAATGTGGTACCTGAACGGTGTGAAACGTTTTATCACCAACGGTGATGCTCAGATTAAATTGGTTTTGGCTCGTTCAGAAGAAGGAACTTCTGACGGTCGCGGTTTGTCTTACTTTGTTGCCGACAATAAACACGACCACACCGTATTGGTTCGTCGTATAGAAAACAAATTAGGAATCAAAGGTTCTCCTACCTGCGAATTAGTTTTCAACAACACACCTGCCAAATTAGTTGGAACCCGCCGCATGGGTCTGATTAAATACGTAATGTCGTTGATGAACGGTGCTCGTTTGGGTATCGGTGCTCAGTCGGTAGGACTTTCAGCGGCTGCGTACAACGAGGCATTAGCTTATGCCCGCGATCGTAAACAATTTGGAAAAGCCATTATTGAATTCCCAGCTGTTTTCGAAATGGTATCAGTTATCAAAGCTAAACTGGATGCTTCACGTGCATTACTTTACGAAACAACCCGTTTTGTAGATATTTACAAAGCTTACGAAGCCATTGAAAGTGAACGCAAACTTGAAGCTGACGAAAAAGCAGAATACAAAGAATATTCAAAGTTGGCAGATGCTTTAACTCCTATGCTTAAAATGTTTACCAGCGAATATGCCAATCAGAATGCTTATGATTCTATTCAGGTTCATGGTGGTTCTGGTTTTATGAAAGATTATGCCTGTGAACGTCATTTCCGTGATGCGCGCATCATGACTATTTACGAAGGAACCTCTCAGTTACAAGTTGTAGCGGCAATCCGCCACGTAACCACCGGTAATTACCTGAAAATCATTCGTGATTATGATGCTCAACCGATCAATCCTGAATTTACATCGTTGCGCAAACGCTTACAGATTATGACTAACTTGTATGAAAATGCTGTAAACCGCATAAACGAAATCAAGAATCAGGAGTACCTTGATTTTCAGGCTCGCCGATTGGTTGAAATGGCCGGACATATAGTTATGAGCTACTTGTTGCTTATTGATGCTTCACGTGACACTGAAGATTTGTATCGCAAATCTGCCGAGGTTTATCTTAACTTTGGAGAAGTGGAAGTTCGTCGTCATGCAGCTTTTATCAAGAAATTTGAAGTGGAAGACGTAGATATTTATAAAGTACAGTAATTACAAACGCAACTATAATAAAAAACGCTCATAAACAAATGTTTATGAGCGTTTTTTATGAACAAGTAACAAAGAATTTATTCATTTCTTCTTTTCAGAATACCTTCGTAGTGACAAATTTCACCCGCTTTGGTAATTCCTTCCACTACAACTGAATAATTAAACGCTTTATCGGCAGTATAGAATTTCACATGAAATACACCGGTAGTATCACATGATAGTTTTGGATTCCAATAAATGGTCGTGCGCAAATCAGGATTTGAGCTTTTAAAAACGCTATCAACATCATATTTCGGAACATAAAATTCGGCAGGTTTTTGGTAACCAAGCGGACTTACGCGTGAAAGACTAATTGGTGTTGAAGCTTTAAGATTCACACCTTCCTTTAGTTTAATCGCAATTACGCCATTTCCACCCCGCGAACCGAAGATAGCTGCATTAGCTCCTTTAAAAATCTGAATACTCTCAACATCGTTAGAAGTCAGATAAGATATTTCTTCAATATCAGGAACTTCAATTTCATCTACTAAAAACATGGG
>CAZTDH010000370.1:0-2220 GCA_964612615.1 uncultured Paludibacter sp. | reverse complement strand
ATGCGGATAGATAATCAATGATTCTTTGTGGCTGAATTTCGCCCGAGAACAATTCTTCCATTCCGGGTGTATTTTCGAAATTCAAATAAAAAACATCTTTGAAATTATTTCGACCGAACTCGCGCATGAGCCATGTTTTTCCAACCTGGCGCGCACCCATAATAATCAGCGGTTTACGATCCGATTTTTGAGCCCATTCAACTAACCTTGGCATTAATACTCTTTCCATATCACATTTATTAAATCAATTAAACGAAATTAATCACATATATCGAACGAAATATCATTAATAAATCACATTATCCGAACCAATATACTGTGCAAAGATAGTTGAAATTTCCTAACATCAAATTTATTTTCAGTATTTTGGAAATAATAATGCATTTCAAATTCTGCAATTTGATTTTAAACAACTACAATAATTTTTGACGGAATCGGAACTCCATCATCCAACAAAAAAGAAAGAATGCCTGACCATATTATTGTCAAACATTCTTTCCTACCTTAAAAAACTAATTATCAGAGAGAACATGATTTCATTTTAGACCTGATATGATTTAAACGGATCGATATTTAAATGCTCTGGAGTTCTTAAATATACTTCACCTGGTGCTTGTGGTGGCGTTGATTCAAGTTGCAGAGCGATTTCATTATCCAATTCTATACGTTCCACTTGTGGAGCAGTATAGATTTGTTCTTTTGTTTTCATAATAGTTGATTTTATTTTTTAGCCTTTTCTAATTCAATTAATTTTTCTCTTTCCCACCACTCCAAATGGAGATGGTGGTACTTGAGAGTGTAAACAAATAGAAGTTAAGCCTTTATTTTAAAATCTCTCAACTTTTTATCAATCAATAATTACTTTTTTCGTTAGCGTTTTTCCTGCATTGGTAACAGTTACCATATAAACACCAGGCACAAAGTTACACAGTGATTTGACAGTTGATGTAAGGCGTTGATATACTAATTTCTGACCAACAGAGTTGTAAACTGCTACTGTAGTTTCACCATTTGCTCCGTTTATCACAATTTGACCATTGGCATTGGTCGAAATCCAGAAATTGTTATTGCTACCTGGATTCACTCCTGTTGCAACTCCTTTGATTTTCAGTGTAAAACGAGTGGTTGTTGAAGCCACATCTGAAGTAAAGGGGTATGTACTACCAACGGCACTAAGGTCAGTAACAACCGGATTGTTAATATCGGCATAATCTGTCAGAATGATTTGCGTACCTGCTTCAAAATTACTAAACTGTGAAGCTTTCAACGTAAATGTTCCGGCACTTGTTGTTGTAAATGCAAGTGGAAACTCAGTTTCGGGAATGCTGTTCATTCCGTTCATAACCAATGGTTCGCCGCTTACTAATGTATAAATTTGAATTGCTGCACTAGCATCCTCAAATTTTGGTGTATCGTAAGTATCATAGCCATTATCAGCTAAAGCATCGAAATAGATAAGTGCTTCATCAGTTGTTGCTCCATTTGATACTTCCATACGTAACCGTTTACGATCAGCGGTTTTAGCTGCAGGAGCTTTTAATGGATTAGATGCTTGATGTGATCGAGTTAATTTGCTATCTAATATCAAATTACCTGCGGCTTTTGCTCTTATCCAAAAAGCTTGCATAGGAGGAATAATATTGGTTGTACCAGAAGGTGAAAATTCTCCTGAACTGGCATTGTAACTTTTAAACGACCAAGCTGCATCTCCACCTTTATTTACAGTCCCTGCATTTGTACGATAATAAATGGAAGGTTCGATAAGTGCTGCATTAGTAAGATCATCTACAAATGTATTCGTCCATGTTAAATGAGATGGATAAGGATTACCAATAAGGTTAAAACCTTTCTTTGTTGCAGAAGATGTATAAGTTAGCGCAACTGTTACGTCTCCGGTATTTATTGTTCCTCCCGTTTCAGTTGCAAAAGTCAAAGTAGCACCTGTAGCATCCGGCAAAGCAATATATCCGGTACCTGGGTTAAACGTATTTGTTGCAACGAAAGGAATTGATGTCCAACTTGCATTTGTTTCGTCACGTTGATAATAGGTATAACCAGTTGGTGCTTTCGCATTGGTAAGTGGTGATGATACATACCAGTTACGTGCTGTGCCGAGGTATTGTTGAACATTGGTTGATCCTGCGCTTACTGTTCCTCCGTTATCCACAAATGTGGCTGTACCAGAAGAACTGCTTTGAAGGGTAAATGCATCCGAAACAT
>CAZTDH010000369.1:0-2231 GCA_964612615.1 uncultured Paludibacter sp. | reverse complement strand
TGGTGAAATTCCTTTTAACATAAGATTTGATTTTTATTAGCACACGTGTGCATTAGTTAGTAAATATAGATTAATTAACAAGATTCGCGTATAATTAAATGGGATTCAACAACTTTGTCTTCATTGATATTCAACGAGTTTTTATCTGTAATTAATTTTTCAAGTAATTCGAATGAAAGTTCAGCAATTTCTGTTTCAGGTTGTTCTATTGAGCTAATCTGAGGTTGAATAATTTCAGCAGCCAGAATATTTCCGAAAGTAATCAGTCCCAGATCAGTTGGCATACTGATTCCCCTTTTGCGGGTTTCGGATAAAATACCCATGGTCAGATGTATTGATGAACAGATTATTGCATCGGGTGTATTCCTAGAATCAATCATATCGGTAAAGATTTTTTTACCAAGATCAAACTTAAATTCTTCGGTTACAACAATGGGATTTTTATACTCCAGTTCGTGTTTCTGAATTGCCGCAATATAGCCCCGGTGACGGTCTCTGAATACATTAATCTCGGTTGCTCCGGTAATATGTGCAATACGTTTATATCCTTTATTGATAAGATGTTCTGTTGCAGAAAACGTAATTTCAAAATTGTTCACCAGAACTTTGGGCGAATTAATATCTTCGCAAACGCGGTCGAAAAACACCAGCGGAATGCCAAATTTCTGAAGCTGTCTGAAATGGTCGCTGTTTACGGTATCTTTTGCAATGGAAACTATAACTCCGGCAAAATTATGTTGTATGATTGTGTTAATAATTTCTTTTTCCTGCAAATATTTTTCGTTCGACTGAAAAACTGAAATTACATAACCCTTCTCGTATGCCAGATTGGTAAGTTTACTTACAATATCTGAAAAGAAACTGTGATTGATATTGGGAACAATAAGCGCGATGGCGTTGTTGCCGGTACCGCGCAACTGAACCGCATTCATATTGGTCTGATATTCATGCTTTTGAGCGTAGGAAAACACCTGATCACGTGTTTTTTCATTCACACGCGGGTCGTTGTGCAAAGCTCGCGAGACAGTTGAATGGTGAATATTCAATTCGCGGGCAATATCTTTTATGGTGATTCTTTTCTTCATGAATTAGAAATACAAACGTGTGCAAAAATACAAATAAAAATGAAATTATGAAATTTTTGATTTAATAAAAACAATTTTTACAGAATAAAATTTGAAATGATAGATTTAAGTAGTAGGAATGGTATACTGTCGCATTTATCTACCTAAGGTAGGGACAAGCTCTCCCTGTTTTTCTCCCTTCGGTCACTAACCATTGGCAGAGGTGTTCAATAAGTGTTTTTTAATGCAAATTACGCAAATGACACCACTCGGCTTGCCAGAAAATCTCAACAAAAGTCATTTTTGTAAACACGAGTATATAACGCATGTAATCAAGTGATTGAGCAAGTACATATGTAAAACTTCCTGAATCGTCAATGAACTCCTATTTGAGCAAAAGTATGATAATAGCATGATAAAGAAAAAGACACCTACGCAACTTAATGCGTAAGTGTCTGATTTTGAGTGGGCCCAACTGGGCTTGAACCAGTGCCCCCCTGATTATGAGTCAATATTTAAACTTTCCACCGGTTTTCCCTGGTTTTCATTTTCAGTGTTTTATCTTCATTCCGTTGTCACTGGTTTTCCCTGGTTTTCCTAAAACCTGGCGTAAAACCTGGCGTGTTTTGAAATTGGATGATTTAAAGCATAAATCACTCAAGTGGATCAATAAACTCTCCAACTTGCAGGATTCTTCCCCATTTGATTAAAATATTACTCAAAAATGATAAATAATTAGAGATCTACTGAACCTAGCTCCGAATTAACTGTTTGAAAATTTCTCCAGTACTTTTTCGATAATGCCAACATAATAAAAAGGTACATTTATCAATTTAAACTCTTTACCTTTTGGAGTTATCACCATATCAACCGATAGTGGCTGCGACCAGATTCTGACGGCAATATTATGTGACGTTTGATCCATGAAAAAATGTAACGACCGCAAATGGGCATTATGTCCAGATTTGACTTCAACAGGTATAATTTTTCCATCAAAAGATAAAATAAAATCAACTTCTGCATCAGACCCTTCTTTATCACGTCGCCAAAAGTTTCGTTTGGCCGAAACTTGTGTACTAAGTGTAAGTAATTCCTGAGCTACTATATGTTCTGCAATTTTTCCTCTCCATGCATCTTGTATATTTTGCACCGAAAAAACTTCTTGTT
>CAZTDH010000368.1:0-2243 GCA_964612615.1 uncultured Paludibacter sp. | reverse complement strand
CGCAAACAGGCATCAATTACCGATAATTCTTTGGGAAAATCAGGGTTTTGGTCTAAGTAACCAATGCGCAAATCGCGTCGAAACGAGATAGTTCCGTTCTGATAATCCTCGTTTCCGGCAAGGATGTTGAGTAAAGTGGTTTTCCCGGTACCGTTTTTGGCAATCAAAGCCACGCGTTGGTTGTCGGCAATGCCGAATGATATATTTTCGAAAAGCAGATTATCGCCAAAGGATTTGGTTAGATTTTCTACCTGTAAATAACTGACCATAATTTTGTAAAATTTCGCACAAAGATACGGCTTTTTATCCAAAGGTTTTTCTATCTTTGCTATTCACAAATTACTCATAAAACTAACACTCACCAATAAAATTACATTGTCATGAAAAGTATTAAAGGAACAGAAACCGAAAAAAATTTATTAAAGTCATTTGCCGGTGAAAGTCAGGCACGTAACCGTTACACAATGTTCGCGAAAGTGGCGAAAGCAGAAGGTTTTGAGCAAATTGCAGCCATTTTTCTGGAAACAGCCGAACAGGAAAAGTATCACGCTAAAAAGTTTTTCAGTTACCTCGAAGGTGGCGATGTAGAGATTACAGCTACTTATCCTGCAGGAAAAGTGGGTACTACTCAGGAAAATCTGGAGGCTTCGGCTAATGGTGAAAATGAAGAATGGGCTGATATTTATCCACACTTTGCCGATGTGGCTGAAGTAGAGGGTTTTGCCAATATTGCAGCTACTTTCCGTAAAATTGCTGCCGTAGAAGCACAACATGAAAAACGCTATCGTCGTTTATTGAAACGGGTTGAAACTAACACTGTTTTTGCTCGTGAAGAAGAAACAACCTGGCAATGTCGCGAATGTGGTCATGTGCATGTTGGCAAAGAAGCTCCGAAAGCCTGCCCAACCTGTGCGCATCCACAAGCATATTTTGAAGAAGAAAAACAAAACTATTAACCAGTTGACAATTGATAGTTGACAGTTTATAATGAAAATAACCGCTGCATTTGTGGCGGTTGTTTTGTTTATGGGTTTTCTGTACTTTTGCTCAATAATTATGGAATCAAAATTACAAATTACCTCCGACGGTTCGCACACACTGTTTGTGCCTGAGATAGATGAGTGTTATCATTCGTCGCACGGTGCAATTCAGGAGTCGCAACATATTTTTATTGAAGCAGGATTGAAACAATGTCCAAAAGATGAGATTTGTGTGCTCGAAGTTGGATTTGGCACGGGATTGAATGCGTTGTTGGCATTGGTAGAGGCGGAGCGGAGCGGGAAAAAGATTCAGTACATTGCATTGGAAAAATATCCGGTTGAC
Organism: uncultured Paludibacter sp.; assembly: GCA_964612615.1. Taxonomy (GTDB): domain Bacteria; phylum Bacteroidota; class Bacteroidia; order Bacteroidales; family Paludibacteraceae; genus Paludibacter. Next base: position 920 of record CAZTDH010000368.1, on the reverse strand, counting down.
AGTGAAAAAACATTATTGTTGAATTATCCGGCAATGATTGATTCCGATAAACAAGACGTTTTTAATCTGTTGCATACTTCCATGTGGAATGAGCCGATTGAAATCACGTCTTATTTTACGCTACATAAAATAGAAACCGACTTTACGCAACATATTCACTCGCAGCACTATGATGTGGTTTTCTTCGATGCTTTTTCTCCCGAGAAGCAACCCGAAATGTGGTTGGTGGAACAATTTGAAAAGTTATACAAAAGTTGTAATTTGGGAGCTGTTCTAACAACCTATTGTGCCAAAGGAATCGTTCGCAGAGCCATGCAGGAAGCAGGATTTAAGGTAGAGCGCCTGCCCGGGCCTCCCGGAAAACGTGAAATTTTAAGAGCTTCGCAAACGTTGTAACCCGAAAAATGAATGAAAGAATGAAGAAATCAGGAGTGTTCTTAAGCTTGTATGCTATTTTTGTCGTCGTAATGGTTGTTTTGGTGTCGGTCAATGATAAAGCTGATTTGCAGTTATGGATGACTTCCTGTAACTCACCGCTTGCCGATATGTTTTTTCATTATTACACGTACGTTGGTGACTGGTTTCCCTTTGCTGTAGCGGGTATTTTGCTATTTTGGAGTTTTCGGGCAGCAGGATTTATTGTTGTTTCTCAACTTGTTTCGGGCATGTTTTCCCGACTGATTAAAACCTTGTGGAACGAACCACGACCGTTACTTTACTTTAAAGAACATTATCCGAATATTCAGCTTCATCAGGTTACTGGCGAGCACATAAATATGATTCGAAGCTTTCCGTCAGGACATACAATTTCGGCTTTTGCTTTCTTTCTGGCATTGACTTATTTTACAAAGAATCGTTCATGGCAGGTTCTTTATTTCGTTTTGGCTGTGTTGGTTGGCTTCTCACGCATTTATCTGCAG
>CAZTDH010000367.1:0-2246 GCA_964612615.1 uncultured Paludibacter sp. | reverse complement strand
ATAAATTCAGGTAAATACCTCGATATTTTGACCGAAACTCAAATGAATGTACTTGGCACAATTACCAATAATGCCGGAACATCAGGTATTATTATTGAATCTGACTCACTTACGGCAAATGGCACGCTGATTTATCACAACCTGGCAAGTTCTCCGGTACAGGGAACGGTAGTAATGTTCACCAAAGCCTATTATGATGCAGGAGGACCAGCCGGTTACAAGTATAAATGGCAATATTTCGGATCGCCACTTGCCAAAATACCAGCCAATCCAACATTCTACGGTTCGTATATCAGAAAATGGGTTGAATCCGGAACTACTATTTCCAATCATTGGGTTTCATTGCTAAACACTGACTCTGTAACCGCATTCAAAGGCTATGAAATCACACAGGTTTATCCAAAATTTCTATATTTCGAGGGGCAACTGGTAAATAATGATTATAATTCAGGGCAGCTGCCTTATACATCCTCGGCACTTTATCCGGGTCAAAATGTGTTGGCAAATCCATATACAGCAGCCATCGATATCAGAACACTGGATTTCGGATCACAAATGGAATGGACAGTTTATATGTATAATACAGGTTCATACAACGACTGGAATACTTCCGGAGGTGGCGTAACCCCTGGAAATTCACCCGGGCAATACACAGCAGTACCTATTTTCACGGCCGGCTCAGCCGGACTTCCGGTTCAGATTCCTTCTATGCAGGCATTTTTGGTAAAAGCGATGAGCAACTCGGTTAATGCCACACTCAATATTCCATACAGTACCTCAGTTATGAAAAATACCGATTTGCAGAGATCAAAGCGTCGTTATGCTAAGTCCGGTACCACTTCAGACAAATCATTTATCACAATTGATGTAACTGGGTCACGGTTTTCTGACCGAATGTGGATTTTCTCAGAACCAACCTGTACACATTATTTCGACAATGGCTGGGACGGAGTAAAAGCATTTGGTTCGGCACTTTATCCACAGATTTTTGCTATTGAAGCCGATGGAAATTACCAAACCAATTCAGTTGATGATATTAACAACACTGAAATCGGATTTAATGCCGGTGAAGATTCTACTTATGTACTGACTTTTACTCATGATAACATGTCATCGCAATATCCATCAATTTACCTGCTTGATTTACAGAATGATTCTACGATTGATATTTCGCAAAGCGGAACTGAGTATTCATTTATTGCACATCAGACTACTAATCCGGTTACCCGATTTAAAATTGTAACTTCTACAGGAATAACCACCGGAAAAGGTTTAATCAAAAGTGGAACGTTAAACGTATTCAGTTCGGGTCATACCATTTTCGTACACAACTTAAGTGATTCGACAGGTAATCTGAAACTATATGACATTTCGGGGCAGGTACTTCAGGAACTTCCGTTTAATGCAGATGGCATTACAACTTTACCCGTAAATTTAGCTTCAGGATTGTATGTTGCAAAGTGTAGTGTAAATAACAAAGAATTAGTAAAAAGAATTATCCTGAATTAAAAGGAAGAATGAGAAACAAAAAAGGGCGATCAATCGCCCGTTTTTGTTTTCACTATACTTGCATATCAATTATGAATCACCTTACCACTACCGGTAATAGATGCGTCAACGGTAGCTGTACCTGAATAAGTTACATTGCCTGAACCCGAAATAGTAGCTTTCAACGAATTGCTAACTGCCACATTAATGTTTCCACTGCCGGTAATGCTGCAATTAGCCGTAACGGCATTCAAACCTGATAACAGCAAATTACCACTACCCGAAATTAAAGCAGTCAGTGCATTTACATTCCCTTTAGCACTAATGTTACCGCTGCCCAGAATGCTGGCATTCAGAACTGCAATATTCAAATTTTGGTTTGCCCTTATATTTCCACTACCCAAAATAATAGCTGATTTAAAATCTTTAAAGGCGGAATTAAGGTTTATATCGCCACTGCCGCTAAGGGTAACTGCCGTAAGCGAATCGGGCATGGTGATAGTTACTTTGGCCTGACTATTAGTCAACAGCGTGTAAATAGGGTCGGTGGAAATCATTAAAACATGATCGGTTACTTTAACCGAAAGATACTTTACAAGATTTTCGTAATCGGAAATTTCCACTTTAAACGAATCGCCTTTCACAATGTCTACTGTAGCCGAATTATTGAGCGACACAGATTGAAAATCTTTTAACGAGACGGTTTGTTTTACAATATTTCCGGTGCCTGAAATACCTAATAAATCTCCAAAGCAGGA
>CAZTDH010000366.1:0-2247 GCA_964612615.1 uncultured Paludibacter sp. | reverse complement strand
GCCGATTGCCTGAAAAATCAGTTGCCCGAATGGATTGCCGAAAAGTTGCTTGACGAATACGAACTCACTCCGGCCATTATCCTCGAAAACGTTTATAAAAAGCCTTTCCCCAATCGTTTTCTGGCAAAATTCACTCCTTTCATATTGGAGCACATAGTAGAACCGTCCATTTTTAATCTGGTTTACGATTCGTTCGATGCTTTCCTTGTCCGAAATGTAATGCAATATCCGTTGGAAGATATTGAAGTTGGTTTTGTGGGCTCAATTGCTCATTATTTCCGCGAAACATTGGAAATTGTTGCTTCTGAACGAGGTATTATGATTTCTGAAATCAACCAAAATCCAATGGATGGACTAGTCAGGTATCATATTTTGCCCCCCAGCCCCGTTCGCCTGACTTATCCCGTTTAGAGTAGAGAGGGGTCAGGAGTCATTATTCGTCCGAAAAATGAACCAACACATGCCGGTACGAGTTAAATATCTTTGATTTGGATACAAAGCCCAGATACACTTTATCGTCATCCACCACCGGCAAATACCACGAATTTGTGTCTTCAAAAATATCCATCACTTTTTCCATGGGCATATTCACGTTCAAAGTAGCAGGTATCGAAGTCATGAGTTTGTTTACTTTAAACCGATCGTACAAATCCTGCCTGAACATAATGTTTCTGACCTCATCCACCAATACAATACCAATAATTTTGTTTGTTAGCGGATGTAGCACCGGAAACAAGTTGCGTTTGGAGCGTGAGATATTTTTCACCAGTTCGCCCAAACTCATTTCGGGGTTCAGTACAATAAAATCCGTTTCAATAAAGTTTTCCATTTTCAGCATCGACAGAATAGCTTTATCCTTGTGATGCGTCATCAATTCGCCTTTCTGTGCCAAACGCATAGCATACAAACTGTGCGGTTCGAAAATGATGATAGTAAGATACGAAACAGTGGACACAATCATTAGCGTCATAAACAGGTTATAACCACCTGTAAGTTCGGCAATCAGGAAAATACCTGTGAGCGGTGCATGCATAACGCCCGACATTAGTCCCGACATGCCTGCCAGTGCAAAGTTTTCTAATGGAATATGAATCCCAAACACATTAAGCACTTTGGCCACAACAAAACCGGTAAGACAGCCAACAAACAACGACGGTGCGAAGATACCACCAACCCCTCCGGAAGCAGTGGTAGCTGCCGAAGCAAAGATTTTGAAAAACACAATCAGAGCCAGATACACAATCAGTACCCAGGGGCTGTTTCCCAATCCAAGGAAAAAACTCTGATTCAGAACTGATTCAGATTGTCCGTTTAATAATTTTATAATAATCTCATATCCTTCACCATAAAGTGGTGGAAAAATAAAAATCAACAGACTTAATATCGAACCGCCAATAGCTAACTTGGAATACGGATTTTTTAATTTGCGAAACACTCCCTCAATGCGGTTCATTCCACGTGTAAAATAAAGCGAAACCAATCCACAAACAATCCCCAACAAAATTAAATACGGTATTCTGTGTGTTGCAAAAGATTCATAGTGAGTAAATTGAAAAGTAAACTCACTTCCTGAGAAAATGTAGGAAAGTGCTGTTGCTGTTACCGAAGAGATTAGAAGCGGAATAATGGCCGTAAGCGTCATATCGAGCATGAGCACTTCCAGGGTGAAAACCAATCCTGCAATGGGCGCTTTGAAAATACCACCAATGGCACCGGCAGCTCCACAGCCCACCAGCAACATCAATGTTTTCTGATCCATTTTGAAAAAATTCCCCAGATTCGACCCAATAGCCGCACCGGTAAGCACAATGGGTGCTTCGGCTCCAACCGACCCACCAAAACCAATGGTGATGGAACTTCCAACCAACGAAGACCAGATATTATGAAGTTTCAGAATGCTTTTTCGCTGCGAAATGGCGTAAAGTATGCGGGTAATACCATGACTGATATTGTCTTTAACGATGTAACGGACAAATAGTGAAGTGATTAATATACCAATAACCGGAAAAACAAGGTACCAGTAATTGACATCGTAACGGCTAAAACTCTCGGTAAGTAAATACTTGATTAAGTGTATAGTCGATTTAAGCAGAAATGATGCAACGGCTGCAAAAACTCCAACAATAAAACTTAATATCAGAATAAAGTTTTTTTCTTTGATATGCGTTTCACGCCACGCAATCATTTTTAAATACCAACTATTACTTTCCATACCTAAGGATAAAACTTGAGGCAAAGATACAGAAA
>CAZTDH010000365.1:0-2252 GCA_964612615.1 uncultured Paludibacter sp. | reverse complement strand
AAAATCTTCGAGCCACTGAATGGATTCAATATCAAGGTGATTGGTTGGCTCATCAAGCAGAATTACATCCGGACGACGAAGCAGAATTTTAGCCAACTCAATACGCATACGCCAACCACCACTAAATTCGGACGTTTTGCGGGTAAAATCTTCACGCGAGAAGCCAAGACCGAGCAATGTTTTTTCTATATCAGCGTCGTAGTTTATTTCTTCAATGCTGTAAAACTGTTCGCTAAGTGCCGAAACCTGCTCAATCAACTCCATATAACTGTCCGATTCGTAATCAGTTCGGGTGGTCAACTCTTCATTCAACGCCTCAATTTGTTTCTCCATATCATTGATAGCCGAAAAAGCCATAGCCGTTTCTTCAAAAACGGTTCGGTTATCTTCGAGTAATAAATGCTGTGGCAGATAGGCAATTATAGTTTCTTTAGGATATGAAACGCTTCCTTTTGATGGTTCTCTTGTGCCGGCCAGTATTTTTAATAAAGTGGATTTACCTGCTCCATTTTTACCCATTAGGGCAATACGGTCTTTTTCATTGATAACGAAGGAAATATCGGAGAAAAGTGTTTGTCCACCAAATTCGACAGAAAAAGCATCAACTGATAACATGAGATTTATTTATGATTTATAATTGAGGGTGTAAAAGTACATAAAAAAACTTCCCGTCGAACACCCAAAATAGTATTGACGGAAAGTAATTTATGTTGAAAATTGTTTTATTTGATGATTTTGGTTATCAGATTACCCGATTTGATAATATATACCCGATTTTGTGGTAAATCAGTAAGTGAAACAACCGTACCTTGAGAGACAACCATTTTTATCAATTTTCCCAGTAAATCATACACATATAATGTTGAATAAGAAGTTGGTAAATAAACAGTTATATCACCATTAGTTTCAACATTTGCCAGCAGTTTCGTTGCAAAAGGATATATAGTTGTAGTTACAGAAATGGTATTTGAGAAATCAGTTATGTTCTCATAACTGGTATTTTTATCACTTGCTTTTACTTTGTAGAAGTACTGTGTACCAGGGAGAATATTGTAAATCGTGTCAGAAGATGTAGTTAACCATTTACTCTGAAGATCATATATTTCATTTCCGTTTACTTTATGAAATACCGATAAATAATATCCTGTAGCATTAGGTACAGCAGTCCAGTTAGCAACGAAACCAGTTATCCGAATATCACTTGCATCGTTTGCAACAGGTGTAGCAATTCTTGCCCCGTAATGGAATGTAATTACACCATTTGTTTCTTTTATGTTTGAAAGAATTTTAGATAGTTTTGTTCCATCGCGCAATACAGGTTTAAAAAGAGTAACATTCTGAGTTCCAGGAAAGGGGTCACTCGACAAAGTGGCATTTGAAGCATCTCCATCTGCTTCAACAATATCTACTCCCATTGCATTCGCATCATTATTTGGGCCATTGTTAGCCCAGGTACTCGAATTATAATATATATGATACACAATCATTCCGTGTCCGTAGTAATTACATAAATAACTATCCCAACCATTTTTTTGTCTGTTTTCAAGTAAAAAGTATTCGGGAGAACTTGTAGAATTAGCCGGATTTTGCGTGCGGTTAGTTGTTTGAGATATCAGATAAGCTTTATTATTTGTTGCAATATTCTCAAGAGTGTAATCAGTAGCTAAATTCAGTTGAGTTGGTATAAGCCATTGAAGAAAATAGCGGTCATAAGCACAATATGTTGGGGGAGTTCGTCCAAGATTGAGATACGGTCCATAATCCATAATATTCCATACTGACAATGTATGATGATTATCTTTAGTCGTTGTTGATGTGTCATAATAATCTTCCAGCCCCAATACATGTCCAAATTCATGGCAAAAAGTACCTATTCCACACATATTTGAACCCGTCTCATCTTTATCTATTCTTAATTCCGAAGTACATGCATAATTGTAAATACTTACACCATTGAATTTTGTATTAAGATTATTCAAACTCCATTTATGAGGCCAAATACTATTTGCAGGACCACCCTCAGCTTCGTTGTAGCCGGCATAATAGATAAATACATTATCAACCAACCCGTTTTTATCTGTATCATATTGTGAAAAATCCACTAAACTTGTGGCTTTTGTACAGGCATCAATAACCATTTGCTGAGGATTCATGTCATTCCCCAGTAAATCATTTTTACCATAATAAGCCATTGTACTATCAAGTGTTACCGGACCAATTACATCGAACTGAGGGTTGAAAATACCCATAGA
>CAZTDH010000364.1:0-2256 GCA_964612615.1 uncultured Paludibacter sp. | reverse complement strand
TGCCTTGCAATGAAACAACACCATAAGTGGGTTTGAAACCATAAACGCCACAATATGCTGAAGGAATTCTGATAGATCCCGCCAAATCATTTCCAAACGATAAAGCAGTCATTCCCGTGGCCAATGCAGAAGCACATCCGCCACTGCTTCCACCACTGGTGCGGGTAGTATCCCATGGATTGTTTGTTTTTCCAAAGACAGCATTATCGCATTGCATATCCATTGCCAATGTCGAAAGGTTTGTTTTTCCAATAATAATTGCACCTTCGGCTAAAAGTAATTTCACTATTTCGGCATTTTCTGCCGGAATATTATTCTTTAGAGGTAAATATCCGGAAGTAGTAAGAATTCCTTTAGTTTTGTAGTTGTCTTTAATGGTTATTGGTACTCCATGAAGTCTTCCCCAGTTTTCGCCTTTTGATAAAGCTAAATCTGCATCTTTAGCACGTTTCAAGGCGTGTTCTTTGTCAAAGGTAACTACTGCATTATAGGTTTTATTATACTTTTCAATCTGATTGTAATATGCAGTAACTACTTCACAGGAAGAATGTTCGCCTGCTTTTATACTTTTAGCCAATTCGATTGCTGAGGAAAAAACAATGTTATTTTGAGCCATAATAATACTTGTAGTTATAAATAATAATGCAAAAAAAATAAATTTCATGATTTTCTTCAATGAAAATTTTATCTGTCCAACCACTCTCTAAAATCGTGTGTACGGGCAGTACTAATAAGTGTTTCTTCAGTTGGAAGTGGCTCTAACGTTAGTTTAATACGACTTTTGGACAATACGGCTATTTTTTTAATGGATCCGAAGGAAATGAGAAATTGCCTGTTGATTCTGAAGAAATCAGTAGGCGAGAGCATGCTTTCCAATTTGTCCAACGATAGATCCACACTGAAGCTTTTACCGGATTTGGTGGTCAAAAAAGTTGACTTTTCAACAGTATAAAAATAGGCAATGTCCGAAGTTTGAACTGAGTGCAGATGCTCACCAACATACACCAGAAAACGTTGTTTATAGTCGCGTTTTTCTTTGTCGAGTAGCGTCGATAGTGTTTGCCAATTGGGTTGAGCGCTTTGCTGGTTCAGCTTTCTGAATTTCTCAATACTTTTTGCCAGCTTTTCTTTGCTTATGGGTTTGAGCAGGTAATCTATACTGTTTAGGTCAAATGCTTTTATGGCATATTCGTCGAAAGCTGTAGTAAAAATAACCGGACAGGATATTTCTATTTGTTTGAAAATTTCAAAACTCAGCCCGTCACCTAATTGCACATCGAGCATAATAAGGTCAGGTAAAGATGCCGATTTTAAGTAGTTTACACTTGATTCTATGCTGTCGCAACGCTGAATAACCAGTAAATCGGGAGCTACTTCCAGCAATAATTTCTCTAACCGTTTGGCAGCAGGCTGTTCGTCTTCAATTATCAGAACTTTGGTCATAATTTACTTGTTATTTCAATTCTTTTCCCAGTTTCTCAACGTCTTTCAGTATTTTTGCCCGTTGTTCGTCTGTTGAGTTTTTTATCGGTCCAAAATAACTGACTTTCACCTTTTTAATTCCGCAAAACTGAAGTGTAGATTTCCTTAGTTGGTTTACACTAGGTTTAGCATATTGCATTTTATAAATGAAAGTCGGAAAATCAAGTGTGGTAATGATATGAGCCGTTTTACCTGTCAGCAGCTTATCCCACCAATGTGAATTTTCACGATATTTAAACATAATTCCGGGTAAAAAAGCCCGGTCGATAAATGCCTTGGTCAAAGCGGGAAGTCCACCCCACCAAACCGGATGAACCCATACCAAATGGTCTGCCCATTTAATTTTTTCAATGGCTTCCACCAAATCGGGTTCAAGCTCAGACCGCTTCATATAGCCCTGTTGCAGATTGGGATTAAACACTAAATCGGTAATTACAATTTCTTTTACTTCGGCATCTGTTGATGCCGCTTTTTTATAAGTTTCTGCTATTGCAAAATTAAAACTTTCCTTGTTAGGATGTCCGTTTATGATTATTATTTTTTTCATAATAATTTATTCTTGTGGTTATTTTTTGATGATTAATGGTATTGAAACTGAAAATTGCTTGTCGTCCGATACAATTTTTATCGGTTCGTTGGCAATGAACCGGTAGCGCCCCTCAATGTTTTTCAAACCCTGGCCGGTCGACTCGACACTCAGTTTGAGTTGAAGGTTGTTCTCTACGGTTATGCTTTTTCCGTCGTCAAATATCTTTATGGTTAGTGGTTTGTTAG
>CAZTDH010000363.1:0-2258 GCA_964612615.1 uncultured Paludibacter sp. | reverse complement strand
CAATAAAGTTATAAAAGATGGATTTAGATCAGTTACCCGACCATATAGTTTACAGTAAAAACGTTATAGAATTTGTTACTGTGGCTGCCGAAACCTGTCTGTTTCTGGAACATGCTGCAGAGTTCTCACAACCTGATTTTGTGCGTCAGTCGGTTAAACTATTGCCTCTTTTGTACCTGAAAGCATCACTGGTGGAGATTCCGGAACGTGTTTTTGATGATGCTACGGAGCGCTTTGTGGCAGAAGAAGATTATTTGTTTGTGAAAGAACAACTGGAACAAATTCTGGGTGCCGACGATTCGTACCTCGAAGTTTTTCATCCCGATATGGCCATCAGCGATACACCTATTGCAGCTTTTGTGTCGGAAAATCTGGCCGATATTTATCAGGAATTGAAAGATTTTGCAGCCAGTTACCAACTGGCTGATATTGATATAATGAATGATTCGCTGGTTACCTGTCTCGAAGCTTTCGGAGAACATTGGGGTCAGAAATTGTTGAACGCCATGCGTGCCTTGCATGCAATCCGGTTCAGCGATGGCTTTGGCCGTGAAGATGAAGACGAAGAATTGTCGACCACATCAAAAATAGACCGTAACTCATTTCTGAATTTTCTGCATGATGACGATGAGGATGACGAGTTAGGTAATTTATTGAAATAGAAGATGCTACAATCAAAAATAACCAAGGAAGAGGTAAATCAGTTGCCGGTAATTATTTTCGAAGGAAAAATAACGCTGGTTGATGATTTGTCGAAAATTCATCCTGCCATTGAGAAACTACGGAAAGCGACTATTGTCGGAATTGACACCGAAACAAAGCCTTCTTTCACCCGCGGAACGTATCATAAAGTGTCATTGGTTCAAATTTCTACACTCGATCATTGCTTTCTATTCCGACTGAATTATATCGAATTTCCGGTTGCTTTAGCCGAATTTCTCTCTGATGAAAAGATTGCGAAAATTGGTCTGTCATTGCGCGACGATTTGAATGGTCTGAATAAACTTCACAGGTTTAAACCCGGGAATTGCATTGACATTCAGACTATTGTAAAGAATTACGGAATTCTGGAACTTGGTCTTCAGAAAATTTACGCTATCCTTTTCGGAAAGAAAATTTCTAAATCCCAGCGCCTCACCAATTGGGAAAGCCCCGAACTGACCGAACAACAGCAACGCTATGCGGCTACCGATGCATGGGCCAGTTTGCAGATTTATTTGCAGTTGATGAATGAACGGAAGCTTAGCAAAAAAGAACTGGATAAACTTCTTTTTGAACACGCTCTGGAGCAAAAAGAATTGCATGAACAACGAATTCAGGACAAACTTCTGAATACTGATTCTGAATAAACTACCGACTACTTACTAAAAACTACCGACTATTAAATGATAACTGTCCAACTCAAACCCAAAAAAGAAGAAAGTTTACTGCGTTTTCATCCCTGGGTCTTTTCTGGTGCCATTCTGCGCATCGATGGAAAACCTACTGAAGGAGAGCTCGTTGAAGTGCTTGATAATAACCGAAACTTTTTGGCATTGGGTCATTTTCAGATTGGTAGTATCGCCGTTCGGATTGTGTCGTTCGAGAATTTGAAAGTGGATGATGATTTTTGGGCAAAGAAAATCCGAAATGCATATGCCATGCGCCAATCCCTTGGCCTGGTTGCTCCCGGGTTCAACAATACCTATCGCTTAATTCACGGTGAAGGTGATTCGTTGCCGGGTTTGATTGTGGATGTGTACGATGATACAGCCGTTATGCAGGCGCACTCCATTGGTATGCACGAAATTCGTGAAACCCTGGCAAAGGCTATTGTTGCCAATGTTCCCGAAGTGAAAAACGTGTTTTATAAATCGGAAACTACCTTGCCGTTTAAGGCGGCCATCGAACCCGAAGATGGTTATCTCATCGGTAATGTAAATCCGGATATTAAAGCTCTTGAGAACGGCTTGCAGTTCCATGTGGATTGGCTGAAAGGTCAAAAAACCGGCTTCTTTGTCGATCAGCGCGAAAACCGCTCGTTGCTCGAACGATATTCTGCAGGAAAATCGGTGTTGAATATGTTCTGTTATACCGGTGGATTTTCGGTTTATGCTTTGCGTGGAGGAGCAAAACTGGTTCATTCGGTCGACAGCTCGGCAAAAGCTATTGACTTGACTGATAAGAACATGGAAATCAGTTTTCCGACTGATCCGCGGCATACATCCTTTGCCGAAGATGCTTTTAAATACCTGAATAATCTCCACACCCTCGAGCAA
>CAZTDH010000362.1:0-2265 GCA_964612615.1 uncultured Paludibacter sp. | reverse complement strand
CGTGAAGGAAATGATTATAAACGATAATGGTGATGAATTTCACGCAGTTCGGGCTTATAATGAAGCTATAAAACTTGGTCGCGAAGTGGATGATCAGGGTACAGTTGATTTGCTGACAAAAATACTTAAAATGGAAGAAGGTCATGTGGATTGGGCAGAAATACAACGTGCACAGATTCAACAAATGGGACTGGAGAATTACCTGGCTACACAAACTGCAAATTCTGCAAGCTAATTAGTAGCTCATAGGATAAAAAGATAGGGTACCAGTATTTTATAGGTGTTGGAATTATTGTTGAACATTGCTTCTGATACATTTATAGCTTACTGGTATCTTTTTTAATCACAATATTAAAACATGACTATGAAACAGCATATTGTAAAGATTCTATCCATAAAACATATCACTCATGATGTATTGCAAGTGATTACTGAAAAACCCGAAAACTATAATTTTACTCCCGGACAAGCTACTCACATTGCGATCAACAATCCAGATTGGAAGGATAAGGCCAACCCTTTTACATTTACAAGCATTCCTGAAGATGATTTTCTGGAGTTTAGTATAAAAATATATCCTGAACATAAAGGCTTGACCAACGAAATGCTGAAATTACACAAAGCAGATGAATTGATTCTGCATAATGTGTTCGGAGCAATCTCCTACAAAGGCGAAGGTGTGTTTATCGCCGGAGGTGCCGGTGTTACTCCGTTTATTTCTATTTTCAGGAATCTTCAGAGCAGAAATGAAATAGGTAAAAACAAACTCATTTTTGCAAATAAAAAGAAAGTTGATATTATGCTGGAAAAAGAATTCACAGACTTATTAGGTGAGAATTTCATCAATATTTTATCCGACGAAAAGACTGAAGGATATCCAAATGGACAAATCACTGAAGATTTTCTGAAAGCTTATGTAACTGAAACTACTAAACACGTATATGTATGTGGACCTCCGCCCATGATGGAAGCTGTATTAAAGCAACTATCAAACCTGGGTGTACCTAAAGATGCAATTATTGTTGAAGCATTTTAAAGGTTTGCATTTAGTCAGGTATTCATAAAAAACAATTCTATGCGCTATTTTGGAAACAATATCAAGTTAATGGTAAATAACCTTGCAGTTAGTTATACCGACAACGGACCCGATGAGTCACCTGTAATTATTTTTATTCACGGTTTTCCACTGAATAAAACTACGTGGGACAATCAGGTAGATGCTATGAAAGAAGATTACCGTGTCATCTCGTACGATATACGCGGGCATGGCGATTCGGAAACTGGAAATGAAGACTTTTCCATTCAACTGTTTGTAAATGATTTAATCAATCTGATGGATACGTTGAAAATAGCAAAAGCTTCACTTTGTGGTTTATCCATGGGTGGTTACATAGCACTGAATGCAATTGAAAATCATCCTGAACGTTTTGACGCACTTGTATTGAGTGATACGAATTGTATTGCCGATCCGCCACAGGTTAAGCAAAAACGATTGGATACCATTGGAAGTATTAAAGCATTTGGAGTAGAAAAGTACGTGAATGACAGTATCGTAAATCTTTTTGCAGCGGAATCTTTTTCTACTCATAAAGAAGCCATTTCGGACGTAAAAGAAATGATACTTAATACAACCGAACAGTCGCTCAGTAGAACATTACTTGCCTTATCCACCCGCAAAGCCACCTGTAGCAAATTGCCGGAAATCACCATACCTGTACTTTTTCTTGTTGGTGAAAAAGATAAAATTACTCCACCGGAAGCATCTGAATTGATGCATGAAAAAATTAAAAATTCTACCCTGCATATTATATCACATGCCGGTCACTTAAGCAATATGGAAAATTCCGATGAATTTAATAAGCATTTAAAGACGTTTTTTGCAACTATTTATAAAAAACATGACATGTTGCCAACAGATGGAAGTACTTCTACTTTCTCACAGATACGGCACAGATTGAACATGCTTCTGACTTTCAGTTCAATTTAAAAATGAAAATGGAAAAGAAAAAACTAACCACAGCAAGTGGACGACCCTATTCTGAGTTTGAAAACTCAATGACAGTAGGCACACGTGGCCCCGTTCTTTTGCAGGATTATTTTCTGCACGAGGATATGGCACATTTCAATCGGGAACGTATTCCTGAGCGGGTGGTTCATGCCAAAGGAACAGGTGCTTTCGGCACTTTTACTGTTACACACGATATTACACACTATACAAAAGCAAAGATTTTTTCTGAAATAGGAAAGCAAACTAAGATGTTTGCA
>CAZTDH010000361.1:0-2292 GCA_964612615.1 uncultured Paludibacter sp. | reverse complement strand
TAATCTAATGCATCAGCCTTAAAACCATCAAGGGCATATTCACTGTATGCAGTCGTAAAAATAAATACAGGCTTCTTTTTCAGGTTGTTTACAAGTTCAAAACCCGATAAATCAGGCATTTGAATATCAACAAATAACAAATCAATTTCATTGTCGTTCAGGTATTTAAACGCAGTTACAGGATTGCTGAATTTTTCAACCAATTCAAGAAATGGAGTTTGATTAATATACCTTTCGATAACGCTTAATGCCAGTGGTTCGTCATCTACAATTACACATTTAATAATCATAGTATTGGTATTTTAAGTGTAACATCGTAATAATTCACTGCTGAATTAATTGATATTGAGTGTTTTTCGCCATAAAGCATATTCAAGCGACTGATACTATTCTCAATTCCAACTCCTTTGTTTTCAGAAATTGATTTCACGACATTTTTTTTATTAAAACAATTGAAAACCAGGAAGTTATTGTCAAAGCTGAACGAAACAATTATTTTACTGAATTTTTGATTGCTTGCACCATGTTTAAAAGCATTTTCGATAAAAGAAATAAATAACAAAGGCGGTATTTCAAAATCATCGTATTGTTCCGGTAGTTTGAGTTCAATTATCATATCGTTTTCAAAACGAAGTTTCATCAAATCGATATAACTTCTCACAAATTCAAACTCTTTGCTTATCAACACTTTAGCATTCCCGTTTTCGTAAAGCATGTAGCGCATTAGTTTGGAAAGCTTCATTACCGCTTCCCTGGCCTTAAATGAATCGAGGTCAATTAATGCATAAATATTATTCAGTGTATTCATTAAAAAATGCGGGCTAACCTGATTACGAAGGATTTCAAGCTGCATTTCTGAATTCTCTTTTTCAAGCATATACTGTTTTTCTTCATTTTCATTCCATTTTTTCAGGAAAAGTAATCCGGTATCAACTCCTACAATCAGTAAAGAATACATCAAAAGGTGTGCATACGGAGGAATAGGTGTCGGACGACCGCTATTGATAAGACTGTGTGCCAGTGCATTCGGATTCCATGCTACATCAATCAGGTAATAGAAAATGGTGGCAGCTGCTATCGTCAGCGTCAGGATTATCAGATAGGACACGTATTTCTGCCTTAGCATCAATTTGGGAGCTAACAGCCAGTGATTCAATGCAAAGATTGGAATAAGCAAAGTCTGGTCTTTCCAAATCTTAACGACATGAATCCAGCTTATATGACCATTTACCCGCGTAAACAATACCGGCAAAGCAAATAAAATCAGGAAAATAAACCCAACAATCAGATAATCTACATATTGTACCAGCTTAAATGACTTTGACATAGCTATTTTACAACTATTTTACGATAAGATACACTTTTGCCTTTTACAATCAGTTCTGCAATATAAATGCCTGATTTCATAGAATTTCCTGAGGAATCTGTTAGTCTGATTTCGATTGTATTCTGTAAGGCTGAATCTGAACTTATATACTTAACTAATTTTCCATCTGTATTAAAAAATCGGATTTCATAAGGTTCATTTATTGACTTACCGAATGTAAAGCTAATTACATTTTCTGCCGGATTGGGATAAACTAACCAATCTTGTTGATTATTCAAAGATACATCTTTCAATCCGCTTATTGTCGAACTTTTCACCGAATAGGAATATAAAATATCCCCGTTTTTAGAAGTAGCAGTTTCGTCTTTGGGAAGTTTGGCACTTACAAAATCTACCTTTACACTATCGGGGTTCACACTTACCCGAATATGCCCTGCTCCTTTCAAAACAGTTCCGGCGAAGGCATCGCCGTTGGCAATATAACCAAGTGCATACGACGAATCGCTCGGCATTGGTACTGTCTGATACACAAGATTGTCTAAACTTTCGTAAGCATAAACGTGATCGTGTCCCTGAAAATAGGCATTGACATGATTGGCCACCATAAGTTGATGTATCGGCATTGCCCAACCCGGACGGTTGGCAGCAAATTTGTTGGTACCATTATCCAGACCACCCCATTCAAATGTTTTAGCTATGTTTATTCCACCACGGGTTTCGCCCAATACATGATGTGTGAATACAAATTTATATTTTGCCTTGCTGGTTTCGAGGGTTGTTTTAAGCCAGTCATACTGTGTTTTACCAATAGTCCATTCCCAGTTGCGTGGTTTTACATTGGTAGTATAATACCTCCAGCCATCGACCACTACGAACAGCGCATCGCCCCATTCAAAAGCGTAATAGTTCTGAGGTTTTCCCATTCCAAAAAGTTCTTCTTCATTATTGCCGCTGTAAAATCCATC
>CAZTDH010000360.1:0-2294 GCA_964612615.1 uncultured Paludibacter sp. | reverse complement strand
AATTATCTTCCCATCTTTCATTTCAATCACTCTGTCCGACAGCGCTGCCAACTCTTTATCATGAGTAACAATAACAATCGTCAAGCCAAATTTATCACGCAAATCGAAAAGTAGTTTGTGCAGCTCGTCGCGGTTTTTTGAATCGAGACTTCCAGATGGTTCATCAGCCAAAATCAATGAAGGTTCATTTATCAATGCTCTGGCTACCGCAACACGTTGTTTTTCACCGCCAGATAGTTCATTGGGTTTATGTTCCATACGGTCGGAAAGTTGAAGATATGCCAAAATCTCTTTTGCTTTTTCTTCCGATTTCTTTTTGTCTTTTCGCCCTATCAAAGCCGGAATCATCACGTTTTCAAGCGCGGTAAATTCGGGTAAAAGTTGATGAAACTGAAAAATAAAACCAATGTGTTTATTACGAAATTCAGCGAGTTGTTTTTCACCCAGTTTACTGAAATTAATGCCATCAACCAGCACTTCGCCTTCGTTGGGTTTGTCGAGTGTACCCAGAATTTGCAACAATGTGGTTTTCCCTGCACCGCTTGGCCCTACAATCGAAACTATTTCACCTTTTATCACGTTCAGGTCAACGCCTTTCAGCACTTCCAAATCGCCGAAACTTTTACGAATATTTTTTGCAGTTATCATGTTGGCTTAGTTTTCAAAATTTTATGCAAAGTTATTCGTTTCAAGCAATAAACGCATATTTTTTGCTCAAAAAAAATGTACCTTTGTGCTGTTATCACGCAAATTAAAACCGTTTTTCGTCAAACTATGCTTACAGATCCGGAGTTGGGAACCATTGAATTCGTCCGAAATGAACGGTCGAAGCATATTCGTGTGCGGATACTGAGCAATGGACTGAAAGTGACAATGCCTGTACGTGCCACCGAGAATGAAGCGATGAAATTTATCAATTCCATTCGCATGAAACTCCTTCAGAAGCAGGAAAAACTGGAAAAAGGGCTCGAAAAACGGAATATACTGATTGATGAAAAATCGCAGCTGCAAACACTAACTTTTACAGTAGAAGCACGACAGGTCAGTCGAAAAAACATCTATTTTTCACTGAAAGCTGGCACGTTGAACATTGAATTTCCAAACGGAACGGATTGTACAACCACCGAAAATCAACAGTTTTTCTGGAACGGAATCAGTTATTTTATGCGTAAGGAAGCCAAACGGCTTTTACCCGGACGAACCAAACAATTAGCCGATAAATATGGTTTTACATTCTCTGACGTGAAAATACAGTCGAGCAAAACCCGTTGGGGAAGTTGCTCGCGGGCAAAAAGTATCAATCTGTCGCTTTACCTTATGCTGCTTCCGGCACATCTGGTTGATTACGTGATACTTCACGAACTTTGTCATACCAAAGAAATGAACCATGGCGACAAATTTTGGGCGTGGATGGACAAAGTAACCGACGGAAAAAGTAAGGTTTTGAGAAAAGAATTGAAGAATTATCACATGCCTCAATAAAATGTCGACAGACGATGGACAACAGACAACTGATATTTCTGTCGTCCGGCAACTGTCGCCCAATGTCTATAAAATTATGAACTGGAATCAACTTTTATCAACCAAGCGTTTCGGGCAGGAATCGTACCATGCAAAACGGGACGACGACCGCAGCGAGTTTCAGCGCGATTACGACCGACTGATTTTTTCGGCACCATTCCGCCGAATGCAGAATAAAACACAGGTTTTTCCGCTTCCTGGAAGCGTGTTTGTTCACAACCGCCTGACTCACAGTCTGGAAGTGGCTTGTGTCGGTCGCTCGCTTGGCGTAAATGTGGCGCACCGCCTGAAATCGAAAAAGAATATCGACACGCCTTATCTCGAAGAAATCGGTTCTATCGTTTCGGCAGCTTGTCTGGCTCACGACATGGGCAATCCGCCTTTCGGACATTCGGGCGAGAAAGCCATTGCCACCTATTTTTCGGAAGGAAACGGTCAGCACCTGAAAGCCGAAATGAGCGAAGAAGAATGGCGCGATATTATTTGTTTTGAAGGAAATGCCAATGCACTCCGACTGCTCACCCATCAGTTCAACGGTCGCCGGCCGGGTGGATTTGTTCTGACTTACAGCACATTGGCTTCGGTGGTGAAATATCCCTACGCATCCATATATTCCGACCCTAAAAAACAAAAGTTCGGGTTCTTTGATTCTGAAAAGGCTGATTTTGAGAAAATTGCTGCCGAGCTGGGCATTCCACGCTCGCCCGAAAATCCGAACCGTTTTGCCCGTCACCCGCTTGTTTATCTGGTGGAAGCTGCCGACGATATTTGCT
>CAZTDH010000359.1:0-2326 GCA_964612615.1 uncultured Paludibacter sp. | reverse complement strand
CAGTCCTACCGCTGTTGTTGCCACGGCAGGAAATGCGCAAGCATCGGTGGCTTTTACAACTCCGGCTGCTAATGGCTCTGCGATTACGGGTTATACAGTAACCCCCTACATTGCTGGAGTTGCCCAAACACCGTTAATTACTACCGGAACAAGCAGTCCGATTGTAGTTACCAGCTTAACCAACGGAACGGTTTATACCTTTACGGTTTTTGCAACCAATGGAGTAGGCAATGGTGCACCAAGTACAGCATCTACCGCAGTAACACCATCTGGCACCACCGCTGTTAACGAAGTTTCAGGAAAATCAGCTTTGTCAGTTTCGGCTTACAATGGGAAAATCAAATTCACAGCCGTGCAAGGCGAAAAACTTGAAGTTTACACTGCGCTTGGTCAAAAACTACTTAGCAAAGTTACCGTTTCTGGTGTAAATGAAATTACACTGGCATCGAAGGGTGTGATGATTGTAAAAGTGGGAAACCGAATTGCAAAAGTGACTCTTTAATGAAGAAATCTTATTTAGTGAGGGCGTGACCCTAAGTCACACCCTCACTAGATACCCTCACTAGATAAAATAATACTCTCAATCTGATAATAACAATTTAAAATTTAAAACAAATGAAAAACAAAGTCTCACAATTTGTGTTAGCAATCATGTTAACATGCAGTCTAACGGTTTATGCTCTACCTACTTTGGTAGTTGAACCCGGTATTGGCACCCTCAACGATGCTATAACAGCAAATCAGGGGAATGTAATTTACCAATTAAAAGCAGGGGAATGGTATCAACTCACTTCGACTATTCAAAACAGCGGTTTTGATTTAACAATTATTGGTGCTGATCCTGCAACTCCGGGAGGTATGCCGGCAACACTTCAAACTGGTGCAAGTGTCAGTGGTGCAGTATTTCAACAAATGTTTAATTCATTAGGTAATCTGACATTGAAGAATATCTATTTTGTGAATTGTAGTTTGACAGGTACTGTAGGAGCCTATTTTATGACAAATGGAGCTACAAATGGCCGTACAATTATTAACAAATGCATTTTTAACCCTACTGGAACGACAGCTGGTTTTATGCTATCAGGTAGTAATTCAAAAACGTATTTTACTGACAATTTAGTAATGAATGAAGGTCATGAGTTAAGCCCTAATGATGGATTTGTATTCAATACGTCTAATACCACTGGTATAGGTACTGATACCTTGTTGGTTCAAAATAATACTTTTGTTGCAGTTGGTACAGGTATACATTCTGGTAATTTGGGCAAAGCAAATATTGTGAACTTTAGCAAATGGGATCATAATTCAATTATACTTCAAAAAAGTCAGATAGACTGGCAGGCTTATGAACGCGAATATTATTGGACTAACAACTTAATGTTTGATCTGAATACTCAACCCTGGTCTTTATCATGGGATCCAATGACAGGTGCAGATAAGGGCAAACCACGATCCGGTTTAATTTATGCGGATACAATTAAGAATGATGTATTTCCTTCTGCTACCCTACAATTTGTTCAATACAATAATCATTACCGCAATCCGAAATTTTACACTCAACTTACTCAACTAAATGCAATAGGAAAAGCTAATTCAAAGCCATTATTGCGGTATATGAGTTTATTGATGCCACTGGATTCTGTTAAAGTATCAAGAGAGACCGAAATGTTTGCAAATTCAACTTCTTTTCCAAAATGGAAAAATGGGCATACATTAACTGATGTTGACCCGCAATTTGTTGACCCGGTGATTTATAAACGCTCTGATAGTTTGGTTTTATGGACTTTAACTGCTACTCAGGTTCATGCATTTGGCTTGCCTGCCGCGAACTTTCCACCAGCATCAAAATGGGCTAAATGGCACTGGTATCCATCAGATGGGTCTATGGATTTAAGCATTAACTCCGACTGGCCTGCATTCAATGGTAAATATACAAATCCGGCTCTTTTAACTGCCTCCATTGAAGGATTACCGTTGGGTGACCTAAACTGGTTCCCGGCTCAAAAAGCATTTTGGTTGGCACATAAAACTGAAATAGATAACTATATGCGTGCAGCTAATGATGCCAAGATGACTTTTACGGCACTGGCTAATGTTCAAAGTGAAACAGTAAGTTTTTATCCAAATCCAGCAAGAGATATGATTGCATTAAAAGGTGTTAGAAGTGCTGATTTTACAATTTGCACATTAGATGGTCGTGTTGTTAAAACTGCACATAAGACTGCTATCCTAAATGTATCCGATCTTCATTCAGGTATCTATTTGATTACTATCAAAGAAGGAAATACCTCTTCTACCGAAAAATTAATGATCCAAAAATAATAAG
>CAZTDH010000358.1:0-2327 GCA_964612615.1 uncultured Paludibacter sp. | reverse complement strand
CCCGAATGGCACGTTGCCACATACGATTGAAGGGAATCTGCCGATGTTGCCCTCGCTGGGAAAAAGCGGACAAAGTAATGGATTATTGCTTGAACTGATAAAGAAATAATAATGATGAAAAATATCCTGAAAATCAGTAGCTTATCGGTTGTAGTATTCATTTCCACATTAAACATTCATGCTCAAAAAATGTCAGTGGGATATATTTATCCCGCAGGAGCTGAACGTGGTACTACCGCCGAAATTACCGTTGGCGGACAGAATGTAAATAAAGCAACCAGTGTAATTGTGAGTGGAAAAGGCATTAAGGTGGAGATTGTGAAGCCGGATGAACAGGAACAAACGGTGCAGAAAAAGAAAAAATCCCGTAAACTCGACGACCAGAGCAGCCCACAACTTGCCGACCAACTTAACATCCGAATAACCATTGATAAAAATGCTGCTCCCGGCTTACGTGATTTGCGCTTGCAATCGCCGGTGGGAATATCAAACAAACTGAATTTTGAAGTTGGGCAATATCCCAACCTGCTTGAAATTAAAGGTTCAACCAATCAAAAAACCAATGTGGTAGATAATCTTCCTGCTGTTTTATGTGGTCAGATTTTGCCGGGCGAAACAGACTATTTCAGTTTTAAAGCTGAAAAAGGAATGTCACTGGTGGCTTCGGTCAAAGCGCGTGCATTGGTTCCTTTTATTGCCGATGCTGTGCCGGGTTGGTTTCAATCGGTTATAAGTATAAATAATAGCAAAGGCAAAGAAGTGGCTTACTGCGACGATTACCGCACGAATGTTGACCCAACTATTATTTTAAAAGTACCTGAAAATGATACGTATACATTAAAAATACACGATGCTATTTATCGTGGCCGGGAAGATTTTAATTACCGTATTGAGCTTGGTGAAATCCCTTTTATTCAGTCGGTTTATCCTGCCGCAGCCAAAGCAGGCAAGAAAACAGAACTTACACTTACAGGAGTTAATTTAAAATCCAATAAATTGATTTTTAAACCCGAAAATGAAGGATATAACTCTGTGACAGCTTTTGGAAAAAACGATGAAATTTCAAATTCCATTCCATTTTGGGGTGTAAGTAAATCAACCAATTTGTTGGTGAATGACAAAAGCAAATTGCAAATTTCTGATAATCAGGTAATTTTTGATACGCTTGATTTAAAAAACCGTTCAAAGCAATACGTTTATCTGGCTGATGCCAACGAAACGGTAACTTTTGAAGTAATGGCGCGTAGAATTGGATCGCTGCTCGATGGCCGGCTACGTTTGTTCGACCAAAACGGTAAACTGCTTGCTGAAGCCGACGATGTGGAAGACGATATGCAGGGTTTGATGACTTTTCATGCCGACCCACAACTGACTTACACGTTCAAAATACCCGGCAGGTATTACCTTCAATTGGAAGATGTGCTCGATAACCATGGCAGTGATTATTTTTATGTGCTAGAAAAAAAGAAAGTTTCTCTGCCGTTTGAAGTGTTTGTTTCTCCGGCTACACTTTCAGTGCCTCGTGGCGGAACTTCAATTTTTACTGTAACAGTGAATTCCAAAGAAAAAACAAACAAAGCTTTGGAACTGAATATAAAAGGCTTACCAAGCGGGACGAAACTCAGTAATCTGAAAATCTTTGCAGGTTCGAAAAAGAAAGAAGTTTCGGTAACAATTCCTGAAGGGAGTCGTGAAGGAAACTACGATTTAAAGCTCACTGCTTCATTTTTTGACCCTAAAAATCTGACTGATGGCGAAACTCAAAATGCAGTTGCTGCCGATGAAATGATGCAGGCTTTTTATTACCACCACAATATTCCGGCAGCAGGTCTGTCGCTGGAAGTTACACCTAAAGCACCGTTCAGGATTGAATTTCCAGGCGACCTGTATGCTCGAGACGGTTATCAAATTTCATGTGCCGAAGGTGATACAGTTATTTCCATTCCGGTACGAATTAAAAGAAATCCGGATTTTAAAGAGCCTGTTGAATTGTCGGTTTATCCAAAAAATAGAAACATGGTGATGGATGCAGTAAAAATTCTGCCCGGCGAAACAGAAAAAACACTCACTATTTCTATGCGGTCGCGTGATATTCAGAAGCAAAGAAAGCTTAGATACGGAATCGCTATTGTTGGAACTGTAAGCGGTGAGATTGATAAACGCGGAAAACGGAGTTTTGAAAATGCTGCCTACCGTGAAATGAGTCCTATTATTGTGATTATCCGGGATTAAAAAAACGATTTCAAATCCCCGGCATTCATTTGTCGGGGATTTTTTTGTAACCAATTTTGAATCAGACGCTATCATTATAATTGATGTTTTTTTTG
>CAZTDH010000357.1:0-2329 GCA_964612615.1 uncultured Paludibacter sp. | reverse complement strand
AACGCATCTGTGGGGGTAAATCCGCCATTTGCATCGAGTCTAATTTCTATATCACTGGGCGAAAATTGTTGACGAATTCCCGCAATGATATCCAGTTCAGTTTCAAAATCTAAAGCACCCACTTTCAGCTTAATGCAACGATATCCGGCAGTAATTTTCTCACGAATTTGTTTTTGCATAAAGGCTTTCTCACCCATCCATACTAAACCGTTGATAGAAATTCCGGCTTTTCCGGCTGAGAAGTCAGATGAGAAAAGACATTTTGAACCTTTTGCTTTCAAATCGAGCAATGCCGTTTCCAATCCGAAAGCGATGGAGGGATAAGCCGATAAATCTATGGTTTCGGGTGATGCGCCTTCATTCAACTGCTGACAAAGTTCCTTCAATTTTTGCTGATAACTATCCATAGGGTCGATACTCAAATCGGGAATGGTGGAGCACTCGCCAATACCAGTAATACCATCTTTTTCCAACATCAGAAAAGAAGACGGTTTATCCAACAAAATCCCACGTGAAGTGCCTGCTGGGAATTTGAAATGTAAGTCAATATTTTTATAGTTGGCTTTCAATGTCCGCTTTTATAAAATTACGCCCGCCAAAAACATCAAAGCAAAAACCAGTGCCGACATTGATACACGTGGTAATTCAGGGTAAAGTTCAAGGCCATTTTTGTAGGTAAATACTTTTTTTAGATTAAGTGCAAGTAACGGTATACACAATAAAAACAACCATTGCCAGGGTGAATGATAATTCAATAACGTGAAAATTACTGTCAATACAATTGCTCCGGTTATCAGAAACAAATGATAATAAGCAGCTTTTCGTTCGCCCATAGCCACCACAATGGTTCTTTTTCCGGCATTTTTATCAGCTTCGTAATCGCGCATATTATTCATATTCAATACGCCCATGCTCAGAAAACCTATAGACGATGCAGGCAATATCAACTCCCACCGAAAACTTTGTGTGTGCATAAAATACGTCCCGATTACGCCAACCAAACCAAAAAAGATGAATACAAACAAATCACCCAGCCCGCGGTAACCATAAGGGTTTTTGCCAACAGTATATTTTATAGCAGCTGCAATGGCACCCAAACCCAACACGCCAAAAATAAGCATATTTGTAAAATCTATGCCTTGTGTGCCAATCCAAATCAGCGAAACGCCGGTAATGCCACACAAAACACCCACTACGATCATCCCTTTGAGCATGGTTGGTGCTGAAATTTCACCCGACTGAACCATTCGTTTAGGTCCAACACGCTCAGCGGTATCTTTGCCATTCACAAAGTCGCCATAATCGTTGGCCATGTTCGAGAGTATTTGCAACAAAATAGTCGTCAGCGCAGCTAGCACAAATACCGGCCAGCGAAATCCACCGTCCATCAATGCCAAAGCCGAACCAACCAACGTATTTGAGATGGCGAGTGGCAATGTTTTTAAGCGAAATGCAGCAATCCAGGGTTTTACATTCATTGTTTTTTCAATTGTCAATCGTAAATAACTAAATCGTAAATTGATTTACGGCATTTTCGGATATTTCGAGAAATCAGGTTTGCGCTTTTCAAGGAAGGCGTTTTTGCCTTCGTGCGCCTCTTCGGTCATATAATAAAGCATGGTAGCATTTCCGGCCAGTTCCTGAATCCCGGCTTGTCCGTCGAGTTCGGCATTCAATCCGGCTTTAATCATACGCAGTGCCAACGGACTGTGTTGCATCATTTCCTTACACCATTTCACGGTTTCGTCTTCCAACTGGTCGAATGGTACCACTGTATTCACCAAACCCATTTCTAATGCTTCGGCAGCAGAATACTGACGACAAAGAAACCAGATTTCGCGGGCTTTTTTCTGACCAACAATTCGGGCAAGATACGAAGAACCGAAACCGGCATCGAAGCTTCCCACTTTAGGGCCTGTTTGTCCGAAAATAGCATTCTCAGAAGCTATTGATAAGTCGCAAACGACCTGCAATACATGTCCTCCACCTATGGCAAACCCATTTACCATAGCTACAACTGGTTTTGGCAGACTGCGAATCAGCTTCTGCAAGTCAAGTACATTCAGGCGTGGAATGCCATCCTTACCGATATAACCGCCAATTTGCTTTACATTAATGTCGCCACCACTGCAGAAAGCCATATCACCTTCGCCCGTTAGAATTACCGTGGCAATATCCTCACTATCACGGCAAAACACCATTGACTCAATAATTTCCTTGATGGTGTCGGGCGTAAACGCATTACGATAACGTGGGCGGTTAATCGTAATTTTAGCTATTCCTTCGAAATATTCGAACTTAATTTCTTCAAATTCTTTAATGGTTGTCC
>CAZTDH010000356.1:0-2334 GCA_964612615.1 uncultured Paludibacter sp. | reverse complement strand
AAACGGAGAGGCCTTTTTCTTCACTCCACTTGTATATTTTATTGCCATTTACATCGCTGAATACAAGATAGCCATCAGGATGCCATTGTGGTCCTTCGGTAAACTGAAGTCCGGTGGCTATTTGCACGGGCTGAAGATTGTCGAAAACTCCGGCAGAAATTATTGCGGGGAATAATAAGGCATGGCAGAATATAACTATGATGGACGAAATTCTTTTCATAATTAAAAATTTTGTCCAAATATACATATTTTATTCAGTCTCAAAATTGATAATCAATGAAATAAGCGATTTTGTCAGTGAAGGGTAGAAAATGAAGGGTAAAAAGTTTTAGTGAACCGTTGAATTTCCCCCATCTTAACTCCAGCCCTCTCACAAGGGATATGAATCAGGAAAGGGAAATATTTCCGATGTGTGAAGCCTAAAATAATTAAACAAAAGACCTTTGATGCTAGCACCAAAGGTCTTTTAAGTTATCAGATGTATTTACTTACAACTTGTGGTGAGTGCCGTCGCAATAAGGTGGATTCTTTGTATTTTTACATCCACACAAATAGGCTGTACCTGTTTTTTCGGGAGTAAATGACATAGGAGTAAATCCTGTTCCTTTGTGCGAACCATCGCAAAATGGTTGATTACTGCTTTTACCGCAAGCGCACCAATGATAATTTTTACCGGCTTCCAGTTCTACTGCAAACGGTCCTTTTTGAGCAATTGTTGGTTCCATGTTATTTTTTTGAATTAATTTAATTCTAATTGTTGTAAAGATACAACTACTTATTCAATACTCAACATTACCGCCAACTATAAATTTCCTTTTCGTTTTAGCCGGGCATGACTGTGCTTACGACCATAGCTAAAATAAATAACAAAACCAATCAACATCCAACCAATCAACCGAATCCAGGTATCAATTGGCAATGCTGCCATTTGAGCAAAACAGACTAATGCACCTAAAATTGGAACAAAAGGTACCCACGGAGTTTTGAATCCACGTACCGCATTTGGTTCAGCTTTACGCAACAAAATAATTCCGACCGAAACAATAACAAAGGCGAGCAATGTGCCGATTGAAACCATTTCGCCAAGCAAACCAATAGGGAAAAGGCCTGCAAAGAAAGCAGCAAAACTACCGGTTACAATGGTGGTAATATGTGGAGTTTGAAATTTCTTATGAGTTTTGGCAAAACTTTTCCAAAGCAAACCATCGCTGGCCATGGTGAAAAATACGCGGGACTGACCCAATAAAAGTACAAGCACAACAGAACTCAATCCGGCAATAGCACCAATCTTAATAATCGGACGCAGCCACACTAAACCAGGTCCGGCACTATTAATAGCCAATGCTATCGGAGCTTCCACGTTCAGGTATTTGTAATTCAGAATTCCGGTCAAAACCAAACTTACAGCAATATATAATACTGTACAAATCAATAATGAAAACAAAATGCCTCTGGGCACATCACGTTTCGGATTAATAGCTTCCTGCGAAGTGGTAGAAACTGCATCAAAACCCACATAGGCAAAGAAAACCACGGCAGCAGCTGTCAATACACCCGACCAGCCAAACTGTCCGAAAGTACCTGTATTGGCAGGAACAAAAGGATGCCAATTCGCAACATGAATGTGCGAAATACCAAAACCGATAAACAGTAAAATAACTGTCACTTTAATCAGAACAATAATATTGTTGAATTTGGCCGATTCTTTTATACCAATTACCAACAAAGTAGTCATTAATGCAACGATAAAAATAGCAGGGAAATTAATGATAGCACCGGATGCGTGCCATCCCTGAGCATCAAAAACGAAAGGGCTTTGACACAGATAGGTAGGTATTACAACCCCAAAATCAGCCAAAAAGCTGGTGACATATCCTGCCCAACCAACGGCTACCGTTGCCGAACCAAAAAGATATTCCAAAATTAAATCCCAACCAATAATCCATGCTACAAACTCACCCATAGTGGCATAACCGTATGTATACGCACTTCCCGAAACCGGAATCATGGACGAAAACTCAGCATAACAAAGGCCAGCCAATAAACATCCAAAAGCAGAAATGATAAACGACAAAGCTACTGCCGGACCTGCATGTAAAGCAGCTGCCGTACCTGTTAGCACAAATATTCCGGCACCAATTACACATCCCACGCCCAACAAAGTCAGATTGGTTGCAGTTAAATGTCGTTTTAGCGAGTTGTGATTGCTGTCGGCCTGTTCTTCCAGTTCAGCCAGTGTTTTGCGTATAAATAAGTCTTTAAACATAATTGGTCAGTTTGATAGAATAAATATGATTTTGCTTTTAATTTGTATTAATTTGGACACAAAAATAG
>CAZTDH010000355.1:0-2335 GCA_964612615.1 uncultured Paludibacter sp. | reverse complement strand
AAGGGTAATAAAGCCTTTTTTCTTTTACTTTTAGCGATATAAGGCATTTGGCTAAAGAAATTGATAACTTAATATTATCCCTATCTATATCATCAATGATATAGACTGTTTTTTGAGTAACTTTATCCAATACATAAAGCATTGAATTATAAGTTCTGAAATCATAGTCGCTGATTAGTTGTGAATACTGACTTTTTTTTGCAACATTGAAACTTACTTTTGAATTTTTCATACTGATGTTTTTTTAATTATTTGTATACTAATTATTTGTTATTTAATATCCTCTGGATATCTGAGGTCTTATATCGCTTTTTGCGACCAATACTAACTGGTGTCAGGTAATCCTGATTCTGCCACCTCCAAAGCGTACTGTGGGAGACTTCAAGCATCTTCTGAACTTGCTCTTCTGTCAATAATACATCTATTGTATTTTCTTGAGTCAATAACTTATTTTTCAAGTTCTCTTCGATTAGAATATCTCTAAAGGCTTCTACCAACTCATAATGTGTTACTGAAATAGTGAGGTTCGGATATTTTTTGGCAATTTCGGTGATAGATATTTTTTCTTCATTCATCATAGCTTATATTTTCAAAATAGGAATAATAAAGTTCTTTGGTATAATGATATGTTGGCAATGTTATATTCTAAAAATGAGATACTTCGTAGTATTATAATACTGGATTATACTCATTCATTTTTGCTCATTTTTATTTATTTCTCTATTGAATCAGGCAAAAAAGAAGTCTTTAAATTAATTCGCAGACTTCTTTTTATACCTGATTTGCAGGAAAACATTAAAAACGCTCTCCTGAGAAAGCTCAGTTTTTTTTTAAAAAGTGTCAATAAATCAGAGATTTTTATGCAGCCAGTTTTTCAGTTGAAGAGTCCAGGTTTAAATGATTCCTCAATCTGACTTCTGAAAATTTTACGTATTCAGCTTTGATTTCATAGCCAACATATTTTCTTCCATTTTCAACTGCAGCTTGACCGCTTGTGGCAGTGCCGTTGTAGATATCCAAAATCGTATCTCCAACTTTGGATGTTAACAAGATTGGGATAAGAGGTATCACGATCGGGAACGCAGCTTGATGGGTAAGGCTTAAGCCTACATCTTTACATGCTTTTCTTAAATCATCCATGTTGTTTGCATTCACTTTCAGCAAACTTTCTCTACAATCCATCCACGATTTAAGATTGATATTAGACGCCTTGGTTCCAATAGATATTGTATTATCAACATCATTCAGTTCTTTTAACCAGTCATTGTCATAATAAAAATCCTCAGATTTGACAAAATGAAAGATGTACTCGTGCATCCTAACACTTCTGTCGAAATTAGTGAATTGTGCATTATTCTTTGCCCAAATGATCTCATCATTGAGCAACCAACCTTCATTCATCATGGCAATAGCAAAGCGTTGAGGAGTTAAATTATAAGTGCCATTTATAAATGTATCACCTAAGTTTACCCAAAGACTTCCGTCATCCTTTAGAACTCTTTTACAGTCCTTAAAATCATTCAATAAACCTTTTATAAACGAATCAACATCATTTTCCATTCCTCGTTGATCAGAACCTGTTCCGTAATCTTTTAACAAATAATAAGGCGGGCTACATACTATTGTAGCAATACTTTTGTCATTAATTTCAGACATGTCAGCACAAGACTTATTGTAAATCTTGATATTTTCAGTATCAATCTGGTATGAATCAGGTATAACAGAAAGATTTTCTTTTGCTTCAACCTTTTTCTTAAGATCATTTACTTTCTTATGAATTGATATTTTTGCTGAATCAATATCATTCCATAGTTTTTTGTACTTTTCAGTTCCATCACCGTACAGTTCTTTGCCGAATTTTTCAATATTCTTCAGTTTATTCAATTTCGAATTTGAAATATTGACATTTTTTCTCAACTCCTGATTTTTTCTGATTTCAGGATTCAAATCAGTCCTGCTTCCCTTACCCACCGGATAGTTTTCTTCAAGAATTTTCACTTCTTTAAGAATTTCAGATGGGGTTTTGATTCTTTGCTGTGCATGTGAAACTGAAAGTAGTTTCGCATCAATTTCAGATTTCTTTTGATAGATTACAGGAACTGTATCCATATTTAATTCTATCGCAATTCTCCTTCGTATATTTCCAGATACAATTACATTATCTGGATCTACAATTAATGGCTCAAGGATACCAACTAACTTGATATTTTCCTTTATTCGACTCCAATTTTCCGGTTCCGAGGTGTACAATGTTTTGGTGACCTCGTTTTCTATCAGAATTTTTGGATCAACGAAAATGATTATTTTTTCTTCCATATAACTTTGAATTAAATTA
>CAZTDH010000354.1:0-2348 GCA_964612615.1 uncultured Paludibacter sp. | reverse complement strand
CACAACTTTTAAAACCATTATTTTAAACTATTTTCTAATCGCACAACGCGTTAAAACTAATTTGATAATAGCCAATTTCAACCAATGGATAATTGATTGAAAATAATTGCTAATTGAAAATTGGAAATTGAACAAAAATGAACAAGTTTACACAATATTATTTTTTGGGAATTGGTGGCATTGGGATGAGCGCATTAGCACGGTATTTCTATACCAAAGGCTTTCGTGTGGCAGGTTACGACCGAACTGAAACCAAGCTGACTTCGGATTTACAAGCGGAAGGAATTGCGGTTTGTTTTGATGAGGCAGTAAATCAAATTCCGACACGATATACAAAACCTGAAAATACATTGGTTGTAATTACACCGGCCATTCCACAAAATCATCCACAACTGAAATACTTTCAGGAGAATAATTTTACGATACAAAAACGGGCCCAGGTTTTAGGCAATATAACCCGCCAAAGTAAGGGCATTTGTATAGCAGGAACGCATGGAAAAACAACCACTTCGACTATTACAGCTCATTTATTGTATCAGTCGCAGGTTTCGTGTAATGCATTTTTAGGCGGTATTGCCAATAATTATAACAGCAATTTGTTGCTTTCATCCGAAAGTAATCTGGTGGTAATCGAAGCCGATGAGTACGACCGCTCATTCCATCAACTTTCGCCATATATGGCGGTTATAACTTCTGCCGATCCCGATCATTTGGATATTTACGAAACTGCCAATGCTTTTCGTGAAAGTTTTGAGCATTTCACGTCGCTGATTCGTGCAGGTGGTGCATTAATCATGCGTAAAGGAATTGATATTGTTCCGAAATTGCAAAAAGGAGTTAAGCTTTATACCTATTCGATGGACGAAGGTGGTGATTTTTGTGCTGAAAATATTCGAACAGCAAAAGGCGAAATACGATTTGATTTTGTAACACCAACAGACCGGATAAACGATGTTCGGCTTGGAGTTCCTGTTCGTATAAATGTTGAAAATAGTGTTGCAGCTATGGCTTTGGCCTGGTTAAATGGTGTATCAAGTGATGAGATTCGCACGGGAATATCTTCTTTTTCTGGAATTTATCGCCGATTTAATGTGGTTTATAAAACCGACAAACTGGTTTTTATGGACGATTATGCGCATCACCCAAGTGAGTTGAAGGCGAGTATTTCTTCCATACGAAATCTGTATCCTGATCGTAAAATAACGGGTATTTTCCAACCGCATTTATATTCAAGAACACGTGATTTTGCTCCTGCATTTGCTGAAGCATTGTCGCAACTCGATGAATTGATATTGTTGGATATTTATCCGGCAAGGGAATTACCAATTGAAGGCGTTGATTCTGAGCTGATTTTGCGTGATGTTAAACTAAAAAACAAAACTTTGTGCTCAAAGGAAAATCTATTACCTTTGCTGAAAGAAAAGGAATTAGATGTGCTGGTGACATTTGGAGCTGGTGACATTGATAAACTTGTGCCGTTGATTAAAGAGCAACTTAAACCAAAATGAAACCGGTTTGGAAATACATATTGATTTCGTTCTTTAGCGTTGTGCTGTTGGGATATATAGGATTTTCAATCTGGTATTTTTCAGGCAGAAATCAGGAAAAAGTGTGCGGACAGTTAGTCGTTGTGTTGGATAAAAATCCGGGGTCACAATTGATTACGGAGAAAGAAGTTATTCAGATTCTGGAGGCAAAAGACTTAAATCCGTATGGAAAAACAGTGAAATACATTCAAACGGAAGCGATTGAGGAGGTTTTACATAAAAATCCAATGGTAAAGACAGTTGAGTGTTATAAATTACCATCCGGAAGGGTTGATATAATTATTCAGCAACGTGAACCAAAGTTTCGGGTTGTGGGCCTGGGAAGTTATTATATCGATTCCGACCGTAAACCAATGCCTGTTTCGTCGAATTATGCGGTCTATGTACCTGTCGTTTCGGGACATGTTACGGTTTCAATGGTTACCGGAAAAATGTACGATTTTGTGCTTTTTTTGAAAGAAAACACATTTTGGAATGCGCAAATTGAACAGATTTATGTTCGCGAAGATCAGAAAATAGAGTTAGTTCCGCGAGTGGGTGATGCAATAATTCTACTTGGAACGCTTGATGATTATCAGAAAAAGCTTGAAAAGTTACGTAAATTATACATAAACGGCTTTAATGTTATTGGTTGGAATAAATACAAAGTAATTGATTTACAGTATAAAGATCAGGTAGTTTGTAATAAAAAGGAAAATGTGAATTTGCCTGTGAAAGTAGTTGTCGACTCATTGAAAAAAGTTGATCCATTGAAAAAAGACAGTATAATTGCCAAAAAAATATGATTTCAAATAAAGTAGT
>CAZTDH010000353.1:0-2356 GCA_964612615.1 uncultured Paludibacter sp. | reverse complement strand
ACGATGTAAAAGCTGCTGAACGCGGTATTGTATTTATCGACGAAATTGATAAAATTGCCCGAAAAAGCGATAATCCAAGCATTACACGCGATGTTAGCGGCGAAGGCGTTCAACAGGGCTTATTGAAACTGCTCGAAGGGGCTGTTGTAAACGTACCACCACAAGGAGGACGCAAGCATCCCGATCAGAAAATGATAGCTGTCAACACTCAAAATATATTGTTTGTTTGCGGTGGAGCTTTCGACGGTATTGAAAAGAAAATAGCTTCACGACTGAATACCAGAGTAGTAGGTTATAATGCCGCAAAAGAAAACGAACAGGTTGACAAACACAATCTGCTTCAATACATCGCACCTCAGGACTTAAAATCATTTGGATTAATACCTGAAATCATTGGTCGTCTGCCTATTCTGACTTACCTTGAACCCCTTGACAGAACTGCTTTGCGCCGCATTCTCACCGAACCGAAGAATTCAATAATCAAACAATACACTAAACTGTTCAATATGGACAGCATAGAGCTGACTTTTGATGAAAATGTATTGGAGTATATTGTGGATAAAGCAATTGAGTTTAAACTCGGTGCGCGTGGATTGAGGTCGATAACAGAAACCATCATGATGGACGAAATGTATGAAATGCCGTCTAAAAATCAGAATAAACTAAAGGTAAACCTACCTTATGCCCAAAGTAAGATAGAAAAGGCTAATATCAACAGATTAAAAACTGCTTAATATTTTAAGATTAAAATACTGAAATATAGATATATAGACATTTTTATCAGGAGATTTACTAATTGTTTTAGTTAATCTCCTGATTTTTTTTTCAAAAGATGGTGTATATTTAAAATCTGTTTATATTTTTGTTACAGAAATTTATAGAGGAAAAACAACGAATTAGAATTTATTTGCATTAAACAGTAAAATTACATATAAATCACTGCATTTAATTCGACAATAAGTACTACTTTCGCATTCATTTTTTACACTAAGATACTGATATGGCCAAATTATCGGAATTATCTGTGCAGTTGAAAAAGAACTTCGGTTTCGACAACTTCAAAGGAAATCAGGAAGCAATAATTCAAAATGTGCTTGATGGAAAAGACACGTTTGTTTTAATGCCTACCGGTGGCGGTAAGTCATTGTGCTATCAGCTGCCGTCGATTCTAATGGAAGGAACCGCCGTGGTTATTTCTCCGCTTATTGCCCTGATGAAAAATCAGGTGGATGCCATGCGGAATTTTAGCGAAGAAGATGGTGTGGCTCACTTTATTAATTCATCACTAACACGTCAGGCTATTGATGCTGTTAAGGCCGACATTGTTTCAGGAAAAACCAAGTTGCTTTACGTGGCACCAGAATCATTGACAAAAGATGAGAATATTGAGTTTCTTAAACAAATTAAAGTGTCGTTTTACGCTGTTGACGAAGCGCATTGTATCTCGGAATGGGGACATGATTTCCGCCCTGAATATCGCCGTATTCGTCCGATTATAAATGATATAGGCTCTGCGCCGCTTATTGCTTTGACAGCAACAGCTACCCCAAAGGTTCAACACGATATTCAGAAAAACCTTGGTATGTTGAATGCCACGGTGTATAAATCGTCATTCAATCGTGCCAATTTGTATTACGAAGTTCGCCCAAAAACAACTAACGTAGACAAAGACATTATAAAATATATTCGCTCGCAAGCCGGGAAATCTGGAATTATTTACTGCCTGAGCCGCAAAAAAGTAGAAGAATTATCCGAAACTCTCAGCATGAATGGTATTTCCTGCCTTCCATATCATGCCGGAATGGATTCGGCTATGAGAAGTCAGAATCAGGATAGTTTTTTGATGGAAAAAGTGGAAGTCATTGTGGCAACCATTGCTTTTGGAATGGGTATTGATAAGCCCGACGTTCGTTACGTATTGCATTATGATATGCCAAAAAGTCTCGAAGGATATTATCAGGAAACAGGTCGTGGCGGTCGTGATGGTGGCGAAGGACAATGTATTGCTTTTTACGCTTATAAAGATTTAGATAAACTACGCAAATTTATGCAAGGCAAACCAGTTGCCGAGCAGGAAATTGGCAATCAACTATTATTGGAAACGCAGGCTTATGCCGAATCTTCCATCTGCAGACGGAAATTACTGCTTCACTATTTTGGTGAAGAGTATCAGGAAGACAACTGCGGATGCTGTGATAACTGTATGAAACCACGAAAATTTATTGAAGGGCAAGAATTGCTCATGCTTGTTTTAGAAACAATTCAACTAGTAAAAGAAAAGTTCAAAGCCGAACATATTGTCGACATTTTAAAAGGGACAGAAACTTCGGACGTAAAATCGTATCAACACGACGAA
>CAZTDH010000352.1:0-2366 GCA_964612615.1 uncultured Paludibacter sp. | reverse complement strand
GCTGCTTCGGCATGTTTCTGCACAAACAACCCAAACATGGGGTCGGAGCGGTGCGGATACCATTGTGATATGAAAAGAACCTTGATCAATTAGTTCGTAGTTTATAATTTATAGTTTATAAGTAGTTACAAATACTTAATGATATATTTTAACCACAATAGAACACATAGGAAAAATTGTAAAAAAGACTTAGTTCACATAGTAAAAGTATCTGATGATACTTTTGCTCAGTCTGAAATTATCCCGAAATTCGGGATAATACTATGTGTTCTTAGTCTTATATCTTCATTTCAAAACTATTGTGGACTATGTGATAAAAAATACACTAACAACAATTCTTTATTCCCTGTGTCTTTATCTGCTTTTTATTTCGTGTCTATATTTTCCCTACTAAAAACGAAGGTCTGAATCGTTTTAGTATATAATATGGATGATATTTTGCTCCAAAACCCTTATAGAGTCGGGCAATGCCTTCAACCCGTGATCCTTCAAAGTCGAAAATCTTTGATTTCCCTGCATGTTCTTTTATCAGGTAATTAATAAGCATAAACATGGCATAAGATTCTTTCCCCTTTTTATCCGAAACCGGTAGCAGGTATGTCAACCGGTCTTTACTTTCGAGCAAACACAGTGCAGCAATCAATTCAGATTCAGCAGAATAAACTCCGAAAATTTTCAGCATCTTTTCATCAATACCTTTCACCAACAGTTTTTCCAGAATAGGTTGTTTAGGCGAAAGATAATGTTTGTCGACTGAAAAATAGAAGTTGATATAGGTTTCAATATCAATGTCTTCCGTTACCGTGAGTTTTAGCTTTAACGCTTTTTCTATATTGCGTTGCGTATTTTTTGAGAATGCAGAAACAATTTCGTCATAACTGCCATTCAAATCCAGTATAAAGTTTGGCCAAACAAGCGCTTTTGCAAACAGATTACTTTCGTTCAGCGCCAGTTCGTAGCTGAAATAGGGAATTTCTTTGATAAATTCCCGGACAATTGATTCAGTTATCCTGTTTTTCGAGAAAATGCCGAGCTGCTGTGTCAATACCGGCTGTACCAGGTAAGGGATTTTGTATCTCGATTTAACCGGAAGTGGCATTATATAGCTGTAATCCTCGGCTACTAACGCTTCCCATTCGGGCGAAACCACATCCAGATACCATGAATACGCATAAGTCAACTGATTGTGCGACTGAGCAATACACTCGTCCCATAGCTTGTAATCAATGGCTTTATTCCGTAAATGGATTATCTTCATGCTTTCAGGTTGAAATACCTTAGCAAAAGTAATAAATTTTTGTTATAAAACGTAAAAACCAATTTTAAAAACACATTAAATTTTTCTTACAAACTGTAGGTTCTGAATAGGATTGTTTCAAATGGAAGAAGAATTAATTTTGGTCAGACTAAAATCTTTGTATTTAAAACATACATGTTTGAGCGGTCGTATTTAATAAAGAATTGAACGCGGATCTTATTGATTAAGTAATCCCGATAGCTATCGGTACGCGGATAATAATGTAACTGATTATTCACAATTAATACATTATTTCAATGATTATCTGTATTTCATGTTTCTTTCGAGGTGATAATTAGGGGCGTAGCCCGGAAATCTTAGTAGCAGAATGAAATGATATGAGCAAAGGGGCATTAGCCCTGACATCTTAAATACATAGATTTCAGGGCTAAAGCCCCTCAATTTCTACATTTAGATTTTTCTATGAAGATTTTCAGGCTACGCCCGTCTTTTCAATTTAAAACAAAAATACTGTTTTGTATATTTTGCGGAAAATCATAATAATTAAAACTGATTTTAGTCATGCAAGCATGACTGATAAGATTATGACTATCTGAAAATCATCTCGCCAAAGGCGGGATTAAAATCCGTTTTAAAATCGGCTATCTCAGCGTTTATCTGCACCAATCTTATTTTCTTTAAAAAATCATACAAAATTATTTGTTTTCGGTGATTTATCAATTTTACTCAAGATAATTAAATGAAAAATGGTCTGGCTTCATAACTGTCCCCTTACTAAAACGTGCTATTCCTATTTTCCCTCTCCATTTGGAGAGGGTGCCGTAGGCGGGTGAGGTCGGGGACGAGCGCAGCGGAGGGGTTCAGTTGTTCAAAATAAATTTCATGCGGAGGGGTTCAAAACAAAATCACTTACTTCCAAAATATTCTAAATTACATTTGCAATTGTAATTAAATGCAAAAAAATAATTACTATAATAATAATATCACTTATATTTGCACCATAATTACAAAATAATCGAACCGACCGGTGTAAACCGGTACTAATTAAGTCAGAGTAATTATATCAAACCAATGAAATTCAACTGCTAAAGATAGAGAACAATGTATG
>CAZTDH010000351.1:0-2374 GCA_964612615.1 uncultured Paludibacter sp. | reverse complement strand
CAGGAAAATCAATATACAAAAACGTGAACATGGATGAATATCTGTCTCAAATACAGAACGAAAGCAGTTTCTGGAAATGGCTTTCAGAAAAATCATCGTCGCATCCACATTTGACTAAAAGACTAAACCGTTTCCGTGACGAGATTCCGGCTTCTAAAGTTCAGGTTGAAAAACCCAAAACTCCCGAAGTAAAACCGGATGACCATTCACGGTTTTTCCCAAAAGCAGAAGTAGAATAAAATTATCCAAAACGAGCTGAATCAAAAAACTTTTATTCAGATTGCAATGTTATTAAATAAACAGATTACTAACCGATTAAAAATAAGAAATCATGGCAAAATCAACAGATGCGAAGAAAAATGTAAAGAAAGATGCGCTTAAAACTCCAAAGGAAAAAAAGGAGGAAAAGAGACTCAAAAAGGCTGGTAAAAAGGATTAAGAAATTCACACAAAGCGGGGAAATGTTTTAAAATCATTTCCCCGCTTTGTGTTTTAGACTTTCTTAGCTGTAGTGGTCTGAAATTCTTTCAGGTAAAACGGTTCGAAATAGGCAGTATCAACAAACTGCTGCTCATCGAAAGCTTTTAAGGCCATTGGAATCATATTCGTTGCCAGAGGAACAAGATTCTCAATAAAACGGGCATTTGAATGAGTCAAAGAAAATTTGCATTTGTCAGCACCGCTGCCGAAGAAATAAACCGGTTGGTCAGCAAGTATTTCCGTGTAAGAATTAGTATCAATTACATCAGCTGAAATTTCGCGTTTCAGTTTCATGTCTTTATTGTAAAATGCCGAATACACCTCCATGCGTCGGGCATCAATCATAGGACAAAATAAAACATTTTCTTTGTTTTCTACACTCTTAATTGCCTCAGCAGCTAAAACCTCCAGTGTACTGACGGCAATCAACGGAATATCCAGTCCGTAACACAATCCTTTGGCTGTAGAAACACCGATTCGTAAACCTGTATATGAACCCGGACCACTGCTCACTGCAACAGCACTCAGGCTTTTATCTAGCGATTTAAGTACTTCCAGTGCTTCGGCAATAAAGACGCTTAGCAAAGCCGCATGATTCATTCCATCGGCATTAGATTTGAAAAATAAACAGTCCGAATTTTCGCTCAGTGCCACTGAACAAACATTGGTAGAGGTTTCTATATGTAGAATAATCATTTTTATTTACAATTTAATCATTTACGATTTACGATTCAATTTGTGAAGCTTAAAATCGTTGCAAAATTACTCAAATTTCTGAAAGCAAAAAATCCCCGCTTTCGACAGAAAACGAGGATTCTTAAATTATCAGTTCGTGTTATTTTACACTAACTTTCAATGGATTTTTAGTTTTAGCTGTAAATTCATCTACTGCTTTAAACCAGTCTGCATCAGTAGGATATTTCCATTTACTCCATCCTGCACCGAAATAATAAGTCATTGTAGTTCCGGGAGTGTAGTTAGTCAGAACGAAAGCATGTGCATTTTTCTTCAGTACTTCTTTACCCGGAGCAACAACCCCTACATAATTTCTTCCACAAGCTTCTTTCTTAAGTTCAGTAAAAGAATTTTCGGTATA
Source organism: uncultured Paludibacter sp. (assembly GCA_964612615.1). Classification (GTDB taxonomy): domain Bacteria; phylum Bacteroidota; class Bacteroidia; order Bacteroidales; family Paludibacteraceae; genus Paludibacter. The sequence goes on along the minus strand of CAZTDH010000351.1, from coordinate 798 downwards.
AGCAACAATACCATTTTCAGCTTTTTGCTGAATAATTCCTTTTCCATCATGCAGAAAAATACCGCTTGCCAGTTTCATTTTCTGTGATTTTCCGGTAAATGTGACTTCAGCTTTGTTAAGCAATGAACCCGCAGTAGCAGTTATTGTAATGGTTTCCTTGTAAGACTCACTTCCAACTTTAAATGAATTGTAAGTCAGTTGAAATACGGTACGTAATGGACCGTTTTCAAGCACTTTATATGAATCATACTGATTTCCAACCCATAAGGAATCAGCAACATAAGGTGCAACACCACCACAGCCCAAAGCATGACCCACTTTGTAGAAGTCCATACCTGTACCCCAATCAATATGATAGGATTTGCCATTTTTAAGTTCACCTTCATAGCGGTTGTTCACAACAAGCTCTTCGGTGCATTTTGCCCAAAAGTCAACGCCATTACTCGGATTTTCTTTTGCCAAAGCAGGTCCATACATACGGTACGCAGCAAAGTCATTTTCCCATGCAAAATCGTCTTTACGTTCAGGAACAAAGCGTCCGAATGTTTTTGCTTTGACAGTTGAAGGAGTTCCTTCGCTCAAAGTATAAACTGCTGAACTTTTAGCTTTTACATCAGCCTGAAAAATCAAACCCAGTATCTCTTTTTTATCGTTATAAGTCAACTGATAAGGCACTTCTTGGCCTTTTTCATTTTTCAAAACAACCGATTTTGTGATGATACAGCTTTTCTTAGAGCAAGCTTTTACTTCTACCATTTCGCCTTTTCGATCCAAATCGGAACTGTTACTAACAGTCAC
>CAZTDH010000350.1:0-2384 GCA_964612615.1 uncultured Paludibacter sp. | reverse complement strand
TTGCCGGAGCATTGGCACGACGGATTGTAACCTATGCTCATGCCGGTAAAAAATGTCACCTGAACGAGCATCTCGGGTTTATCAAATTCGGTTCAAGGGTTGATTTGTTTTTTCCAGTTGGAACTGAAATATTTGTGCAAGTTGGTGACTCAACAACAGGAAATGAAACTATAATTGCCCGCCTAAACGAAGATTAAATGACCTTGCAGGAAGCTCAAAAACAAGTTGACGACTGGATTAAAACGTACGGTGTCAGGTACTTTGGAGAATTGACCAACATGGCCATTTTGACTGAAGAAATGGGTGAATTGGCACGGGTAATTTCCCGTACTTACGGCGAGCAATCCTTCAAAAAATCGGACAAAGAAGCCAACCTTGCCGACGAAATGGCCGATGTGCTTTGGGTGTTGATTTGCCTTGCCAATCAAACCGGAGTTGATCTTACCGAAGCTTTTGAGAAAAATATGCAGAAGAAAACAGACCGCGATAAAACCCGGCATCTGGAGAATGATAAACTTAGTCAATAGTTTATAGTAAGTAGTCGTAAGTAGTACATGAAACCTGCTTCAAAGTAATCCAATAGGCAAATTAACTAATCAACAAATAACTCAAAAAAACATGAGTAAAATAGACGACCTTTTTAAGCAATACAATTGCAATGTAAGCGACGACGCTGTAAAACAAGATATAGAAAGAATTCTCGCAGCACATTACACTGAAAACAATAACACAGCCGTTTACAAACAATGTTTGAGTCAGATTGATCTGACTTCGCTAAACGGAACTGATACTGATGCCGAAATCATTTCGATGGTGGAAAAAGTAAATGGTTTCAAAGCTGCATTTCCAAATCTACCCAATGTCGGTGCAATTTGTGTATATCCGGCTCTTGTACCGGTTGTGAAAGCACATTTGACCGAAAATATAGGCATTGCAGCTGTATCAGCCGGTTTTCCAGCCTCACAAACATTCATTGAAGTGAAAGTGGCCGAAACAGCTATGTGCGTTATGGAAGGCGCTACAGAAATTGACGTGGTAATATCCATTGGCAAATTTCTGGAAGGCAAACTCGAGGAAGTTTACGAAGAACTTTCCGAAATTAAAGCTGCATGTCGTGAAGCACATCTAAAAGTAATTCTGGAAACCGGTGCTTTGGTTTCAGCATCAAATATTAAAAAAGCATCTATTCTGGCTATGGCATCAGGAGCAGACTTTATCAAAACTTCTACAGGTAAAATCCCGGTTGCAGCTACAGTTGAAGCCACTTATGTAATGTGTCAGGCAATAAAAGAATGGCATGAAAAAACAGGTATAAAAGTAAGCTACAAGCCTGCAGGTGGCATTGTAACTACCGAAGATGCTGTGAAACATTATACTTTGGTAAAAGAAATATTAGGAGTTGAATGGTTGAATAACAGCATGTTCCGTTTTGGAGCAAGTCGGTTGGCAAACAACCTGTTAAGTTCAATTGAAGGTAAAGAAGTAAAGTACTTTTAATTGACCCAATAAGTACCTAAAACGAGAGTGTCCCTAAAGAGGTCACTCTCGTTTTTTTTCGAGTCGGTTATAATTTTAATAGCCAGATTACGAAAAAGTAAAAAAGTTATCCTTGCATGGAATATGGCTATTGAAGACCGAAACCAAATGCATATCGAATTTTCCAAACAAAGATTTTTATTCAGTGTAAGTACAGTTCACAATTGATTATCAATTATCAATCGCACTATTTTTTCCAAATAAACAATATCTGTTTTATCCAACACATCAAATCGCTCACTATCAACGTCAAGTACACCAATTACCTGACCGTTTGAATCAAGTACAGGCACTACTATTTCAGCCACCGAGCTACTGCTACAGGCAATATGTCCGGGAAATTTTTCCACATCCGGAACAAGCAGACTTTTTCTGTCTTTCCATGCAGTTCCGCAAACACCCTTTCCGTAGCCTATACGGGTGCAGGCTATAGGTCCCTGAAATGGTCCGAGTACTAGTTCGTTGTTTTTTACCAAATAGAAGCCAACCCAAAACCATCCGAATGTCTCTTTCAATGCTGATGCGACATTAGCCAGATTAGCTGTGAGGTCAGTTTCGCCATGAACCAAAGCTTCTAATTGCGGAATCAGGGTTTTATAGGTTTCGGTTTTGTCAACACCTTTTAAAATAAACAATTCTTCTGCCATAGCGTTTTTAATTGCAAAAATAGTTTTTTAGGCTTAATTTCATGTAATAAAACGACTAAAACAACGTCTTTATTAATGTAGATAAACGATTTTGCAAATTATATCATATTATGTGCTAATTTCTTTCCTTCTATTTTTGGTTAATTCAGAAATAATTGTTTCCTTTGTGGTTCGCAAAATGAATAAATAATCATTTAAATA
>CAZTDH010000349.1:0-2426 GCA_964612615.1 uncultured Paludibacter sp. | reverse complement strand
TACATTTGGTATTGTAAGCCATGTACAATTCGCGACGTAAATCGCGGTTGTCGGCGTATTTCATAAACGGAACATAGCAGGTAGCTTTCAAATTAAGCAACCAACCAGTCTTCCCCGCTTTCTTGGCATTCGATGCCAGCATTTCGACAAAATCGGCAGACAATCCGCCCAACAATGCTTTATCAGCAATCAACAAACTGTAGTTATTCGTTTCTTTCAATACATTTTGTCCGTATTGCAGAGTCAGCAAGTTTAAACTCTTAGATAATTCGCGGTAGATGACTTTATCTGCTTCCGACAAATTAGCTCCATTATTAGCAAAACCTTCGTAGGTGTTTTTCAATAACATTTGCTGTTCGGCTGTCAGTTTCAATTTTTCTTTTTGCAAATAAACGGCTTTTACACGTGCAAAAAGGGTTGAGTTCAGTTTTATTGAATTCCTATGTTCAGTAAGTAATGGTGATATTTTCTCAGCTATGGCTTGTAACTCATCATTGGTTTCCGAACCCATCATGTTATAAAACGGCGAACTGACTTTAGTCATTAATGAACCTGATTTTTCGAGAGCTACAATGGTATTCTCGAAAGTCGGAGCTTGTGGATTAGTCACTATTGCATCAATTTCAGCCGAATGTTGTTTCATAGCTTCCTGAAAAGCCGGAAAATAATGTTCATTCTTCAGTTCGTTGAACGGAATGGTTTGATGCGGGGTTTTGTACGATTCCAGTAATGGATTTCCGGCCAAAGCCGTAGCAGCGACAATTAATGCTGACATAAATAATGTAATTTTTAAGTTTTTCATTTTAATAATGTGTTTTTTATAGTAGATTTCTGCAGAAATACAGTCTCAATTTCAACAAGACAGACAAAGATACATATAGTTTCATTGCGAGTTTCGATAAATTCGCAAGAAGTACTACAAATACAGTTTATTGTTTAATTAATTTCTGGAATGATTGAGCATCAGGAGTTGTAACTCTCAGCAAATAAATTCCTCTTGGCAAATCAGTTAAATCTAAAACTCCACTCTGAACTGTCGATTCATTTTTCCTGATAGTTCGTCCATTTAAATCGGAAACCGACCATGATGTAATGCCAAGTTCGCGATAGTTCAGATAAAAAATACCATTCGACGGATTTGGATAAGCCAGTATGTGGTTTGAGTTTTGAGCGGTTGGATTTAAAAGCAGTGTGTCATTGAATTGGGCATAACCAAGTTTAATGCTTCTGGCACGCTTAATAACTATCTCATCGTTGAACATAAACGGTATAAATGAAGTAGTCAGCTCACCTGTATTTCCACCCCAAAACTCGTACTGCGACTTAATAGTGTTGGATTTATTTTGAGTAAAATCGGAATAATTTACAGACATAATCCCCCGCCAGTTTTCATAAATTGGTAACGACAAGGTTCTTCTCAACATCACATTATTACTATCGTATAAATAATCGTACCGTGTATCGTTTTCCCAAAACATGGTTTTCCAGTGCTGATACGATTCTGAAACTACCTGACTGTAATCATTATAGGCATAATCAACACGTTGGAAATTTTCCCATGCATTTATCGACTTATTCCATTTTTTATTTTTCTGGGTTTGCACCAGTGTTGAATTAGGATAATAAAACCAGTTAATAGAATCGGAATTCATCCAAGCTGTTTTATTAAGTTGTTTCTGAACTTGCGAAACAACCGATCCGGCAGTATTATAATTAAATTTCGAGAGTATTTTCGAGCTCAATGTATCTGCATTATAAGCACTTATAATCAGAGAATCAGTTTTGTTATTCACATAACGAAAATCGGTTTTCAATGTCAAATGCCACAGTTCGTTCAACCTAAAGTATTCTTTTTTAGAATTTAGCAGCCCCTGAGCATATTCAAAAGTAATTTGTTTTTGAGCTTTTGCAACTCCATTTGAGTAAACACTGTGTGTTTCGGATTGCAAAATATCGCCGGAATAACCATAATCTATTGAGTATGTAAAACTCCATCCATTATCTTTCCACACACGTTCGCGCTGAATAATGCACTTAGTACCGTCGTAAACCCATTCTGTAAGCGATTTGCGGATAAATTGAGTAGTATCGGGTTGATAGAATTTGGTTTCAAGCACTTTATTCCCCGAATCATATACGTAGAGGTATAAAAATGCGGAGTCATTATCAACAACCTTTAGCTGAGTTATCAACTGATTATCAGTTACCTTATGGGTACCGGCAAAAAAGAATGTATGAAAACAAAAAGTTAGTAAAAGGGTGGATATGATGTGTTTCATTGATAAACAAGTGCTTTTTGAAAAAATCTTTCAAAATTAGTAATAATTATTAATCAACCAAAACACTAACGCTATCCTTTGCTCTTTATGATAAATTAAACTAATGATTTAGGATAAATTAGGATAAACACCGCTGAAAATCAATCA
>CAZTDH010000348.1:0-2429 GCA_964612615.1 uncultured Paludibacter sp. | reverse complement strand
ATAAAGAGTGGGCTAAATTATTTCCCGAAAATAAGCAAATTGCCTATATGGCAAGCGAAGGGAAGAGCGGAGAATTGCCGCCCTATTTGTCGAAACGGTTTCCCAATGCGGGTTTTTACATTTTCCGAAATGGATGGAAAGACGATGCCACCGTGATGGTTTTGAAAGCAGGACCTCCAGCCGAATGGCACAATCAGCCCGATAACGGCACTTTCGATTTGTATATCAAAGGTCGAAACTTTTTCCCCGATGGAGGAAGTTATGTGTATGGCGGCGACGCCGAGGTGTTGAAGAAAAGAGAGTGGTTTCGTCAAACAATGGTTCACAAGACCTTGACATTGAACAATGCCAACATTGAGACCATGGATTCTAAATGCTTGCTTTGGAATACCGATACGAATATCGAAAAGTTGGTGGTTGAAAATCAAGGTTATCCTGGCTTAAAACACAGACGTGCCGTGTTTTTTGTAGACAAAACCTTTTTTGTGATAGTAGACGAGGCGGTTGGCAATGCGAATGGTCATGTGGCTATACATTATCAGTTTGCTCAGGGAGAAGTGAAAGCTGATAATAGCACCAATCAGGTTACTACACTTTTTGAAGATGGAAACAATGTGACACTTCAGATTTTTGGTGATAAAGACATGAAAATGATAGAAGAAGAAGGATGGGTTTCGTATGAATATGGCAAGAAAGAAAAGCGTCCAGCTTTTGGTTTCCAATGTGAAAAGAACTCCAATAAGTCGGTTCGGTTTATTACTGTTATTTATCCTACAGCCACTTCGGTACCTAAAATGCTTGCAAAGTTAGTGGATAATGAAATGCAGGAGAAAGCGGTCAATGTTTCTTTGAGAATTGATAATAAGAAGTATGATTTGAAAGCGAACTGGTAATAAATAAAGTTGAAATAGATGAAAAAAATCAGTATAATTATTATTTCTGTATTTGTATTTGCAAGTTTATTGCCTGCTCAAAAGCAGGTGTGGTCCATTGAAAAAGCGCAAAAATGGTCTAAAGAATGGGGATGGCTTAGGGGTGCGAATTTTCAACCCAGTACAGCCATCAATCAGTTGGAAATGTTTCAGCCCGAAACATTCGATACCCTCACCATTGATCGGGAATTAGGTTGGGCAGAAGGATTAGGAATGAATTGCATGCGCGTTTTTTTGCATCACGTTACCTGGGAAACCGATAAAGAGGGATTTAAAAAGAGATTAAACAAATATCTCGAAATTTCGTGGAAGCACCAAATCGGAACCATGTTTGTCTTTTTCGACGATTGCTGGAATCCTACCTATCAGGCGGGTAAACAACCAGAGCCTAAACTGGGCATTCATAATTCGGGTTGGCTTCGCGATCCCGGAGATTTGATTTATAAGGATTCGGCATTAATTGGAACTTTGGAAGTCTATGTTAAGGATGTGCTGAAAACATTTGCCAACGACAAACGAATTGTACTGTGGGATTTGTATAACGAGCCTGGTGCCAGCAAACAAGGTGATAAGAGTTTGCCATTGCTTAAAAAAGTATTTGAATGGGGTAGGGAGGTTAATCCATCACAGCCGCTGTCTTCAGGATATCATGACGCTCAATTATCGGAGATAAGCAAATTTCAGCTTGAAAATTCGGATATCATCACTTACCATAGCTATGCCTATATCGATAATCATCGAAATAAAATTGAAACACTGAAACGAAAATATGGCAGACCTATGATTTGTTCCGAATACATGGCTCGTACAAATGGCAGCCTATTCCAAAACATTATGCCTTTACTCAAGCAAGAGAATGTAGGAGCCATAAACTGGGGATTTGTGTCGGGTAAAACCAATACCATTTTTGCCTGGGGTACTCCTATTACGACTGGTAAAGAACCCAATTTATGGTTTCACGATATTTTTAGAAAAGATGGAACTCCTTTTAGCCAGGATGAAATAATGACCATTAAAAAGTTAACCGGGAAAATCAAATAATATACACAATTTTAAATTTAATACAAACACGATGAACAAACGAATTTTATTCATGATGATTTCAGTATTTTGCTTACTGAATGCATCATTTGGCCAATCAGTACAAAAAAAAATGGAACTTCTCAAGGATGCCAGTTTCAAGATGGAAATTGGTGGCAAAAAAAACGGCTCTTTACACCTTGAATAACAAAAATGGAATGATCGTTCAACTCACTAATTATGGCGCACGGGTGGTTGCTCTGTTCGTAAAAGACAAAAACCAGCAATTCCAGGATGTCGTTTGGGGTTATCCTTCTATCAAACAATACCTCAGTTCAACTGATATTTATTGCGGACCCATTGTGGGACGATATGGTAACCGGATTGGGAAAGGTCAGTTTTCGTTGGATGGTAAAAACTATCAGCTGACAGATCGGAAGAGCGTCGTGTAGGGAAAGAGTGTTCAGAGCCGTGTAG
>CAZTDH010000347.1:0-2431 GCA_964612615.1 uncultured Paludibacter sp. | reverse complement strand
ATAAGCAACACATTGCAACTACTCATTTTGCATCGTCAGGTGTTTTTATTTCTACACCTATGGTCTCAGAAAAGGAAGCGCAAATTAGCATTAAAACGTTGGTGACAAATGATGATAAATTACCATCTAAACTAATAATCGAAAATAGCATTATTTCCGATAAAGGTCAGTTAATCAATAAAGTTAGTACAACAATCAAAGCTGTACCAAATTCTACACAAACCATTGAACAAAATAAGTTGAAAGTAGAAAATCCCTCATTATGGAGTCCCGATTCACCAACACTTTATACTGTGATTTCTCGGGTTTACGATGCTAAAACAATGGTTTTATTAGACGAAGTGACCAATCCGCTCGGATTGCGATGGTATGAATTTTCACCTGAAAATGGCTTTTTCCTGAATGGAAAATCTACGAAATTAATCGGTACCTGTCGGGTTCAGGATTTTCAGGATTTGGGCAATGCACTGCCAGATGAAATTCATATTCGCGACATCAAACTCATCAAAGCCATGGGAGCTAATTACTTGCGTATCGGTCATTATCCTCAAGATCCAATAGTTAATGAAATGTGTGATAAACTGGGTATAATCTGTGATGTGGAAATCCCATTGAACAGTCTTATAAGTGAAACAGATGCCTATACTAACAATTGCCTTAACATGGCTCGTGAAATGGTTTTACAAAATTATAACAACCCTTCTGTAATGATTTGGGGCTACATGAATGAAGTGCTGTTAGTGCAGCCTTTTGTTAAGGACTCCATTCGTCATAAACAATACATTAACTCAGTGAGAGAACTTGCAATAAAAATCGAAAATCAAATAAAATCCGATGATCCTGCAAGATATACTATGATTCCGGTTCACGATTTTGACAGACATCAAAAGGCCGGCATTACTGCAATACCTCAAATTATTGGATGCAATACCTATTTTGGATGGTATGTGAAGACATTCGACTACCTGAATACGTATTTAGGTAATGCAAAAAAACTAAATCCGGGTAAATCGTTTATTCTCTCTGAATTTGGTGCTGATGTAGATCCACGCTTACACTCTTTTGAGCCCGAGCGCTTTGATTTTACTGCAGAATATGCCAATTTGTTTCATGAAAGCTATATCAAATCCATCATGTCAAAACCGTATCTGGCTGGTGCTTCAATATGGAATCTAAACGATTTCTATTCTGAGAGAAGACCAAATGCTGTGCCTCATATAAATAATAAAGGGATTGTTGGACCCGACAGAGCCATAAAAGATACCTATTCCCAATATCAGGCATTTTTGAGTAAAACTCCAATCTTAGCTATCGGTGGTGCTAATTGGAAAATTAGAGGTGGAAACTTAGACAAAAACAATGTTTGTATTCAACCTGTAAAAGTTTATTCCAATCAGAAGTCAGTGGAATTATTTTTAAATGGGAAAAGTCTTGGAAATAAATCAGTTGAAGATAATATTGCAAAATTTGAAGTACCATTTATAAACGGAATAAATGAATTAGATGCTACAGCGAATACAGAAAGCGGAACGATAAGAGATCAGGAAAAAATTGATTTTAGGGCAATTCCATATAATTTAAAAGAATCTGTGCAGCCATTTTCCGAAATTAATGTGATGCTTGGTTCAAAGCGTTATTTCGAAGATAAAAAAGAATCAGTAATCTGGCTGCCTGAAAGGGAATATTCTGTAGGTAGTTGGGGTTATATAGGTGGAAAACCATACATTAAAAAAGCAACATTTGGTTCGCAACCGGCTTCTGATCTGGATATTTGGGGTACAACAAATGATCCGGTTTTCCAAACAGCACGATTGGGAATTGAGTCATTTAAAATGGATGTACCCGATGGAAAATACACCGTTTGTCTCTATTTTGCTGAATTACAAACGAATAAAGAGCAACAAATATCAATTTATAACTTGGGGAACGATGCATTGAAAGAAAATTTTGCAGGTCGGGTTTTCGATGTGGATATTAACAAAATAAATGTAATTAACGGATTAAACTTAACTAAAGAATATGGCGAAGCTCGTTTGGTAAGCAAAAAGTTTATTGTTGATGTTACAGATAATCACGGCATTACTGTCAGCTTCAGAAAACAAACAGGTGAACCAATTCTTAATGCAATTCGGGTGTATAGGAATTACTAATATTACTTTTGATTCAATATTATCAATTTGAAAATTTGCTCGTAAACTTACCATTTACTCACATTATATAAACAATCATTTAAAGTATAAAAACATGAAGAAGAACAGATTAATTATTCTGCAATTAACACTTAGTGTGTTACTCGCATTTACCTTTTCAGGAGTTGTTAATGCACAAGTTGCAAAAGTAGTAGCTCCGGTAATCACCAAACCCGCAAATTACGAAAAACTTTGGAGTGATCCTGAAGTGGAACAGCGCATTGAAGCGGGCATTAAGCTCA
>CAZTDH010000346.1:0-2432 GCA_964612615.1 uncultured Paludibacter sp. | reverse complement strand
ACACGGCTCTGAACACTCTTTCCCTACACGACGCTCTTCCGATCTGTAAATATGGATGAAACAATTTTGGCATTTAACCCGAATGCCTCAAATGGAACAGATGCGTATGATACACCCAAAATGGGTATAAATTCTGCTTCTATTCCTGAAATTTATACTGTTGTTGTTAACGAGCAGTTGGCAATTAATGGTATGAATTCAATACCATATGATACTGAAATTCCACTTGGTTTCACAACCGGAACAGCCGGAACGTTCAGCATAAAAGCATCACAGCTTGTAAATTTCGACTCTTCGGTAAACATTTATCTTAAAGACTATAATGATTTGGTAAATACACCAGTTCAACTTACATCTGATGCAGTTTATAATTTTAGTTCAAATGTGACTACAAATAATACCAGCCGCTTTGCACTGTTATTTAAATCACCTTCCGTGACTACCGAAATAAATCCAACTGAGAAAAACAATATATGGATTTCGGCTCGTAACAGACAAATTGTACTTGAAACTAACTTTACAGGCGAGACTAGCGTATCAGTTTACAATGCTGTTGGTCTGAAAATTTGTTCCAATAACTATTCAAAATCAAAAGTTCAGTTAGGAACTTCATTTGCACCAGGTGTATATATGGTATCAGTAAATAATTCGGGAAAAACCATAACGAAAAAAGTGATTATTGATTGATGATTTTAATAAAAACCTTAATCTGTTTTGTTTACAAACTTATCCCAGCCTGCTCCTTCGGGAGTTGGTGGGATTGAGAAACTTAAAATCAAAAAACTTTAATTTTGAATATGATGAATACAACTAAAAAACAATACATTGTGCCTCAAATTGAGCGTATTGAATTAGACAATGAAATAGCGCTACAATTGGAATCAACTCCACCCAAAGCTCCGGGAGAGGCAAACTTAAAAACTCCGGAGTATTTTAATAACGATCCGTTTAAGGCGAATTTGGGATAAACAGATTTATGTTCTCTCTGATTTTTGTAAGGTTAGAAAGAATGTTTGTTAAGTCAGGCATTCTTTCTTTTTTTTAAATCAACTTTTTTTAACTCTAAAATCTTTTTTCTACTTTTGACGCCTTTAAATTTTACCCTTTAGTGCGATGAAACTAACCGACAGATTCCCCCTTTTTCTTTTTTTTTCTATTGTAATTATAAGCTGTACAAACTCACCCACCGAACTCCAGAAAGCAGAATCACTGATTGAAAGCAAACCCGATTCGGCCCTGTATATTCTCCAACATATACCCTCTACAAAATACAAATCTGACGAAAACAAAGCACTATTTGGTTTGCTAACGACTGAAGCGTTGGATAGATTAAAGCTACCCTTTTTGCCTGATTCCCTGATTGATTTTTCTCTGAATTATTATCAGAAACATCCCAATCCGGTACGTTTAGCCAATTGCTATTTGTACAAAGGGCGAAAATATAAATATGCTTTACAGTATGATAAAGCTTCAAGTTTGTATGTAGAGGGCTTGGAGCTGATTGAGAATAGGAATGATTACTGGTTGTCGGCTAGATTAAACTTTGATATGGCAGATATTAATAGCTATCAAAAAGAATATGCCAAAGCAAGAAAAAGTTATACCAAAGCCTATAATTTATATCTGAAAGTAAAATCGGAGTATTTTGCAAACACTACCTTGCTTTCTATCGGAATCACCTATAATCACGAAAAAAAATATCAAGAAGCTCAAAAGTACTTTTACAGGGTATATTTCAATACCAATGATTCACTCACAAAGGGCTTAGCAATACAGAACTTAGGTATCAATTATTATGCCTTGAAACAATATGATTCAGCGCTGTACTATCTTATAAAATCGTTGCCCTTTCCCTATATAAAAACCAACAAAGCTATCCGATATTATTATCTGGCTGATTTGTATTTTGATCTGAACAGCTATGATTCAGCCGTTTATTATGCCAATCAATCATTCAACTACAAGCCCGATATAATTACCCGGCGTGAATGTTATCGTATACTTGTAAATACCTATAATGCAACAGGAGATATTTGCAGGTTGAAGAAATCAATGGCAGATTATCAAAACTGTAATGACTCCATTCTAAAAATTTATGCTCAACCCAAGGGAAGCTATATTGAAAACCTGCATCACACAAAAGCAGAATCTAAACATAATAAACTGAAACTGTGGATTGTAATTTGCATACTCATTATTTCTATATTCATGTCATACTTGCTGATTAAGCGATTAACACGGCATTCTAAGAAAACCATCAAACAAACGGAAGAAAAGCACATCAGGCACAAAGCAGAAATACGGACAGAACCTGTAATTAAGAAAAGAAAAGCGCTGAAAGACAAAATTAAAAAGATAAAGACTGAGCAAATTCAGGAGAAGAGACAGATCGGAAGAGCGTCGTGTAGGGAAAGAGTGTTCAGAGCCGTGTA
>CAZTDH010000345.1:0-2435 GCA_964612615.1 uncultured Paludibacter sp. | reverse complement strand
AAACAACGGTAAGCGGAACCAGCAGCCCGATTGTGGTAACTGGTTTAACCGGCGGGACAGCATATACCTTTAAAGTGTATGCTACCAATTCAACAGGTAACAGTCCAATAAGTGTAGCATCCACAGCGGTAACGCCTACCAGCGCTGTTCCCGGTAGTCCAACAAGCATTGTTGCAAGTCCTGGAAATGCGCAAGCCTCGGTAGCTTTTGTTACTCCGGCTGCTAATGGTGCAGCCATTACAGGATATACGGTAACAACCTACATTGGCGGAGTTGCCCAAGCAGCTCTAACTACAGGAACCGCCAGTCCGATTCAAGTAACAGGTTTAACCAACGGTACGGCTTATACATTTACCGTTTATGCTACCAATTCACTTGGTAATGGTGCCGTAAGTACAGCATCTGCCCAAGTAACTCCGAATACTAACCCAGTTCCCTATGCGCCCACCAATGTAACTGCTGCATTTTCGGATGCAAATGGTTTTGTTACTGTGACCTTTACGGCACCGCCTTCTAATGGTGGTTCAGCCATTATCGGCTATACAGTAACACCCTACATTGCCGGTGTTGCACAAACAGCGGTAACCGGAACCGGCAGTCCGATTGTAGTAACCGGCTTAACCAACGGTACGACTTATACCTTTGCCGTAATAGCTACCAATGCAGCAGGCAATAGTGCTGCATGTACATATACATTAGAACGTCAAAAAGCTATTCATTACAAGATATTTGTACTGTCGGGTCAATCAAACGCTGTAGGTGTGGCAGCTAATACAGATTTTCCAATGGAGTATCAAACTGAACAAACCAATGTTCAAATTTGGGCTGGTATGCAAGTGGATATTTCATTAACGAATAGATGGATAAATGTAAAACCTGGATTTGGAAATAACTTAGCAAATTCCGGTTGTGAATTATCTTTTGCCAGGGAAATCTCAAAACGTTTTCCTAACGAACATTTCAGAATAATTAAAGGGGCTTGGAGTGCAACTTCAATGGTGGATTATTGGCTTTCTCCATCGGCTGGAACTCCCGCCAAAGCGGACTTTTATCATTCGTTGATTAATTCTACAATACAACCGGCATTAAACAGCATTACTGCCAATGGCGATAGTTATGAATTAGCAGGTTTTCTTTGGATGCAAGGTGAGTCCGACGCTATTGTAGAAACAAGTGCTAATGCTTATGAATCAAATTTAAGCAATTTTATAACTGATATTCGGAAAGATTTAAACGTTGAAAAATTGCCATTTATAATTGCCAAAATCGATGCCACACCTTCTTGGCCATTTAATGCTATTGTTCGTCAAGCACAAGACAATGTAGCCTCCAAGCTTAAAAATGTTGGAATTTTCGATACGCATGGTTTTGAAACAGATGGGATTCATTATCTTTCAGCAGGATACGTTAAAATGGGTATTCAGTTTTCGAATCAATATATCAATGTATTTCCTAAAGTTTACGTTTCGCAAATCTGGGATGATGCCATCCTAAATGATTTAAGACTGATGGGGATATTTAAAAAGTACAATGCTAAAGCTACATTTGCCATTGATGCAGGCAACTTAACTGAATCGGAGCAACTGCTGGCATGGGTGGTACAGGGTGTCGCTTATGGTAAGGTTTCGATTTCTGATGTTAAAAATTATTATGCTGATTTTGAAGTTGCTAACCACGGACTCACACACATTCTTTTGACTACAGCAACTGACGCTGAAAGAACCAGACAAATTGTCGAATCAAAAAAACTTTTAGAATCCTGGTTGAATCGCCCAATTAATGGGTTTGTTTATCCGGGTTGCCCTTACGACGCGCCATCTGAACTTGCAGTAAAAAATGCAGGACATACCTGGGCTAGAACTTGTGAAAATACGCCCGATTTTTGTTCTAATACGAATTTTTTTGAGTTTAGAACAACAGTGGGAGTCAATGCAGCCAACTTTTGGACTGAGTTTAACAGAATAAAAGCTACAGGTGGAGTTTTTACTTTTTGGGGGCACGCATTTTTTACCACCGAGGCCCAATGGACTGATATTGAATCTAAGATTGCTCAACTTTCGCAAGATCCGGCTGTAGTTTGGACAAATACGTCAGATCTATTCAACCAATTTAATACCCTATGTTCATCAACAACGAACGTAGTAGTACCCAAAGAAACAATTACTTCAAAAATAAACGTTTACCAATCAGGCTCAAATATAGTTGTTGATTTGAAGGACTTAACCGGATCGCAGAAAATATTAATTTATGATATGAATGGTAAAAATTTAGTATCACGTAAAGCCAATGGAGGCGAAAAAATACTCATTACTAAAGCATTAAATAGTGGTGTTTATGTCGTTAAAGTTCAAGGTGTTGAAAAAACAATAAATACAAAACTAATAATAATATAACTAACAATGAAATCAATTCTAAAAAAAAATAATATGAAAACA
>CAZTDH010000344.1:0-2440 GCA_964612615.1 uncultured Paludibacter sp. | reverse complement strand
GATGGAAAAACTATAAACAAGCCGAAATGCCCCTTTTTTGGCGGAAAAACGGAAACGATTTCAAACTTCGACTCGTAGCCGAAGAAATTACGATGCCCTGGAACTGGCCGGTAGAAGTAAATTACCTTGAAGCGAAAGCCTATTGCAACTGGAAAACAGAACAGGAAGGCAAAACCTTTCGACTGCCAACCGAGGCAGAATGGTATCGACTGGCAGAAATTTGCAATATTCCCGACGAAAATGAATGGAGTTTAGCTCCCGGAAATGTCAATCTGGAGCATTTTGCCTCTCCATGTCCGGTGGATAAATTCAAAACAGGCGATTTTTATGATGTAATCGGAAATGTGTGGCAATGGACGGAAACACCGATAACCGGTTATGCGGGCTTCAAAGTACACCCTATGTACGACGATTTTTCGACACCGACTTTCGACGGCAAACATAACCTGATGAAAGGCGGTTCGTGGATTTCGACAGGAAACGAAGCCACGAATCATGCCCGCTATGCTTTCCGTCGGCATTTTTATCAACATGCGGGATTCCGTATTGTGCAATCTGAAGCACCACTCGTTATCCATAACGATGAATATGAAACCGACCATGAAGTTGCCAATTCATGCGAAGCAAACTGGGGTGATGCATTTGATAACAACCCGAACTTTTCGAAGCAATTGGCTGACTATATTCTTGAAAGTATTCCTTTAAAATCAATTCAGAATGTGCTCGATCTGAATGCTGATACCGGTCGACTGGCTTATGAGCTTGCCCTTCATTTTCCGAAAATCACCGCACTCGACTTCTCGGCACGCTTTATCCGAATGCCTATTCAGCTTCAGGAAAAAGGCTTTATCCGCTACATTCAAAAGGATGAAGGCGAACTTGTTTTCTACCGGGAAATACTACTGGAAGATTTTGGTTTGGGCGAAAACAAGAAAAATATCCTGTTTATGCAGGATAATGCCAACAACATGAAACCGATTTATACTGGCTACGACCTGATTATTGTACCTAATTTGCTGGAAGAACTGATTTGCCCAATCCTGTTCCTGAAAAATATTCATGAACGACTGAATGACAATGGATTACTTGTGATTGCATCTACCTACGAATGGGAAGCCAATATGGTGGAGCGAAAACACTGGCCGGGCGGTTTCAAGCATGATGGCGAGCCCATGACTTCACTTGAGGGCATTCAACATATTCTCAGCGATAGATTTGATCTTATAAATTCGCCTTTTAATCTGACAGTTACAATTAGTAAATCGTCAAGAATAACTGAACAACGATTGAGTGAAGTGACGGTTTGGAGGAAGAAAATATAGTTGACAAAAACTTAATTTAAAGGTGATTGTATGTCAATAACTTTTTTTGTTGAAAAAAAATTCTACTTTTGTATTAATTAAATCACAGAAACATGAATCCATATCACAAATTACGCATTGCAATTTGCAACGACCACGCCGGTTATGAACTGAAAAATAAAGTTGTTGAATTTCTTGAAGGTGAGGGAACTGAAGAAATAAAGGATTTCGGTGCTTTT
This sequence comes from uncultured Paludibacter sp., assembly GCA_964612615.1. Lineage (GTDB taxonomy): Bacteria > Bacteroidota > Bacteroidia > Bacteroidales > Paludibacteraceae > Paludibacter. The sequence goes on along the minus strand of CAZTDH010000344.1, from coordinate 900 downwards.
TCTTCCGAAAGTTCAGATTATCCTGATTTTGCACATCCAATGGCATCGGCTATAAAGCGGGGTGAGTTTGACTTTGGCATTTCTATTTGTGGCTCGGGAAATGGTATCAGTATGGTATTGAACAAGCATTTGGGAATTCGTGCTGCACTTTGCTGGAAACCTGAAATTGCTGCTTTGGCACGTCAACACAACGACGCCAATATACTTTCATTACCTGCAAGATTTGTAACAGAATCAGAAGCGCTGGATATAATCGAAACCTTTTTCATGTCGGAGTTTGAAGGTGGAAGACATCAACGCAGAGTAGATAAAATAGACAAAATTCACTAATTAAATAATCATATACTGACTGACTTTTCCGGCTTCATTGATTGTTGGAAAAGTCAGTTTTATTGAAATAACTATGCAACGAACTGAAATATCAGCTTACGGCGAGTTTGGACTTATCAAACATTTGACCGAAAAATTTAAAATTGAAAATCCTTCAACTCTCAAAGGTGTTGGCGACGATGCTGCGGTACTTAATTACGAGAACAAAAAAGTACTTGTTACCACCGATTTACTACTAGAAGGTATTCATTTCGATTTGGTTTATGTGCCGCTTATGCATCTTGGCTACAAAGCTGCTGTGGTAAATTTCTCTGATATCTATGCCATGAACGGTACACCAAAGCAAATTACGGTTTCTATTGGTGTTTCAAAACGTTTTTCGGTTGAGGATCTGGAGCAATTTTATGCCGGAATTCAACTGGCTTGTGAAAAATACGGAGTGGATTTAATTGGTGGCGATACATCTGCCTCACTCACAGGGCTTGCCATTAGCATAACCTGCATTGGTGAAGGTGAAGAAGGTAAAATTGTGTACCGCAACGGTGCCGGACAAACCGATTTGATTTGTGT
>CAZTDH010000343.1:0-2443 GCA_964612615.1 uncultured Paludibacter sp. | reverse complement strand
TCTGGGTGCGGGTTGATGCAGAACAAACTCAGGCAACTATTTCGGTTGACAATGCGAAACGTGCTCATGCCGATACCGGAAATAATGGATTCAAATCTAAAGCGACTTTTGAAATAACTCAACCATTATTACGACTTCAAGTATCGAACGGTATTAATTGCGATGAAACCATTATTTATTCTAATGCCGGTGCTTCAAACCAATACGATGGCTACGATTCACCTAAAATGTTCAGCAATTCAACAGCTATTGCCGAGATATTTACCGTTGCCGGAACCGAAAATGTGGCTATTAATGGCTTTAATTCTATTCCATATAATACCGAAATACCGGTTGGATTTTCAACATTCACCACAGGAAACTATAGTTTCAGAGCCTCACAAATAAGCAACTTAGATACCGAAACACAGCTTATTCTGAAAGATTACCTGAATACAAATAATCCTGTAGTATCCGACCTGACTAACGGCAGTAGCTACAACTTTACTTCGGATGCAAGTCCAACCAATACAAGCCGTTTCACACTTATGTTTAAAACTCCATCGCTAACTACCGGAATTAATCAAATTGATAATGGTTGTTGGATTTCGACCAATAACAAGGGTCAATTTTTGATTAATGGTACATTTGACACAGAAACAGTGGTGACAGTTTATAATTCAGTTGGTCAACAACTAATTTCCGAAACTCTAACCGCTACTACCAACACTTTGCGAAATAAATTTACACCCGGAGTTTATATGGTATCAGTAACCAATAGTGGTAAATGTACTACTGCGAAAATTGTTATCAGGTAAGCTATTGGGAAAATCCATTTCCGATTCTTTCAATATCATTTTGTAGGAGTCGGAATCCAGAATCCTACCACTTTCCCGAAACAAATTATCTACTTGAAAGTGTTGCCAACTTTGCCAAAAGTAACGAGCGATACGTTGAAGTTGAGCAATAAATCATTTATTCATCATGCTCGGCTTGCCAGCCAATTGAGCCGCTGCATCAACGCTGAAAGTACCATCTGTTACTATTTCTTCACCTATATTCAAGCCGCTTTCCACCACATAACTATTGCCTAGCATTGGTCCAAGTTCAATTTCACGCATCTTGAAGTTTACGCCTTCGCTGGCAGGTTGTTTTACATACACAATGGAGCGTTTGCCGGTCCACAATACTGCCGAACGTGGAATCACCAGTTTATCCTTGAATTCATTCAAATTGGCTTTTACCACACCGGTAGCAAACATCTCAGGTTTCAGTTTTCCTCCTGCATTGCTTACTTCCACACGAACTTTGGCCACACGATTCACCGGATCAATCACCGGGTCGATAAACTGTATTTTTGCAGAAAAGTTAGTTCCCGGCAACGCTTGTAAACTGAAAGAAATACTATTACCTACTTTCAGAAAAGACAAATCACTTTCATACGCATCAAACAGCACCCAAACACTCGAAAGATTGGCAATATCGAACAACACGCGTCCTTCCGAAACATGATCGCCGGTAGCCACACGTTTTGCAGTTACAATTCCCGATGTGTTGGAATACACTTCAAAATCCGTTTTTACCTTGCCCGATTTCTCTATTTGCGCAATCTGATTTTCGGTCAGCATCCATTGCATCAACTTTTGCATTGCTGCATCGTAAATCTCAGGTTGGGTTTGTTTGCTTTTTGCAGCTTCAATCAGTTCCTGTTGGGCTGTAATCAAATCGGGCGAATAAATCATGGCTAGTAGCTGTCCTTTGCGAACCGGTTCACCCGTAAAGTTCACAAACAGTTTTTCAATCCGGCCACCAATGTGCGCCACCTGATTTTGCAACAAGCGTTCGTCGGCCTGCACTTTTCCATACAATCGCACTTCTTTGATAGGTTTCTGTCGGCTGACAATAGACGTTGCTACATTGGCTAATTCGGCTGCTTCTTTACTGAAATGAACTGCATTGGAATCGACTTTAGTGCCACCACCGTCAGTTACCGGTATCAGATCCATAGCACATATCGGACATTTACCCGCATGATCCAAATGAATTTGCGGATGCATGGAGCAAGTCCAGGTTTGCTTTTTGGTTTCTTCAGTTTGCAGCTTATCAGTTTTTTTATCAGATGAATGAAAGAAAAGCCAACCGAGAAATAGTCCGGTAAGAAGTACAAGTCCAAAACGGACGTATATGTTTGAAAATATTGTTTTCATTTTATTATTCTTTCAACACTAAGATTCGAAGACACTAAGAATTTAATCTTTGTGTTTTTGTGTCTTTGTGTTTTGTTTATATTTTATTTTCACAAACTGACGAGTCTCCTTATTAATGAGACCGCCTTATTATATTCCACCACCGCTTCCACTTGTTTCAATTCGTAGTCGAGCAATTGCTGGCGAATGCGCAGAATATCGCTTAAGCCGGAAGCCGACGACGAAAAGGTTTTAATGGAAATGTCCAGCGACTTTTT
>CAZTDH010000342.1:0-2446 GCA_964612615.1 uncultured Paludibacter sp. | reverse complement strand
AGCGGCATGTCCAATGCGTTGTGATGTGTGGTAAACGGACGAGCCGAAGCACCACCGGGAATTGATTGCAAGATAGGAGTTTCAACCTCGATATATCCTTCGGCGTTGAAATAATCACGCATCGATTGATATACTTTGGTGCGTTTCAGGAAAATATCTTTTACGCCTTCGTTTACCACAAGATCCACGTAGCGTTGACGGTAGCGTTGTTCGGGATCTTCGAATGCATCGAAAGCAACACCGTCTTTGTATTTTACGATAGGGAGCGGACGAAGTGACTTGCTCAACACGGTCAGTTCCTGTGCATGAACACTTATTTCGCCCATTTGGGTGCGGAATACAAAACCTTTGATACCAATAAAATCGCCAATATCCAACAGCTTTTTGAAAACACTATTGTACATTTCCGGTTGTGCTTCGGTATTGATATCATCGCGACTAACATATACCTGTATGCGACCTTTTGAATCCTGAAGTTCTATGAATGAAGCCTTTCCCATGATGCGGCGACTCATAATACGACCGGCAACACAAACGGGTTTGCCGCTTTCTTCGTCTTTAAATTCAGCTTTTATATCGGTGGAAAATGCGTCGGTTGGGTATAGGGCGGCAGGGTAGGGGTCGATGCCTAAATTTCGTAACTCGTCCAGACTCTGGCGTCTGAATTGTTCTTGTTCACTAAGTTCTGTGCTCATAATCTCTTTTTCATACAAAATTGCTGCAAAAGTACAAAAAAATAGGCGGAATTCAGCAACTAGAGTTCATAATTATGAATTTGAATAATGTGATATTAAAAATTCTTAGCAGTTTTTTGGCACGCATTATTTTTTTACTTTTTAGTCGAAATAGTTACTTTAAAATAACCTTAATAGGTATGTATGAGGTGTTGACAATATAATTCCTGTTGAAACTTCCAACAATAAGGAATTTGTTTGTTTGAGAAGGACTACAACATATAAAATCAATTTTTGCCAATAAACCACATGAAAAAGTGATATTAAGCAGGTAAATGATTCCAAAACTATTGCTTTCGTCATCACCAATTAAGTTTGAAATTTGTCTGCGAGGTATTGCTTTACAAATTTATTCATTTTTTCTGCGTTATGAAAAGAATCAATGCTAAATGATTTCATTTTTGTGTTTGCACCTTGGCTGGTGATTTGAAGAATATGTCGGACGGGAGCAAAATAGACAAACAAAAGGACTTTCCATAGCCTTAGAGCCCAAAATTACTATAATTTGGAGAAAACGGTAAGATTTGGTTCTTATTTAGTCAAGAGACTTAAATCTTAACCTGTATTCTCTGGGTGGAATACCTGTCATCTGTTTAAACTGTTTATTAAAATGACTTAAGTTATTAAACCCGCTATCTATAGCAACGTCTAAAATAGTAAGATTCATGTCCATTAATAACTTGCATGCAAAATCAACTTTGATTTTGTTAAGATATTCGAAGAGAGTAATGCCTACAATTGATTTAAAAAAGCGACATAGTGAACCCTCGGCCATATTAACCAATGAGGCAATTTCTTTTAAATCAATCGATTCGCGATAGTTTTTCATCAAATACTCATGAATTGTAAGTATTCGTTTGTTCTTAATGTCAAATTGGAGATTCTTGTAAGTGACACTTGCAAGCGGAACAAGATCGTTACTTTGACCTATAAGATTCATCAATTTAAAAAACTGTAGAAACCGTTCAAAGTTATTCAGATAAGGCAATTGAAGCATAATATTACTTACCTGATTCAGTGTATCACCGGTAATTCGTATTCCTCTTTCAGACTGTTTTAATGCATTAGCAACATACTTTAATTCGGGAAGAGCCAAAAAATCATTGGTAAATACTTCCGGTGGTAATTGTAGAAATACCATTTCGAGTGACCGACTGTTTGGAGCGAACGTCTCTTTGTTTGAAATCCACACATGGGGCAGGTTTCTACCGATAAAGACTAAATCACCGGGTTGAAATTCTTCAATAGAATCGCCGACAATTCGTTTTCCAAACCCTTCGGTTATGAAACTTATTTCATAATAATCGTGATAATGCCACGAACATTTTTCAAGGTTGTCTTGAAATATACCAATTGAAAATGAAGCATTGTCTTTTATATTTATTTTTTCAAATAATGCTGACATAGTATTGAAAGTACGTGTTTTTTAGAATAATCGACCAATCAAAATATTCAAAATAGAACATTTATGAGCAAATATGGGAATAATTGTCAATATAGCACCAAAAGTAGTGAAAATAGTTGTAGGTACAGATTTTATTACGATATATTTTTGTAATGCTGAAATTAAATAGTCCACTAATATTAATAAAACAAAAAATCACGTATGAATGAGTTATTAGTAAAAATTCTTGAAGTAGTAGAATTAGGAAAAGCAGATTCAAAATCACCTTTTCCACCACAGTTGAAAGGTCAGGATGGAGCTTTGGAAC
>CAZTDH010000341.1:0-2461 GCA_964612615.1 uncultured Paludibacter sp. | reverse complement strand
GGCCTTACTACCTTGAAAACTTATGGATGGCCGCACCCGATAATGGTGCATTTGTGGCACTTTATGCAGCCAGCGAAGCGACTATCAAAGTGGGTGATGGAACACAGGTTAGCTTTAAAGAACAAACCAATTATCCGTTCGACGAAAAAGTGCTCATCACCCTTGCCATGAACAAAGCGGTTGTGTTCCCGCTCTATCTGCGTATTCCCGGATGGTGCAAAAAAGCATCGGTAAAGGTAAATGGCAAAGCCGTTGACACAAGTATTGAAGCCGGTAAAGTAAGCATTGTAAACCGCAATTGGATGAATGGCGACAAAGTGGAGGTGAATTTCCCGATGGAAATAACGGTGACCCGTTGGACGGGCAACCACAATGCAGCCAGCGTGAATTATGGTCCGCTTACTTTCTCGTTGAAAATCAAAGAAAACAACGTAAAAAAAGAAAGTGATAAAACCGCTATTTACGATTCGAAATGGCAGGATGGGGTGGATACTTCAAAATGGCCTTCGTGGGAGATTTTACCTGCTTCGGATTGGAATTACGGTTTAGTGCTGAATGCGAATAATCCTGCCAAATCGTTCAAAGTGATTAAAAAGGGCTGGCCTAAAAGTAATTTTCCATTTACCATCGACGAAACACCGATTGTGATAAAAGCCAAAGCACGTCAAATTCCGGAGTGGCAACTCGATCAACATTTGCTTTGCGGAGTACTCATGGATAGTCCAGTTGTTTCAACGCAACCCGAAGTGGAAGTGGAACTCATTCCCATGGGAGCCGCCCGCTTGCGGATTAGTGCTTTTCCTGTCATCAAATAATTGACTTTTTGTTGCTGGAATGTGAGGTAATACGGAATGTCCGGCTTTTGGGGTCGGGAATTTTTACGTTTATATATTTTTTTCAGGTTGTTCCTTTGTAACAGATTGGTGAATACCCGTTACGTATTCGTTGACTTTAGAATTGAATATTTAAGAATTTGCACGTAATCTGTAATTGTTTCCAAGTCAGATAGATTTTTGAGTTACCCTCTTCTTTTTTTAATCCTTTTCAACGTGATTGAAAATTATTTCAACACCAGAGAAAGACCTTTATTGACAAACAAAAGTATTTTTGTATCAAGATTTTGAAAACTATTACAACTAGCATTAATAAAAAAAATTATGAAAAAAAATACCATATTATTGTTATTTGCTTTATCCGTAAATATTGTTTTTGGACAGGTAAATGTAGTTGTTAATCCGCTACATGGAGGTTCGATAACTTCATCCGGTGTTGAATATTTGCATTGTAGAATCAACTCATTGGTTTCTGCACCTGCTACAGGTTGTAATATTGTTGTTGCTATTTCGGAAAATGCAGCAACAACTTATTCAGATTGTAGTGCCATGATACGATGGAATAATACAAGTATTCCCGGCATACTGAATGTGGATGCCAGAGATGGAGGTGCTTATGTGGCCGTTGATGTCTTGCCAATTCAGTATGATATTGATTATCATGTTTACTTTTTGTTGGATATACCTTCAGGAAAAATTTAGTTTGTATGCACGAACAAAAAAAAATGACGGAATTATATACCCTATTATATAATGCGGCATATCGAACTATACCCGCAAGTTCATTGGGTTACTCGTCTGTATTATATGCTACAGATACAATTGAAACAGCGACACCTGTTTTAATGGTTAAGGAATTTAATTCCTTACCGGCTTTAAAATTTGCAACCAGCATTAATATTGGAATGGTGCCAACGGTAAGTGTAAATGTACCTACACAGCTTACCTGCACAACTTTGCCTGCCGATGCCAATGCAGGTATTGTGTGGAAAGTGCTAAAAGGCGATAGTTACGCCACCATTACCCCCGATGGTATGATTACCGTAATGAAAGACACAACAATTGATGTTGAAGCTTATGCTGTAACCACAAAGGGTGCAACAGTGGTAAAGACTTCAGTCAAACTGAATAAACCTACGGGCTTAGTCGATAATGTTATAAATCCGGGAGCTATTAAATTATATCCATTTCACAAGATGGAAATTTCAATATTCAGATTCCCGGAAACTTAAATCAAAACTTGTATTATAAAGTCTATTCTGTGTTTGGTCAGGAATTAAAATCCGGCTTTATTGAAGGGACTAATCTGAATACTGGAACAGATAGGTCAGGAGTGTATATTGTCAGTTTCCGTAATTCGGATATTAATCAATCTATTGAAGTGCTCATTAAATAATATGGACAACCTATTTTTCTTGTTTCTGTAATAGTGCGGATGGAATGTTACTGTTTAAAGTGAACAGAGAATTGCATTGACAGGTGGCTGTTATCAGCTTTGCCTAACTTCCGCCAAGAAAGTATCGACTCAGAGAATCTTGAAATATACACAAATTAATAACACAAATTTAAAAAATACGCTTTATGAAAAAAACAATTACAATGATGCTTTGCATCACGCTTTTTGCAAC
>CAZTDH010000340.1:0-2494 GCA_964612615.1 uncultured Paludibacter sp. | reverse complement strand
CTTTGAATATTATTTCGCTGAGCTCGCTTTCGCTTGCCATCGGGTTGGTGGTGGATGATGCCATTGTGGTACTCGAAAATATAACGACGCATATTGAACGTGGAAGTCGGCCAAAAACCGCTGCAGTAAACGGAACCAACGAAGTTGGACTGTCCATTATTGCTTCAACTTTGACAATTATTGCAGTATTCCTTCCGCTGACTATGGTTTCGGGAATGGCTGGTGTAATGTTTGCGCAACTAGGTTGGATGGTAACCATTATTATTACCGTTTCAATGGTTTGTGCTTTGACACTGACTCCTATGCTGGCTTCGCAATTGTTGCGACTTAACCCAAACCGCAGTAAAGGATTTAATGCTGTTTATGGACCAATTGAACGTTTTCTGGATAAACTGGATGAAAAATATGCTCAATTAGTAAACTGGGCTGTTCGTCACAAGAAATCAGTATTAGGTTTTGCAACTTTATTTTTCTTCCTGAGTATTATTCCGTTGGCAGTAGGTTGGGTTGGAACCGAAAATTTCCCTGCTCAGGACAGTGGTATTGTTTCGGCAACAATTGAAATGCCTGTAGGAACAAGAATGGAAATAACTAAAGGAGTTTGTCAGAAGCTCTATTCTGAATGGAAAACTAAATATCCTGAACTTGAAATTATTAACTTCAGTGTGGGTCAGGCCAGTAGTAAAAATGTATTTGGATCTTTGTTTGCTAAAAACTCAAGTAATGTTGGAACATTCTCTATGAAGATGGTCAATCTGAATGATCGAAAACGCTCATCTTTTGCAATATCCGATAGTATACGAAATGATATCAATAAATTACCAGAAATTCGCAAATCAACTGTAACTGCCGGAGGCGGTATGAGTATGATGGGCGGACAATCCACTCTGGATGTTGAAATTTACGGTTATGATTTTACGCAGACAGACAAGGTGGCTGCTGAAATATCTAAACGTTTATCTAAAGTAAAGGGTTTGGTAAATACAACAGTAAGTCGTGAAGAATATACACCGGAATATCAGGTAGATTTTGACCGTGAAAAACTGGCATTGAACGGCTTGAACATTGCTACTGCATCCAATTACCTGAATAATCGTATAAATGGCATGACTGCATCGCTTTTCCGTGAAGATGGTGAAGAATATTCAATTGTAGTGGGTTATGCTCCTCAATATCGTGAATCGATTGATGCTATTGAAAATATTATTATTTACAATCCTCAGGGGCAGGCAATACGCTTGAAAGATTTAGGAAAAGTGGTGGAACGCTATACACCACCAACTATTGAGCGTAAAAACCGCCAGCGTATTATTACTGTTTCGTCGACTGTATCGGGAACTACACTTGATAAAGCGGTGACTGATATTAAAGCACAATTAAAGGAAATTGATATTCCAACGGAAATAACCACCACTATTGCCGGTTCGTTCAAGGATCAGCAGGAATCGTTTGGTGACTTAGGTGCGCTTCTATTGATTATTGTGATGTTGGTATTTGTTGTAATGGCTTCACAATTTGAATCGGTGACTTATCCATTTATTATTATGTTCTCAGTTCCGTTTGGAATTTCAGGGGTTGTTTTGGCTCTCTGGCTTACGGGAACTACCTTTAACGTGATGACATTTGTGGGCGTAATTATGCTTGTAGGTATCGTGGTGAAGAATGGTATTGTAATGGTGGATTATATCAACCTGAATCGTGAACGTGGAAATGGAATTATCCGTGCGGTGGTAACCGGTGGAAAATCGCGTTTACGCCCGGTATTAATGACCAGTTTGACCGCTATTTTGGGTATGTTGCCATTGGCAATGAGTCACGGTCAGGGTTCTGAAATGTGGAAACCAATGGCTGTAACCGTAATTGGTGGTTTAACAGTTTCTACTATGCTGACGTTGATTGTAGTTCCGGTTATTTATACTCTTTTTGCTGCCGGTGGTGTAAAACGCAAACATAAAAAGAACAAAAAAGCAGCTTTATTAAAACAACTGGGAGAATAATCAGTTTGTGAATCCGTATCAATATTAAAATTTGAAAAATATGAAATCTATATTTATATCATTCGATCAGGCATACTACGATCAGGTTCAGACTATTCTGTCAATCAATCATGTTCGTGGATTCAGTGGTTGGGAATCTGTTATCGGTCGCGGTACAAAAACAGGTGAGCCTCATTACGGAACCCATGCCTGGCCATCATTGAATACAGCAATTCTTACAATTGTTGAGGATGAAAAGGTAAAACCAATTTTGGCTGATTTACGTGAGCTTGATAGTACATCCGAACGCATGGGTATCCGTGCGTTTGTGTGGAACATTGAGGATGGAATTTAAGATTCTAGTGGGTTTATAGCAAAAATTTAATCTTTAGAAAGACTTCCTGACTGCATTGTCAGGAAGTCTTTCATTTATTTTACGTCACTTGTTAATTACACAAAAAGTAGGAATTACTGTTACCGTCTGAACATGTCAAATAAATAAGTTGTTTCATTTTCTA
>CAZTDH010000339.1:0-2500 GCA_964612615.1 uncultured Paludibacter sp. | reverse complement strand
AAACTCAAAATGACATTTACCAACGAAGCCGGCGAAACCAAGGAATGGGAAGTATACAATTTTGAAGGTGATGGCGTGGCTATGGCTATGTACAATACCGACGAATCTATTTATGGTTTTGCTCAGTCATCGTTTCAGGTGGCGTTAGAAAAGAAATGGCCACTTTACCTGTCAACCAAAAATACTATTTTGAAAGCTTACGATGGACGTTTCAAAGACATTTTTCAGGAAGTGTACGAAAAAGAATTTGAAGCTGATTTCAAAAAAGCAGGAATAACTTACGAACACCGTTTGATTGACGATATGGTGGCTTCGGCTATGAAGTGGAGCGGTGGTTTTGTTTGGGCTTGTAAAAACTACGATGGTGATGTTCAGTCGGATACCGTTGCACAAGGATTTGGTTCACTGGGTCTGATGTCTTCCGTTTTAGTTACTCCCGATGGAAAAACGGTGGAAGCAGAAGCCGCTCACGGCACTGTAACACGTCACTACCGCCAACACCAACAAGGTAAAGAAACTTCGACCAACCCGATTGCATCCATTTTTGCATGGACGCGCGGATTGGAACACCGTGGTAAATTGGACGGTAACGAAGCTTTGATTAATTTCTGCCATAAACTGGAAGAAGTTTGTGTAGAAACTGTTGAAGCCGGCGAAATGACCAAAGACCTTGCTATTTTGGTTCATGGCGACAACATTTCCCGCAAAGATTACCTGACAACTCAGGATTTTCTGGCTGCAATCAAACGTAATCTCGACAAAAAATTAGGATAATTATACGATTATTTTCATACATAAGAGCCCGATACATCATGTTTCGGGCTCTTATATTTAAAATCCTATTCAATGACAAACAGAAATGCATGTTATTTCATAAATTCGTTGTATTTTTGCATAAACAGCACTGTGTATGAAATTTCGTAAGCCAAAAACTATAAATATTCTCATTGACCTTTTAATACTACTATTAAGTTATTACGTAGTGTTAGATTGGTTTCCGCTTACTACCGATACACCTTTTGAAAAGTACTCCTGGCCAACTTTCTTTTTCACCTTAGCATGGATAATTGTTTCATACCTTTTTCAACGATACAACACGCTGCGCAAACAAAAATACTACGAGGCCATTATTAGATTACTCTACGTTTGTGAAATTTTATTTATCTTTTTTGCAGTTATATTACACCTGTTTTTCAAAGAATTTTCTGGGTTTGTACTCTTATCAATTACAATAGGTGCTTTTGTAGTAAATTACATAGCAATTTCAATATATTTTGCCTATAGATTTGCTGTAGAATATCGAGAAGTTGAATCTTCAGTTCCCGAAGAAAGAATTAATGCTCATGCCAGACCGGAGAATCAAATTGACCCCGAAAGTTATCTTCAACTTTGTAATACTATTGTTTCACATTCAGGCAAAAATGTATTGGATTTTTTGAAAAAGGAGTTTGATTTATCGAGTGGGAATACGCTCGTTTTTATATCGAATGACCCTGAAAACCTGCTAATGAATCCGAATTATCAATATTCAACTATGATTCAGTTGGAAAGGCTTAATAATATGCGGGGTATAAACAGAAAATTCAATATTTTAAATGAAAAGCTACCTGACAACGGTTTCTTTGTTTGTTGCTTCAAATCAAAAAGCACACGCAAAAAAGAAATATTAAACAGTTATTTTAAAGGCTTAAATTATCTGGTATATTCGTTTTATTATATTTACAAACGTGTGATGCCCAAAATCTTTTTCACTCAGAAATTTTATTATTTTCTTTCGGGTGGTAAAGACCGTGTGTTCTCGAAAACAGAAGTACTCGGGCGATTATATTGTTGTGGCTTTAAAGTTTTAAAAGAGAAGAAAATTGGCAATTTAACCTATATCGTTGCTCAACGGGTAAAGCAACCTGAACCACAACAAAATACTTTCTATGGTCCACTTATTCGTTTAAGGAGACTTGGAAAGGATGGAAGACCATTTAAGGTTTATAAAATGAGAACCATGCATCCTTATTCGGAATATCTGCAGGGATATATCTACGATCGAAACAGCCTGAAAGAAGGCGGAAAATTCAACAAAGATTTTCGTGTTACAACCACCGGAAGCATTATGCGAAAATACTGGCTTGACGAGCTACCCATGCTAATAAATCTTTTCAAGGGTGAAATGAAACTGGTTGGTGTTCGACCTCTGAGTGCTCAATATTACAGCTTGTACAGCAAAGAATTACAGCAAAAACGGAATAAATTCAAACCCGGACTCTTACCACCATTTTATGCCGATATGCCCAAAACCCTAGAAGAAATTGAACAATCGGAAATGAAATATTTGCTCGCATGCGAACGAAACGGAGTATTTATGACCGACATAAGATATATGTTTCTGATATTAAACAATATACTTTTCAAAAAGGCCCGAAGCGGGTAAAAGAAGCAGCAAATAGTCGGTAGTTTGTAGTCAATAAACTATACAACCAACCAGTCACTAAACACTAATCACTAA
>CAZTDH010000338.1:0-2505 GCA_964612615.1 uncultured Paludibacter sp. | reverse complement strand
TGTGTTTTTTTAGTTTTATTGTTTTAGACAGACTATTTCGTGAGAAATGGTCTGTCTGCTTTTTTATACCTGAAATGATTTAATTTTCTACGCAAAAAAAACGATTAATATTGTTATTGATTTCAACCCATATATGTTTGGAAAGTTGGAATTTGAAAACAAATCATATCTTTTTTCTATAATTTAGTATTTATTCATGCCATTTTGTTTTGAATAGTTGGATTAATATTGTAATTTTGCGCCCAAATTATCAAAAAGCTATGCTTTTAATGGCAATTATAACAAATTGCATTTCAATTTCACTGAAAAATTACTGAAAAGTCAGTAATTTAAACTCTCTCCGAAACAATAGAACGAAACAATAAAACTAAAAAACTGAATTAAAAATGAAGAAAATCGAAGCGATTATTCGCAAATCTAAATTCGAGGATGTCAAGCAGGCATTGTATGATGTTGGCATCGAGTGGTTCTCTTATTGGGACATTACAGGATTGGGTAAATCGACCGAAGAACAAGTAGTTCGCGGTCAGGTTTTTAAGTCGGGATACATTCAACGCCGAATGATTTCGATTGTTGTCAGGGACATTAATCTGGAAAAAACTGTCAATGCTATTTTAAATTCAGCATGGACGGGCGAAACCGGTGATGGAAAAGTCTTTGTTTCCGATATTCAGGAAACATTCCGTATTCGTACCAAAGAATCCGGACCTGATGCATTATTCAACAAATAACCAACTTGTAACAATTTAGATTTGAACAAATTAAATGAAAAAACAGATCGTTTCTCTTTTAGCCATGTGCATAGCATGTGGCTCAACACTTAACGCACAAAATGTTGCAACAGCGGTTGCAACAACTCCAAAAATTGATGCAGGCGATACTGCCTGGATGATAGTGGCAACGGCTTTTGTACTATTAATGTCGATTCCGGGACTGGCACTTTTTTATGGTGGTTTGGTTCGTCGTAAAAACGTATTGAATGTTTTTATGCAGGTATTCATTCTGGTTGCAGCCATTAGTGTCGAATGGGTTATCCTTGGCTATAGTAATACATTCGGAAGCAATTCAATTGAAGCATTAAAACCTTATATCGGTGGATTTCACTGGGCATTTTTGAATAACATAAACATAACCGATTTAAGCCCGTATTTTGTTTCGCATTCGCAAATTGGTGCTGATGGGCAAGCCACAGGAACCATTCCTCACGTAGTTTTTATTATGTTTCAGGGAATGTTTGCCATCATAACTCCGGCATTAATTATCGGTGCATTTGCCGAACGTATTCATTTTAAAGGATTTTTAATTTTCTCCATCCTTTGGGCAATATTTATCTACAATCCGGTTACACACTGGATTTGGTCAACAGATGGTTGGTTATATAAATTAGGTGCACTCGATTTTGCAGGTGGTATTGTTGTTCATATCAATGCCGGTATCGCCGCTATTGTCACAGCAATAATGTTGGGCAAACGTCGTGATTATAAAGGACATGCTATTCCGGCACACAATATTACCTATGTTGCAATCGGAGCCGGTCTGCTTTGGGTGGGTTGGTTTGGATTCAATGCCGGAAGCGGTTTGGCTGCCGACGGTCTTGCCGGAAATGCCATGTTGGTAACGCATATTGCAGGTGCAACAGCTGCATTAACATGGGCATTACTTGACTGGATTATTGATAAACGCCCGACTGTGGTTGGTATAAGTACCGGAGCTATTGGTGGTTTGGCAACTATTACACCCGCTGCAGGCTACGTTGGAGTCGGAGGAGCTTTGATTATTGGTGTTACCGCTTCATTGGTTTGTTTTTGCATGGTTGCTTACATCAAACCAAAACTTGGTTACGATGATTCCCTCGATGCATTTGGAGTTCATGGTATTGGTGGTGTGTTGGGCTCAATCTTGACCG
Organism: uncultured Paludibacter sp.; assembly: GCA_964612615.1. Lineage (GTDB taxonomy): Bacteria > Bacteroidota > Bacteroidia > Bacteroidales > Paludibacteraceae > Paludibacter. The sequence continues at coordinate 599 of CAZTDH010000338.1, read as the reverse complement.
GAATTCTGGCTACGCCGTTAATTCAAAAGGCTTACAGTGGTGCCGCTTATGGAAACTGGCATCAATTATGGATTCAGTTACTGGCAGTTGGAGTTGTCATTTTGTTTTCAGGAATTGGCACCTTTTTGTTATTTAAACTGACTGAAAAATGGGTTGGCGTTCGGGCAAATGACATACATGAAGCCATTGGTTTAGACGAAACTCAACACGGTGAAACAGCCTATACAGTTTTTGATTAACAGCCATTAAATAAATTGAATTTTTCATTCATTTTTATTAGTATTGGTTTTAAAACAATAAAAACGGAAATATAATTAAATACTCGTTTATTGTTTTGATTTGAAACTAAAATCAAATTTATAGTTTCAATTTGAAATCAAACATGTTTTTATTTGAGAAAGAAAATAAAATTCAGGAATTGAACTAACATATTTATTATTTTTGCATTGATTTAATATCAATACGATAATATTAGTTCAAGAAACAATAAAAAATAATTAAAAAATAACCCTCAAAAAAGTAATTATGTCATCATTAAGATTTAATGCTGTAGAAGAAGCTTTTAAGAAAAAAGCAGTAGAAGTTTCAGCACCTTCAAA
>CAZTDH010000337.1:0-2513 GCA_964612615.1 uncultured Paludibacter sp. | reverse complement strand
GTTGGTTTGTCGTGCAGTTCGTGCCGTGAAACAACATTTTCCGCAACTAAACGTTTTTACGGATGTATGTTTGTGCGAATATACTTCGCACGGTCATTGCGGACTACTGAACGGAAAGTTGATTGATAACGACAGCACCTTGCCTTTGCTGGCCAGAATTGCTCTGGTTCACGCACAGGCAGGAGCCGATTTTGTAGCGCCATCGGCCATGATGGATGGACAAATTCAGGCTTTGAAGGATATTCTGAAAGAACATAAACTTGATACGAAAGTGTTGGCCTATTCGGCTAAATATTCGTCGAATTTTTATGGTCCGTTCCGTGATGCGGCGGGTTCAGCACCCAGTTTTGGTGACCGAAAAACCTATCAGATGGATTATCGCACCAAGCATCAGGGCATCGAAGAAATTGCTGCCGATATTGAAGAAGGAGCGGATTGGGTAATGGTGAAACCCGCACAATCCTATCTGGATATTATTCAAAAAGCAAGTGTGACTTTTCCGCAGGTTCCGCTGGCGGCGTATCAGGTTTCGGGCGAATATGCTTTGCTGAAAAACGGTGCAGAAGCGGGTTTGATAAACGAAGAACAGGGATTTCTGGAATCGCTTACGGCTATAAAACGTGCCGGAGCAAACTATATAATTACGTATTATGCAAAGGATTTTGTCAGAAAAGGCCTATAACGAGGCCGTTAAATACATTCCCGGTGGCGTCAACAGTCCGGTGCGTGCCTTGCGCAGCGTGGGCGAGGCGCCTCTTTTTATTTCGAAAGCCAATGGTACAACGCTGACCGATGTGGATGGAAATGAGTTTATCGACTTTTGTTTGTCGTGGGGCGTGTTTATTCTCGGTCATAATCATCCGCAGGTAAGACAGGCTGTGAATCAGGCTATCGAATTGGGTACGAGCTATGGAATTCCTACTTTGCAGGAAACGCAACTGGCCAGACTGGTGGTTGAAGCAGTTCCTTCTGTCGAAAAAGTGCGTTTTGTAAGTTCAGGTACTGAAGCGGTGATGAGTGCCATTCGGGTTGCCCGTGGATTTACCCGTCGAAATATCATTGTCAAGTTTGATGGTAATTATCACGGACATGCCGATCATTTGCTGGTTTCGGCGGGTTCGGGTGTGGCTCAACTCAGCGAAAGTTCTTCGTCGGGTGTTCCAGCTGATTTTACGAAATACACGCTGAGTCTTCCGTACAACGATGTGGAAGCTGTAAAAGCACTTTTCGAAAAACAGGGAAATGAAATTGCAGCCGTGATTCTGGAACCGGTTGCTGCGAACATGGGTGTGGTAATTCCAACCAATGAATTTCTCAGCACCTTACGTGATATTACGCTTCAATACGGTGCCTTGTTGATTTTCGATGAAGTGATTACAGGATTCCGTCTTGGTTTATCAGGTGCTCAGGGTCGCTCTGGCATAACACCCGACTTATCGACTTTCGGTAAAATTATTGGCGGTGGTTTTCCGGCTGCTGCTTTTGGAGGACGTGCAGAAATTATGGATATGCTGGCACCACTCGGACCGGTTTATCAAGCCGGAACCTTGTCAGGAAATCCGGTGGCGATGGCTTCGGGTATCCAAACCTTGGCATTGCTTAGTCAACCTGATTTTTATACGGATTTGGAAACGAAAAGCAACTCTTTTATTACTGAATTAAAAGACATTATCAAAGGAAAGAACATTGTGCTGAATCACATAGGTTCTATGTTTACACTCTTTTTCTCCGAGCACGAAATCCGCAATTTTGACGATGTAAAGCGGAGTAATACCGACCGTTTTGCGAAATTCTTCAGTGCTTTACTTGCTCAAAACATTTATATTTCCCCATCCGCTTTCGAAGCTAGCTTTATTTCGCAGGCTCATACAAGTCAGCAATTGGAACAGGTCTTAGCAACAATTAAAAAAGTGCTGGTTACTTTATAATCTGTTTCTCAAATAATTTTCAATAAAAAATGCTCTCCAATCACTTGGGGAGCATTTTTCTACTAACTAAATACTAACAAGAAAATTATTTTATTACTTCAAATCCTTGTTCAAGATCAGCTTTGATATCAGCTATGTGCTCAATACCAACCGATATACGGAGCAATCCGGGGAACACGCCTGCTGATATTTTATCTTCAGGTGAAAGTTGTTCGTGGGTAGTAGCTGCCGGGTGAATAATCAATGATTTGGCATCACCAACATTCGCTAAGTGGCTGATTAATTTCAGGCTATCAATCAGTTTATCCGCTTTTTCAGCATCGCCTTTCAGTTTGAAAGAAAGCACCCCACCGAAACCACGTTTCAGGTATTTATTAGCCAATGCATGATAAGGACTGCTTTTCAATCCGGGATAGTTTACATACTCAACAGCCGGATGTTTTTCCAGCCAGGTTGCCAGTTCCAAAGCGTTCGAAACATGACGTTCAACACGCAATGAAAGTGTTTCCAAGCCTTGTAATAAAAGAAATGAGTTGAACGGACTGATAGCATTTCCCCAGTCGCGGAGACCTTCTACACGGGCAC
>CAZTDH010000336.1:0-2519 GCA_964612615.1 uncultured Paludibacter sp. | reverse complement strand
TGAAGGCCGATTTGAAGGTAATATTGGTTGATAAACAAAACCATCACCAGTTTCAGCCGCTGTTTTATCAGGTGGCAAGTGGTCGGCTTGAACCGTCAAGTATCTCATTCCCATTTCGTAAGATATTTCAGAAGAGTAAGAATGTCGATTTTCGTATGGCCGATATTACCAGTATTGATCCGGTTAAGAAAATGATAATGACTGCTTACGACCGAACCATAACCTACGATCATTTGGTGATTGCTACAGGTTGTAAAACCAACTTTTTTGGTAATAAGCAGATGAGTGAAAATGCTTTTTCGATGAAAAGTACACAGGAATCTATTGAAATTCGCAATAAAATACTATTTAGTTTTGAAAAAGAGATTTTTGCACGTGAAGAAGAGAAACAAGCCTGGATGAACATCATTATTGTGGGTGGCGGACCAACCGGCGTGGAACTCTCAGGTGCTTTTGCCGAACTAAAAAAGAACGTATTGCCTAAGGATTACCATAATATAGATTTCTCAAAACTCAATATTATTTTGCTGGAAGGCAGTAAACACACGCTAAATAATATGAGCGATGAATCGAAAGAGGCTTCTCGTAAGTATCTGGAAGAAATGAGTGTGATTGTAAAAACCGAAACACTCATTCAATCCTATGATGGCAATGTGGCAGTGTTGAATACCGGTGAAACAATTCCTTCCAAAAATGTAATCTGGGCTGCCGGCGTTACCGGAAATATAATCGAAGGGCTTGATTCAGAAGATGTTTTCAAAAACAGATATGTGGTGGACAGGTTCAACAAACTAAAACGGATGGATAATATCTATGCATTGGGTGATGTAGCTTATATGGTTACTGAAAAATATCCGAATGGTCACCCACAGGTTGCTAACGTGGCTATTAATCAGGCTAAAGTATTGGGTGACAATATTATTAAATCAATGAAAAGTGAAACAGCTGAACTCAAAGAATATGAATACCATGATATGGGCATGATGGCAACCATTGGTAAACACAAGGCTGTTGTAGAACTGCCGTTTATTAAATTCAAAGGTGTCTTTGCCTGGTATGTGTGGATGTTCCTGCATCTTATGCTGATATTAAGTGTTCGTAATAAGCTGATTATATTTTTTAACTGGGCATGGAGTTACCTGACTAAAGATACTTCCTTACGGTTGATTACCCACATTGATTACAAGAAAGAGAAAGTAACCGATTTCTGATTTTTAACTGCAGAGTTACGCAAAAAAAACGCAAAGGTTTGAAAAATTCAACCTTTGCGTTTTTTATGTTTATTATAATGCTAACTTTTTATTCTCCCAAACCGGAAATTTTACTCAGGTTGGCAGCAATATCAGCATCCGACAATGAGTAATTTACCAAATCATCAGCTAAATACTGGTCATAAGCAGCCATATCCACCAATCCATGACCGGAAAGGTTGAATAATATAGTTTTGGTTGTGCCTTCTTCCTTGCATTTCAAGGCTTCATTTATGGCAGCTGCAATGGCATGAGCCGATTCGGGAGCTGGAACAATACCTTCGGTTTGTGCAAACAATACGCCGGCTTTAAACGAATCCAGTTGTTCAATATCAACCGCTTCCATCAAATTATCTTTCATTAACTGACTAACAATGGTGCCTGCACCGTGGTAACGAAGTCCACCGGCATGAATATGTGCAGGAGCAAAGTTATGACCAAGGGTGAACATAGGCAAAAGTGGTGTGTAACCTGCCTCATCACCAAAATCATATTGGAACTTACCGCGTGTCAGTTTCGGACAGGATGAAGGTTCAGCAGCAACGAAGCGTGTTTTTTTACCTTCTTTAATGTTGTGGCGCATAAATGGGAAAGCAATTCCGGAGAAGTTAGAGCCTCCACCAAAACATCCGATTACAACATCAGGATATTCACCGGCCATTTCCATTTGTTTTTCAGCTTCCAGTCCGATAACGGTTTGGTGCAATGAAACGTGATTCAACACACTTCCTAGTGTATATTTACAGTTTGGAGTACTCATAGCCAGTTCAATAGCTTCCGAAATAGCTGTACCCAGACTTCCCTGATAATTTGGATGTTCTGTTATAATAGCACGTCCGGCTTTGGTTGACATACTGGGTGATGGAATAACCTGTGCACCCCATGTTTGCATCAGTGAGCGACGGTAAGGTTTTTGTTCGTAGCTGATTTTTACCATATATACAGCCAGTTCCAGCCCGAAAATCTTGGCAGCAAGTGATAAAGCTGTTCCCCATTGACCTGCACCGGTTTCGGTGGTTATATTCGTTGTTCCTTCTTTTTTGCAGTAATAAGCCTGTGCCAGTGCTGAGTTCAACTTGTGCGAACCAACCGGACTTACACTTTCGTTTTTGAAATAAATATGAGCCGGCGTATCAAGTGCTTTTTCAAGATTATAAGCACGTACCAATGGAGTAGGGCGGTATATTTTTAGTTTCTCACGTACCTCTTCCGGTATATCAATCCACACATCAGTTTGATTTAATTCCTGTTCAGCTAAATCTTTTGCAA
>CAZTDH010000335.1:0-2533 GCA_964612615.1 uncultured Paludibacter sp. | reverse complement strand
ATGAAATCATACAAATTTGATTTTCGCGGTTACTTAACGTTCGAAACTAAAATCACACTCAGCTATTTGATTTTTGGTTTCCTGTGGATTCTGTTTTCTGATAAAGTACTTGATATAGTGATAACAGATGATGCTTTATTGACTCATTTTCAAACATTTAAAGGCACGTTTTTTATACTTATTACTTCAGGATTTTTGTATGTGTTTTTACGCAAACATATGCAAAATTTAAGGAATACCGAATCTCAACTCAATGAAAGTGAATTCAGATTCAGTAAGTTATATGAGAATGGCCCTTTCGGTATGGTGTTGGCTGATAAAGAATTCCGGTTTATAAAAACGAATTCCGAGTTTTGTAAGATTATGGGGTTCAATGAAGCTGAACTGAAACAATTCACATTTAAAGATATATCACACCCTGATGACCTGAAAAATGATCTGCCATTTATCCAAAAACTAATTGAAAAGGAGATAACTGTTTATAAAACAGAAAAACGCTATATCCGAAAAGACGGTCAGGTGATTTGGGGATCGCTTACATTAATAGCTAACTATGATACTGAAGGAGAATTTCTTTATAACCTGGGTATTGTGGAGGATATTAACCAACGAAAACAGGTAGAAGAATTACTTAAGGAAAGTCAGAGTAAATTCAAAAACCTGGTATGGGATATGCAGGTGGGAGTGCTTATTCAAGGCCCTGATTCAGAGATATTGCTAAGCAATCCCAAAGCACTTGAACTGCTTGGAATCAGTGAAGACCAACTTTTAGGTAAAACTTCCTTCGACCCTGACTGGAATGTTATACATGAGGATGGAACTCCCTTTCCCTCCTCCACTCATCCGGTTCCTCAGGCAATTGCCACACACCTTCCGGTCAGAGGGGTGGTTATGGGAGTTTATCATTCCCTTAAAAAGGAGCATGTATGGCTATTGGTGGATGCCCTTCCACAGCTAAATGATGACGAAACCATATATCAGGTTGTTTGTACATTTATCGATATCAGTATGCGCATAAAGGCAGAACTGGAATTAAAAGATTCAAAAGAACAATTGAGAAGCTTTGCAACTCATCTTCAAAAAGTCCGTGAAAAAGAAAGGTTATCAATTACAATGGAGATACATGATAGTCTTGCTCAATTTTTAGCCGCTTTGAAGATTGATATGGGTATGTATAAGAATAAATTATTGAAAAGAAAAAAAGCTGTTGAAGTGCAAGAAGTAATTTCAGAGCTAGAAACTTATATTGTACAAACGGATAATTCTATTAAAACAGCCCGAAGAATAATGAATGGTTTAAGACCCGAGCAACTTGAATTACTTGGTTTTATAGAAGCAACAGAAACATTTCTCAATGACTTTGAAGAAGCACACCACATTAAGTGCCGGTTTGAAACCACATTTTCGAAGCTTAACATTAATACCGAACATGAATTAGTATTATTCCGGATATTGCAGGAATCGTTCAACAATATACTGAAACATGCCAGGGCAACAGTAGTTACAGTTCATCTTAGTACTAATAATAACAAACTTGTGCTTGAAATCGTTGATAATGGAATTGGTTTTGATAAAAACAACTTCGGTAGCAAGGATTCATACGGATTAATCAGCATGAAAGAACAAATAAAATTAATTCATGGTGATTTTGATATTATCAGTAATATTGGCACTGGAACAAAGGTAAAAGTTGAAATGCCGGTATAACAGGAGAATTCATTGATCGACTATTAGTCATAAAATAAAAGTCAGGTGATTTCACCTGACTTTTATTTATTTAAGAGCTATATTTAAAATGGATTCAGTTGGAGATTTTGGCTTATTTTGCAGACTTAATATCCACCACCAGATTCAACTCATCCAATTGCGACTGGTCAATAACTGAAGGTGCATCAATCATAACGTCTCTTCCAGAGTTATTTTTAGGGAATGCCATGCAGTCGCGGATAGTATCAAGCCCGGCAAACAATGAAACTAAGCGGTCCAAACCGAAAGCCAGTCCACCGTGTGGCGGCGCACCATACTGGAAAGCACTCATGAGGAAGCCAAACTGTGCCTGAGCCTTTTCGGGCGTAAATCCGAGTAGTTCAAACATGCGGTTTTGAAGGGTTGAATCATGAATTCGTATCGATCCACCACCCAACTCTACTCCGTTGATTACCATGTCGTAAGCTGTAGCACGCACATCACCCGGATTAGTGTCCAACAAGGGAACATCGTCGAGGTTTGGTGACGTAAACGGGTGATGTGTAGCATAATAGCGTTGAGTTTCTTCGTCCCATTCAAACAGCGGGAAGTCGATAACCCACAATGGTTTGAAGATATTCTTATCACGAAGACCCAGTCTCGCTCCTACTTCCAGACGTAATTCGCATAAGGCCTTCTGTGTCTTTATCTTAGCACCGGCCAAAATCAATATCAGGTCGCCCGGTTGAGCATTAAACTTAGCTGCAATGGCTTTTAAATCGTCGTTGGAGTAGAATTTATCTACTGATGACTTGAACGTACCATCAGCTTCGCAACGGATATATAC
>CAZTDH010000334.1:0-2536 GCA_964612615.1 uncultured Paludibacter sp. | reverse complement strand
AAAACAATGGAAACAACCAGACAACAAAAAATATCGCGGATGTTGCAGAAAGAAATGGGAGAAATCTTTTTGTTGTATGCCCGTGAATTACACGGTACTCTAATAACCGTTAGCAATGTGCGAATTAGTCCCGATTTAGGTATTGCCCGCACCTATTTGAGCATTTTCCCAAGTAATAAATCAGCCGAAGTGCTGGCTAAAGTGCTGGAAGACAAGAACTCAATTCGATTTGATTTAGGAAAGCGTGTTCGTCACCAGTTACGCATTGTTCCCGAACTGTATTTCCATGTTGACGATTCGCTTGATTATTTGGAAAACATTGATAATCTGCTGAAAAGTGATCCTCCATCGCCTTTGAAAGAAGGTGAAGTGATTGAATTGGATTAAGCTCCGAACATTACAATGTCGAATCAAAACACTGAAAGCAACAGATTTAGCGGACTTTCCTTTTCATTCAGGATTGCCCGTCGTTATCTTTTTTCAAAAAAGTCACACAACGCTATTAATATTATTTCGGGTATTTCGGCGGCCGGTGTGGCTATTGGAACAATGGCTTTGGTGTGTGTGTTGTCGGTGTTTAATGGGTTCGAATCGCTTATCAGCAATATGTTTTCATCCTTCGATCCGGATTTGAAAATTACGTTGACTCATGGGAAAACTTTTGATGTAAATTCAAAGGAATTCAATGAATTACGCAAGATGAAATCGGTGGTTTATTTTACAGAAGTAATAGAGGAAAATGCCCTTTTGCGTTTCAAAGACAAGCAAATGCCGGCTACTATCAAAGGTGTCGACAATAATTTTGAAAAAATGACCCGCATCGACAGCATTATGTACGATGGTAAGTTTCAGGTTTTCGATGGTGCTTTTCAGCGTGCTGTTGCCGGAATTGGAGTAGCGGGTACGCTTGGACTTGGAGCACATTTTATTGATCCGCTTTATATATATGCACCAAAACGTAGCTCCAAAATAAATCTGGTTCGTCCCGAAAATAGTTTTAATCAGGTTGGAACGTTTGTTTCGGGCATTTTTTCGGTAAAACAGTTGCAATACGACGATCATTATGTGCTGGTTTCCATTGAGTTGGCTCGTGATTTATTCGAATATGAAAAAACCAAAGTGTCAGCAATAGAATTGAAACTGGTAAAAGGAGCGAATCAGTCTGATGTTCAAAAGGAAATTCAAACCTTGCTTACTGAGAAATTTCAGGTAAAAAATCGCTACGAACAACAGGAAAGTTTCTTCAAAATCATGAAAATTGAGAAATGGATAACGTACCTGATTCTTTGCTTTATCTTGCTGATTGCCAGCTTCAATATCATTGGTTCATTGTCGATGTTGATCATTGACAAAAAAGCTGATATTTTCACGTTGAGAAATTTAGGTGCAGATAATCAGTTAATTAAGCGGGTTTTTCTGTTCGAAGGATGGATGATTTCCGGTGTAGGAGCATTGGTAGGAATTGGATTGGGAGCTGTACTTTGTTTATTGCAACAATACTTTGGATTAATCAAACTCGGAACGGGTTATGTGGTCGATGCATATCCTGTGGTTACCAATGCGTTAGATTTGTTGCTTGTTTTCGTCACGGTTTTATTTATGGGATTTTTGGCAGCATATTATCCTGTTCGCTATATTCGTACTAAGGATAATCTGAATGAATAATACAGTTGTATTTATCAATGAATGAACAACATAATCGTTTTTCTTTCGTTATTGAAAAATAAAGTTTGATTGAAAATGAAAAAACAGATTTTGATGATTGCTGTGCTTGGTTTTTTGTTGACTTCCTGCGGAGGCGGTCAGCTTAATTCTCAATATATTTATGAAACAAGCCCCTCGTACTCATGGGGTTATGCCGAATATTTCGGAGCATATTATGCCGATTATAAGAATACAAACAATGTTATTTCGCTTTCTCTTTTCTCTGATTCTTTGAAAATAAATAATATTGGAAATTTGGTTGGTATCGGACAGTATTTGTTTCTGGAAGATGTATTTATTCCTAAAACAGATGTTTTTCTTCCACCCGGCATATACACAATTAACGAATCAGGTTTGCCGTACACAGTTGCACCCGGTAAAAACGATACCATTGATAATGAAGTATATTCAATTGGTGCAAATATCTCTTATTATGAGGGAAATACGGCCATGTCAATTCAAAAATTGGTTACAGGCGGAATGTTTACTGTATCAAGGATAGGTCAGCGTTACACAGTGATTTTCAATTTAAAAACGGCTGATAAAAAAGACCTGAAGGGAAGTTTTACTGCAGATTTACCACACATCGACCAATCGCTTGCCACTCCCCAAAATAGTCAGCGGAAACGACTCGTTTACATTGGAAAATAGCTAATGAATCTCAATTTTTTGTTTGAATTAAGCCATTAGCTCAATTTTTTCTGTTCAAAAAATTTCGGAAATTAAAAAAATAACGTATCTTTGCAGCCGCTTTGAGAGAAAAGCAGCTTAAAAAACAAAATTGCGAAAATAGCTCAGTTGGTAGAGCACGACCTTGCCAAGGTCGGGGTCG
>CAZTDH010000333.1:0-2540 GCA_964612615.1 uncultured Paludibacter sp. | reverse complement strand
CCCGTTTTGAAGAACCTCAGGATATTTTGAATGATATGTTGGCCGGATTGGATGCCGTAGATAAAGCCAAAAGTCTGACCATAGTTGACCGTCGCGAAGCTATCAAAACTGCTTGTGCATTGGCTCAGGCTGGCGATGTGGTGCTGGTTGCGGGCAAAGGTCACGAAGATTATCAGATTATTCAGGGTGTAAAACACCATTTCGACGATAAAGAAGAAGTTAGAAAATGCTTTTAAAATAATTCGATTATGATATACCATTTATTTCAATATTTAGAAAAGATATTCACGTTTCCGGGTGCACACTTATTAAACTACATTTCATTCCGAACCGGTCTGGCTTTTATCGGGGCTCTTTTATTATCCACCATGTTAGGTCGGCAGATTATTAATTATCTGCAAAAAAAACAAATTGGTGAAACTGTACGCGATTTGGGTTTGGAAGGTCAGATGAGCAAAAAAGGCACTCCTACAATGGGTGGAATCATCATTATTATTGCCATTCTGGTGCCTACACTTTTATTGGCAAATCTGACAAATACATACGTACTTTTGATGATAATTACTACTGTTTGGTTAGGACTGATTGGCTTTTTGGATGATTATATTAAAGTTTTCAGGAAGAATAAAGAAGGCCTGAGCGGTCGTTTTAAGATTGTTGGACAGGTTGGACTGGGCATAATAGTTGGATTAACCATGTATGGAAGTTCCGATGTGGTGATTCGTGAAAATATTGAAGTAAAAGGTATTACAAGCAATCGGGTAGAATATGTAGTATATGCGAAGAAAGATGTAAAGTCAACAAAAACAACTATTCCATTTGTAAAAAACAACAATCTGAATTACGCCGACGCATTTGGCTGGTTAGGAAAAAATGCACAGCGTTACGGTTGGATTTTATTTGTATTGGTTGCCATTTTTATTGTAACTGCTATTTCAAACGGAGCAAATCTGACTGACGGTTTGGATGGTCTTGCCACAGGTTCTTCGGCTATTATGGGAGTAATTTTGGGTATTTTGGCTTATGTGTCGGGTAATATAAATTATGCCGGATACCTGAATATCATGTATTTACCCGGAACAGGTGAATTGTTGATTTTTGCAGGAGCATTTATTGGTGCAACTATCGGATTTCTTTGGTACAATGCTTTCCCTGCACAGGTTTTTATGGGCGATACAGGCAGTTTGACATTAGGTGGAATTATAGCCGTATTCGCTATTGCCATTCGCAAAGAATTATTAATCCCGATTTTATGCGGTGTGTTTATAGTTGAAAATCTGTCGGTTGTGTTGCAGGTAAGTTATTTTAAATTTACAAAAAGAAGATTTGGTGAAGGTCGTCGCTTGTTTAAAATGGCACCACTACACCATCATTATCAGAAACAGGGAAATTCCGGGATTGTGGCTTTATTCCAACGACCGATACAAGCCATGCCCGAATCGAGAATTGTAATTCGTTTTTGGATTGTTGGAATTATTTTAGCAGCAGTTACCATTATCACATTGAAAATCAGATAGACCTCACCCCAACCCTTTCTAATAGGAGAAGGAGAAAGTTGAAAATAATAGATATGAAGAGAATTGTTATTTTAGGTGGAGGCGAAAGCGGCGCAGGTGCAGCGGTACTGGCGAAGAAGCAGGGCTTTGATGTTTTTCTTTCCGATTTGTCGGAAATAAAAGCAGAATACAAAGCATTGCTCGATAGCTATCAGATTGCCTGGGAGGAAAAACAACATACCGAAGAATTGATTCTGAATGCCGACGAAATTATTAAAAGCCCTGGTATTCCTGATAAAGCTCCGTTAATCAAAAAATTACATGCAATTGGCACTCCTGTAATTTCCGAAATTGAATTTGCAGGTCGTTATACCGATGCTAAAATGATTTGTATAACCGGCAGTAACGGTAAAACTACCACCACGATGCTGGTGTTTCATATATTGAAAAATGCCGGATTAAATGTTGGTTTGGCTGGTAATGTAGGTCAAAGTCTGGCATTGCAAGTGGCTACAGAGAATTTTAGTTATTATGTAGTGGAACTCAGTAGTTTTCAGCTTGATGGCATGACCGGATTTAAAGCTGATATTGCCATTTTATTGAATATTACGCCCGATCATTTGGATCGGTATGAATATAAATTTCAGAATTATGTGGATTCAAAATTCCGCATTACCCAAAATCAAACGGCGAATGATGCCTTTATTTTCTGGGACAACGATCCTGTAATTAAGGCAGAACTGGCCAAGCGAAATATTCAATCGGCAATGTATCCGTTTGCCATTGAACGAAATGAAAAAACAAAAGCGTTTATCGAAAACGATGAACTGATAATACAAACTCTAAAATCACTATTTACTATGCCAACATCAGAATTAGCACTTCAGGGTATGCACAACACCTACAATTCGATGGCAGCAGGACTTGCAGCCTCAATCGTAAATGTTCGCAAAGAGAGTATTCGTGAATCGTTGCAGGAATTTCAGGGCGTAGAGCACCGTCTGGAATATGTAGCAACGGTAAAAAATATTCGTTTTATAAACG
>CAZTDH010000332.1:0-2545 GCA_964612615.1 uncultured Paludibacter sp. | reverse complement strand
AACTGTTAGTAATGCAGGAAAAACCGTAACGAAAAAAGTAATTATTGATTGATTTAAAGTTGATATTTTAAATATTCCTTAACGATTTCTGTTTACACTCTCAAGTACCACCTTCTCCTTTTCAGGAGTGGTGGGAAAGAGAAGATTAATCGAATTAGAAATAACAAAAATAAAATCAAAGTATTATGAAAACAAAAGAACAAACCTATATTGCTCCACAAGTGGAACGTATAGAATTAGATAACGAAATAGCTTTACAACTCGAATCAACACCTCCTAAAGCTCCGGGAGAAGCCAATCTAAATGCGCCTGAGTATTTTAATAATGATCCGTTTAAATCAAATCAGGTCTAAAATGAATTAATGTTCTCTCTGATAATTAGTTTTTTAGGTAGGAAAGAATGTTTGAATTGTTCAGACATTCTTTCTTTTTGCAGGTCAGATCGAAAATTGCCGAAAATTTAGGCTTTAAGTGAAATAATTGAAATTAATTTTTTATTTTTGCATTTCAGAATAAAAATTAACCTACAAAGGGATAAAATCGCTTTTATAGATTACTTTCCCTACTTATTAACAATGGATTTTGATTATCGTTTTTCGCTTGATGGCGCACTTTTGTAAAGTGTGCCAATACAAAGTTATCAGAACCAAATGCCAGGCTTCACCTGATTGTAAATTACGGGCAGCTTCATATAATCTAAATTACTCAATAAGTTTAGAATGTTATTCTAAGGTATTCTCACAATAATTTATACAACATATCGCTTAAATAATTATTAGAGAGTTATAAAGTTAGATTGTTTGAAGTATTAAATAAATGTAATTGTACGGATAAATACAGTACATTATCTTGGAATTACGGATATTTTACGTACGTTTGCAGAAAAAAATTATGAAACGAACACGACAAACAAACTTTGACACACTAGGGCATGTTTACGTGTGAGTTCCATGTGACCTTTTAAAAAAAATAAATATAAACACATGAATACAACAACAGCAGAACAAGCCAGATTTGATGCAAGACTTCCAAAAGAACAAAAACAATTCTTTGAAAAGGCAGCATTTTTAGGAGGTTATAGAAATCTTACGGATTTTGTAGTTCGGGTAGTCCAGGAAAAAGCTAAAGAAATTATAAAAGAAAAAGAACAGATAATTGCCTCTGAAAGAGATAGTCAAGTCTTTTTTGATGCGATAACTAATCCACAAAAGCCTTCTGAAACTTTGAAGAACGCATTGGTTGATTACAACTCTTTTATCGCAAATTCAAAATAAGAAATGATTGAACTCCTAAATAAAAAACACAATCGTAAGGATTTTGATTGCGGAAAGGAACTCTTGAATGATTATCTAAAAACTCAGGCGGGTCAAGACCTAAAACGCAAACTCTCCGTTTGTTTCGTATCGGCAGATAGTGAAACAAACGTTATTCGAGGGTATTACACTCTTTCGAATTACGGCATTCCTTTGAGTAGCTTTTCTGAACAAATTCAAAAAAAACTTCCAAAGTCCTATAATTCAATTCCAACTACCTTGCTTGGTAGATTAGCAATAGACAAAAAATATCAGGGGAGAGGAATTGGAAAAATTCTATTGATTGATGCTCTCAAAAGAAGCTACGGAATATCTAATGAAATTGGCTCTTTTGGAATAATAGTTGACCCGATAGATGATGAAGCAAAAGGCTTTTACCAAAAGTATGATTTTATTGAACTTCCAGACAGCGGAAAAATGTTCATTGCAACACAAACTATAAAGGAATTATTTGATTAAATAATAGAATAAAATAGGATCAAATAACCTCAAGAATTTACAATCGGATTCTGTAATTATGATAATTTTATCAATTTTGGCGAGAATTAGATTTAATAAAACACTTTTTAGTAGTGGTCAGGTTTCACCTGAAAGTTCTTGTATTTCATTTCTGCCCCGATATTTTTATGAAGTTTGATTGAAGTTATTCGGGTTTAATTCTGATATTGAAAGGATCTAAAAATATAAAAATTAAGGCATTCTTTCTTTTTGTGACAGATTTAATTGAAAATTGTCAATAACTTCTTAGGCTTTAAGTAAAATAATTGAAATTAATTTTTTATTTTTGCATTGCAGAATAAAAATTAACCTACAAAGGGATAAAATCGCTTTTATAGATTACTTTCCCTACTTATTAACAATGGATTTTGATTATCGTTTTCCGTTATTTGAGAGTATTCTTTATGGCTCGCTGAATCCTTTTCTGCGTGCGAATAATTTTACTGCAGATTTTGATGAAAAATACCTCGGTATGGGGTTTGATTCAACTCCTGATAAAGGAATATATGGTTTTACATTTTACAAACCAGCTAATTTTAAATGTCGGTTTTATTACCATAAGTTGGTTCAGGAAACTTTTTTATATTGCAATGATATATTAGAGTATCTGGCTGAAGTACAGGATGCTGATTCGCGGGCCTATTTAGGTCTGACCATACTCGACAGACATTTGAAAACATGCCTACTAAAGATTGGCGAAACGCTTCAAACCAACAATTTATCCCCCACTAATT
>CAZTDH010000331.1:0-2561 GCA_964612615.1 uncultured Paludibacter sp. | reverse complement strand
GTGTTCAGATTATCGCCATAAATTTTTACGGCAATATCCTGCTTTGAACCGGACATCAGTTCGTTGAAACGCATTTGAATGGGTTGCTGAAACTCAAATTTCACTCCTGCCAAGGGTATCAGGGCTTCTTCCATTTTCGCAATAAGTTCTTCGCGTGTTTCTGCCGACTTCCATTCACTTTTTGGTTTGAGCGTAATAATATAATCGCCGGTTTCCATAGGTGTAGGGTCGGTTGGAATTTCGCCTGCACCAATTTTACAAACAGCGTGTTTTATTTCAGGAAAATTGGCAAGCAGTATTTTATTCGCTTTTTCCACCTGCTCAATCGTATTGCTGAGCGAACCTCCTTGCAGAGTAATCACTCCGGCAGCTAAATCACCTTCTTCCAGTTGCGGAATAAATTCTCCTCCCAGCTTATTAAATACAAACAAACTGGCAACGAAAACAGTAATAACGGAAGCTGAAACAAGCATTTTGTGATGCAATGTATAGTGGATAACCGGATTAAAAATGCGGTGAAACCAGTCCATCATCCTGTCAGAAAAATTGGGTTTGTGTTCGGTGCTCTTGCTCAAAAACAAGGTTGAAATCATGGGCACGTACGTCAGCGAAAGTATGGTAGCACCAATTAATGCAAAAGAAACTACCTGTGCCATGGGTCGAAACATTTTACCCTCTATTCCCACCAGTGCCATAATGGGTACATACACTATCAGGATAATGATTTGTCCGAAAGTGGCGGAACTCATCATTCGTTTAGCCGATTCAAATACATTCTCGTCCATTTGCTGCTGCGAAAGCCGCATAACGCCCTGATGATGCGTTTTGCTTTGCGTTATGCGGTGAACCATGCTCTCCACAATAATCACAGCCCCATCCACAATCAGCCCAAAGTCGATAGCTCCCAGACTCATTAAGTTGCCCGAAATACCAAAAAGTTGCATCATGGAAACGGCAAACAACATAGAAAGCGGAATAACCGAGGCAACTATCAGCCCGGCTCTCATATTGCCCAGAAACAATACCAAAATGAAAATAACGATTAAAGCACCCTCAACGAGGTTGCGTGAAACGGTGCCAATTGCCCGACCTACCAAATCGGAACGATTCAGAAATGGTTCTATTTTTACTCCTTCAGGCAACGATTTTTGTATAGATTCAATGCGCTTTTCCACACTGGCAATCACTTCGTGGGCATTAGCTCCTTTAAGCATCATCACCACACCACCCACTGCCTCGGTAGTATCTACCACCAAAGCTCCATAGCGCGTGGCACTGCCATATTGTACACTTGCCACATCGCGTATCAGCACCGGCATACCCGAAACTGTTGATTTGACTACAATTTTCTCAATATCTTCCAGTGTTTTTACCAACCCGATTCCACGGATAAAATAAGCGGTTGGTTTTTTGTCGATATAAGCACTACCGGTGTTTTCATTGTTCTTTGCCAACGCATCAAATATGTCGGTAAGCGTCAGGTTCAGACTTTTCAGCCTTTCGGGGTTTAGTGCTATTTCATATTGTTTCACAAAACCACCATAACTATTAATCTCAGCAACTCCGGCTGTGCCAAGCATCTCACGCCGAACAGTCCAGTCCTGCAAAGTCCGCAGTTCCATAGGGGTGTAGGTATGTTCGTAGCCTTTTTCCACCGCTAAACGATATTGGAAGATTTCTCCCAACCCTGAGGAAATAGGTGCAAGTTCAATTTTTGCCAGTCCCTCAGGAATTATATCTTCGGCTTCCTTTATTCGTTCGGAGAGCTGCTGCCGTGCCCAGTAAACATCTACGCCGTCTTTGAAAACAACTGTTATTACCGATAATCCCAAACGGGATATGGAGCGAAGTTCAGTAATATCGGGTATATTGGCAACTGCCACTTCCACAGGAGCAGTAATGGAACTTTCCACTTCCTGCACGGCCAACGACGGTGCAAGCGAAATAATCTGTACCTGATTATTGGTAATGTCGGGAATGGCATCAATGGGTAAGTTGGTGAGCGAATAAGTTCCCCAACCGATTAAAGCCAGTACAAAAAGTCCGACAATAAACTTGTTTTTTATTGAAAAATGAATGATACGTTCTATCATACGATAAGCTTAAAAGGTAAATACAAGGATTTTAATGATTTATTGAAAACAACAAATCATTAGATGAGAGATGAAACCATTAAAACTCAATAGTTTTTAAAGAAATTGAATGATTTTTATGGAGTAGAATCTTTCCTCAGTTCCCCCTTTAGGGGGTTAGGGGGCTTTTAGCTAAGCTTTGGCGGTTGCCAGATAGAAGCAAAATTGAAGGATGAAAATTCGGAACTATATTTCGGATACTGAACCGCAGAAAATGAGTTGCAGGTGAAATCAATGTAAAATGCCTGATTCGAAATAGAAGAAACGCAGCAACTACAAGCACAAAAAGGGGAGCAAAAATCCACATCAGGCAACTCTTGAGTGGTATTTGTTGTGCTTTGAGTTATTTGCGCATTTCCACTACCCGAAAATTCAGGAGCATCAAGGCATGGAATTGCCGTGAGCACCAAAATATAGAGGGATAATATG
>CAZTDH010000330.1:0-2564 GCA_964612615.1 uncultured Paludibacter sp. | reverse complement strand
CTGAAGCCAATACTAACAATCCATTCTTCAGACCTGCAGGACAAAGCGCATAACCGATATTATCGCAGGTATTCTCGCAAGCTCTTGAATAAGCCGAACCTAAAAATGGAATCAATGCCGATGGAAATAATAACAGACTCTTAAACATGTGTTTACGTTTAATATGACCAAGCTCATGTCCGATAATAAACCAAAGAATATTTTTATCTTTTTCGAGCGCTGTTTCTACAATTTCGGAGTAAAGTACAATGTAATTATGTCCTAAAAACCGTGAAGCAAAAGCATTCAACACCCCACCCGACTGCATGATATATACACTTGGAACATATTTCAAACCCAACATTTCAGATTGTTTTACCACATTCTCATAAATCTCAGGAAACTGTTTGTCACTCAATTTAATGGCATTCCCTTTTAAATGTCCGATAATTAGTCCAAACCGGAAAAACAGAAAAACACAAAAAAGAATTACATAAATATACATTAGATAAACCGTTGAAGCTATTTCGGGATTTTCCATTTCAAAAGATGCCAGAATGCCTAACGCAATCAGAACATACAATCCGACACTAAAAATTAATCTTAAAACGAAATACACATTTTCTTTGGTTGTTACCTCGTATTCGAGCTTTGATTCCATAATACAAAAAGTTGAATTTAATTAGTTGAACAATAGTCATTATATAAGTTAATAGAAACAACACTTATTATTTCATTTTTAACAATAAACGCAAAGCACGCTAAGTAATAATATTGAATTTATTGTATCATTAAAAACCCGCAGAGAAAAGAGAAAAACTTGAAAGTTTTTCATCCGCTTCTCGGATTGTTCCATTTGCGTCTTTGCAACTTTGAGTTTAAATAAATTCTCGATCAAACTATTGAACTTATATAAACTCTAATGAATTTCAGGATGCAAATTTACAAAATAAACTTAACATATACAAGCTATTTGCAAACAGCCTGAAATTTTCTTCTTGAATTCATCAGATGACTTAAAGTCATCAGATGAATAACAAAAAATTGATTACAAAACAAACTCCTGCCCTGCTTCCGGTATTTCAATATTATGAAAACCAACCTGTTGAAGCTCATTTTGATAAAACTGTTGAACATCATACTCTCCATGAACCAGAAAAGTTTTCTTAATCTTCGAAGTATCCTGACAGCTGAGGAAAGATTTCATTTCATTATAATCGCCATGGCCCGAAAAAGCTTCGATTTTGGCTATTTTGGCATTCACTTCGTGTATTTCACCCAATACAGAAATAAACCTCAATCCCGGTTCCTGAATACGCGCTCCAAGTGAGGTAGGTGAACA
Organism: uncultured Paludibacter sp.; assembly: GCA_964612615.1. Lineage (GTDB taxonomy): Bacteria > Bacteroidota > Bacteroidia > Bacteroidales > Paludibacteraceae > Paludibacter. The sequence continues at coordinate 1,243 of CAZTDH010000330.1, read as the reverse complement.
ATAACCCACCATCAGAATGGTATTTCGCCAATTGGAAATATTGTTGGCAATGTGATGTTTAATGCGACCAGCTTCGGCCATTCCCGACGAAGAGATAATAATACAGGGATTTTGATGGTCGTTTAAGGCTTTTGATTCATCCACATTTTTAATGTAGTGAAGCGAGTTAAACCCAAAAGGATCTTCGTCATACTTCATCGCTTCTTTCACATCATCATTCATACATTCAGTATGCAGGCGGAAAACTTCAGTAGCATTAACTGACAAAGGACTATCAACAAACACTTCAATTTTTGGAAGCAATTCTTTATTAAACAACTCATTAAGTACAAATACAATCTCTTGTGTCCGGCCAATAGAAAACGATGGTATTATCAGTTTTCCTTTTCGTTCAACACAAGTATCGAGTACAATTTTCAATAAGTCTTCTTCACTTTCCTTTTCTTCGGGGTGAAGGCGATTTCCGTAAGTCGATTCGGTAATCAGATAATCACACTGTGGAAAAGCAGTTGGCGGATGCAAGATACGGTTATGCGGCCGACCTATATCACCTGTGAATGCTAAATGTACTTTTTCGTCGTTCTCAATCAGTTCCAGATTCACAACTGCACTGCCCAGCATGTGACCGGAGTTGGTGAATTTCACGTTTATTTTATCGTTTATTTGAAAACGGCGGTCGTAAGCAACACCAATAAACAGTTCCATGCATTTCTGGCAATCCTGCTCACTGTAAATAGGCTCAACAGGTTTTAGACCCTGTTTATCCCTTTTTTTATTGAACCATTTATTATCCAGCTCCTGAATGTGTCCACTGTCAGCCAGCATTATTGAACACAGGTCGCGGGTGGCATTGGTACAGACCACCGAACCGCGAAATCCAAGTTTGTAGAGGTAAGGGATCAATCCCGAATGATCGATATGAGCGTGACTCAGAATTAAATAATCAATTTCAGCAGGTTCAAACATAAGGTTTCGGTTCATCGAATCGGTTTCGAGCCCTTTACCCTGAAACATACCGCAATCGAGCAATATTTTCTTTCCTTCATTGGTTGTAATCAGGTGTTTACTCCCTGTCACTTCGCGCGCTGCGCCTATAAATTTGATTTTCATAATTATTTTTTTTTGAACCACATAGTCATATAGAAAATAGTAGAATCATTTTTTAAGTGAATGGTAATATTAGTCATTATATAAGTAATCAATAATATTTAATGATATGTTTTAGTTATGACCCCCAAACCCC
>CAZTDH010000329.1:0-2564 GCA_964612615.1 uncultured Paludibacter sp. | reverse complement strand
AGGCAGATTTTATTTTTCTGCATTTTTAAAAAATCTGTTCCAACGGATTTTACCATCAAACCACCCTTTGTCTTTATCAAGCGAAAGCCAAACCAGTACAGGACGACCAACTATATGATCTTCAGGCACAAAACCCCAGTAACGTGAATCAGCTGAATTATGGCGATTATCACCCATCATCCAGTAATAATCCATTTTAAAAGTATAGGTTTTCGATTCCTTTCCATTGATTATGAATTCATTTCCTTTTACTTCCATGGTATTATGTTCGTAAACCCTGATAATACGCTCATAGATTGGTAAATTATACTTATTTAGAACAAGAGTCGCTCCTTTTTTTGGAATCCATAATGGCCCAAAGTTGTCACGCGTCCAGTTTTTGCCTCCTCCTAATGGGAATACATCTTTGCGATTAGAAACTTCCAAAACGACTTTAACCCCCTGAGTTTCCAACATTTTAGTCTTTGAATCTTCATTCATTGGGAAATGATAAATCTGAAGATTCTGATCAAAATTGAATGCTTTAGCAAGCTCAGCAGCACTTTCAAAACCAAAATTCATTCGCGCAGTATTATCATCAACCAACAATCTGTCTTCAACACTTACGTGAAGTTTTTCAAACATCTCATTAGTCAACGACGATCCGGCAACCTGAACAAAATAATTGAACTGAATTCCCGAAATTTTTTCCTGCGGTTTTCCATTTACATACACCTGATTATCTTTCACCTGCATCCAATCACCTGCTATTGCCACGCAACGTTTCACGTAATTTTCCTGACGGTCAACCGGGCGATAAACTATATCTCCAAAGAAAGCTTTATCGTTATGAACCGCTTCACGCCCACGATAATAACACCAGGTGTAATAGTCGGGATTTTGTTGATTTACACAAACCGTATCACCTGTAGGGAAATTAAACACTACAATATCATTACGTTTCACCGAATCAAAACCCTTCAACCGTTTATAATCCCACTGTGGATGTTCAATAAAAGACTTGCAGTTCAACAATGGAAAAGTATGCTGAACCAAAGGGAATGAAAGTGGTGTATTCGGCACGCGAGGGCCATAACTGGCTTTACTTACAAATAAAAAATCACCAACTAACAAGCTCTTTTCAAGCGAAGAAGTCGGAATCTGGTAATTCTGAAACAAATAGGTATTAATAAAATATACGGCTACCAAAGCAAACACAATAGCATCAACCCAACCCATGATAGCCAAAACCGCCTTATTTTCAGATTTTTTCCACCATGTCCAGGGTATAAATCCGGTTACAAACGCATCAAAAACTACAGGTAAACCTATTAGCCACCAATAATTTCCTACCCAGGCAATAAATAAAATATAAATCAAACACCAAACTCCGGCCTTAATCCATTGTTTTAGGGGTTTATCAAAATGCGTTGATTCTTTTTCTTCACTCATGATTTTTTGTTTTTCAAAATTAAACTTTTGCTGTACCTTTGAAACTAGATCTCATTAAATACTTTGCGAAAGTATGATAAATTTCAGTACCTTGTTATGCATAGTACTGTATTTTAAATATAAATGTAAATTATTCTGACTTTTTGAGATTCAAGGATTTAATTCACAGATCATTATTAAACAATGTGATTGAAAATAAGAAATAGTTAACTAGAAATTCAAGAGGTCATTCATTCCCAAAAATCCTTTCTTGCCTGCCGTAAATTCAGCAGCTACCACGGCCCCCAGCGCAAAACCTTCGCGACTTTTGGCATCGTGAGTAATTTCTATTGAATCCACTTCCGATTCATACCGAATTGTGTGAATGCCCGGAACTTGTCCTTCGCGAATAGATTTAATAGCCAATTCGTTAGGATTCGATTCTGTTTCCTTTGACCAATCGGTTTTTCTATCCAGATTTTCCAGAATTCCTTCAGCTAACGTAATGGCAGTACCACTCGGAGCATCAAGCTTTTGAGTATGATGAACTTCTGTCATTTGTACGTTATAATTTGGAAATTCATTCATTATTTTAGCCAGGTATTTATTTACAGCCATAAAGATATTTACTCCCAGGCTGAAATTTGACGACCAAAACAAGGTGTTGGAACCTTCTTCAATTTCTTTTTTCAGTTGGGGAAGTTCTTCTGCCCAACCTGTTGTACCCGAAACTACAGCAACACCCGAAGCAAAAGCCCTGCGATAATTACTCAATGCTACTTTTGGAATAGTGAATTCAATCGCCACATCAGCACTTTTAAAAGCCTCTGAATCAAAATCATCCAAATTATCAACATCGATTACCGACACAATTTCATGTCCCCGTTCCCGTGCAATTCGCTCAATGGTTTTACCCATTTTGCCATATCCTATTAATGCTATTTTCATAACCCCTATCCCCTAAAGGGGAACTATTTTAGTTTCGTCTCTTATTAAAGAGCACTTTATTTTTATCTTCTATCTACCTCTTGTTCCCCTTTAGGGGATAGGGGTCTAATATTGTTCACTTCCCAGCAAAACCAATGTACACGCTTCTTCCACATGAATATCATTCTGAATCAACAGTTCTTCAAATTCAGGGTTCTCAGTTCCGG
>CAZTDH010000328.1:0-2570 GCA_964612615.1 uncultured Paludibacter sp. | reverse complement strand
GCTTTGTGCTTGAATTTCTAAAAAACAATCAGGAAAGTTTTGAAGCTGATATGTTCATAAACATGGGACAAATTCTCAGTTTACCATTTATCACCTGGGGAATTTGGTTGATAGTCAGAAGTTTGAAAACCCCACAACTTCAAAAAAAATAAGATTTATTTTTGGCGACTTAGCGTCTTTGCGTGCAAAATAGTAAAAAATGAAAGAAAAAAACACTGACTTCACAAAAGTTAAACCATATAATCAGGACGAAGAGAAAACTGCTCAATTGGCACGTATGTTCAATGTCATTTCGGACAAATACGATCAGTTTAACGACATAATGACCTGGGGTTTAGCTCGTGCATGGCGCAGAAGTTCATTACTCACACTTAAACCGTTCAATCCTAAACAAATTCTTGACATTGCAGCAGGCACAGGCGACATGTGCATTAAATCCTATAAATTTCTAAATCCGGAACATGTTACGGGTGTTGATATTTCGGACAAGATGCTAGAAATGGGGCGTATAAAGATTGAGAAAGCAAACTTAAGCGATAAAATCAATCTGGAAGTACAGGATGTTTCGGCTATGACTTTTGCTGATGCGAGTTTTGATGCTGCAACCATTGCTTTTGGCATTCGCAATTTTGAAAAACTACCCGAAAGTCTGCAACAAATTAATCGTGTGCTCCGTCAAGGCGGACATTTACTCATTCTGGAAATGAATGAACCTGAAAAAGGACTATTATTTAAAGGTTATCAGCTTTATACCAGGGTTTTTGTACGATTAACCTCCAAGCTGCTGTCGAGCGACAAAAAAGCCTACGATTACTTGCAGGCTTCTATGCATGCTTTCCCTAACGGTCAGCGACTTATCAATATTCTTACTGAAAACGGTTTTAAACTAAATAAATACCACAAATTTACTTTTGGTGTTTGTAGTATGTATTTGGTGGAAAAAGTCTGATTACTGTACTCCTCTCAGTAAATTTATATCACCTTTTCTGATTTTTTCTCCTGTTCTTTCGTGAGTTGTTGGATTAGGTTTTGAATTCGGATCATAATCTGAACCATAAGCTTTGATTACATAGAAATAAGCTCCCGGTTTTGCATCCACACCGTTTATTTTACCATCCCAGCCTTTAGTAGGATCTGTCCAGTAAAAAACCTGTCGGCCCCAACGGTTATACACCCAGCACTGAAATTTTACAATGGATTTATACGCTACCCTGAATTCATCATTAAAACCATCGCCGTTGGGAGTAAATACATTCGGAACCTGAATTTGTGATATTGAGACTGTTACAGTCAATGAATCGGAATATGAACAATAGCTGTTGCTGGCAGTAACTTTCACCTTAAACGTCCCTGCATCCGCAAACGTATAGCGGTGATCCTTATCTTTTCGATTGATTATCAGGTCAGTTCCTTTGTAAATTGTCCAGTTATAAAATTGGGCAACCGGTTCATTGGCATTGCTAAGAAACTGAATATCCAAGGGTGCTGAACCAGTTAACTGGGTAGCTTGCGAAGGATGTTCAGCTTCATTTTTTGCATCCCGAATGGTTACTACCGAAGTAGCTTTACAAATTACTGCATTGGTGATATATAAAGAACTGGAAACTGTATCAGGGCTGATATTCAAATCTGAGGCAAACTGGTCGCCTTTCAGTTTAAAAACGGTATTGCGATAAGGTGTTGGAAGTGTTTTTTGAGTAGTTGGCAACACAACAGGGCTAATTGTATCAAGCGGCAACCAGGCGGCTTTAGCATCGTTCCATTTTAGACTCTGGTAATTAATGCTGAATTCGCGCGGAATAACATGATTTATTCCTGCGTATGTGGTATAACTAATTAATGGTACATTAGCATTGATAAGTAGTTTGAGTTCCTGACATTGTGCTGTAGGGTTATTCTCCGGTTCAATGGAAGTCAGTGTTGGTCGATACTTTTGATAATCAATCACCCAACAGGTTGCTTTTACTTTTCCATTTACTTTTGCCAGATAACCCGTGTTATTTTCGGGAGAAAAATAACTTTGATTCGCTACAACAGTACCATCGAATTTTTCCCAATTTATAATGCTGTCTGCTGTTAATGTCCCGTTGTATGTAATTATTTCATTTGAAGCGGTAATTCCATTAAAAACAAAAACATAATCAATTCCTGTAAAATTATTGTACATTTTACCTTTATTCGAAGTCAGTAAATCCACCGCTCCGGAATAAAAAGTCAGGGTTAAAAAGCAAATCGATAAAATAAGTTTTTTCATAGATTGTCGAATCAAAATGGCTGAATTATGTTATTGTTTGCAAATGTACATCTTTCTTATCAATAACAAAAAAATCAAGGAATTATTACCCGAACTAATCAGCTAAAGTATAATTTTTAGTACTTTTGCATTTCAACAAAAAATCATTTTTGGTATGAAGAAGAAACTTTTGAGTTTGATGCTGGCAGGCTTATTTTTATTTACTCTCCAACTCGCCGGACAATCCACTAACTATCCAACAAAAACGATAAAAGGAACTGTTTATTACCTGTATACTGTTCAAACAAGCGAAGGATTACTGGCTATTGGACGTAAA
>CAZTDH010000327.1:0-2582 GCA_964612615.1 uncultured Paludibacter sp. | reverse complement strand
GAACACATGATGCAAGTTCCGGATTGTTTAATAATAAATTCAAGTTCATTTTTTTTGAAGAGTTTTAAATTAAAAAACTCTCTCTGGCCAAAGAGACAACTCGTTTTGAATTGCGGTGCAAAGGAAAGAGATAAATCTGAATTAATGTAATTTAATATGCAGTAAATCAGATATATAAATAGTTTATTTGGGGTCGGAGAAGGGTCGGGTAGGGTCGGATTAAAACAAGAAAAAGCCGATAACAAAATGTTATTGGCTCTTTTAATTAGGGTCGGAAAAAGGGTCGGTTTATTTTTCTTTTTTGATTTGGCTTAATGTAAGAATAAGACATAAATCATCGTTAAGTTTAGTCGCATTGTTGTGAGAATCTACTTTTTCAACATCAAACATCTTATTTATTGTCATGGGCTCTACATTTACACCTGTCATTTTTTTTAGAAATGGTCGTAATTGTGCTTTATTTCCATTCATATATATCCATTTAATTTTATCACCTCCGGTGTTTCCATATCCAAAAACCAACAAGTTATCAAAAACTTCTTTTTTGCATTTGAAAACTTTCCTTTTATCACAAAGTCTAAAAATTTCATCAGCATTAAATTTTTTTTCATCAATTGTTGGATATATCTTTTCTGGAATATCATTTTCTATTTCACTAATAGTAGAATCGACATTTGGAAGATAGGTGCTAGGAGCTTTGTTTTCTGAATCAGTTAAAATACATGACATAATTAATTCAGTCACCTTTGGTCCACCATAAGCATGCTCAGCAGCTTTTAACATCCAATTCATCATCCAAGTATTTTCCATATAAACCTCAAATAATTTGTGATTAGGATTGTTGAATTCATACCAACAGTATTTTGAAAGAAAATCTTCATGCAAAGATTGAACTAAATCTGAAATTTGCTTTACTCCTAAATCGTTTTCGCCAAATTCGTGTTTGTCAAACCATTCCCTAACTCCTTGAAGAATTAAAAGGTTTTGGATTAATTTTCCGTCAAAATCTTGAAGAGTGAGAATTATTTGATTGTTTACAAATATAAATTTAGCGTGGTTTTCAATGATAAGGGTGCATATCTTATCGATTATTTTGAATAGTTCAATAGTACTCCAGCTATATAAATCTACTAACAAGTCATCCAACTTGTATAATGTCACATCAGAATAAAAATTTGCAATACCGATACTTTTGACATAATTATTTATATCTTCATCTCTAAGTTTTCGGTCGAAAAAATTAATGTTTTTTAGAAATGAATCATTTAGCCTGATTTCAACAAATGACTCATCATCGTCTTTGTCTTCATTCATAATCGTTTGATATATATGTTATTATTAATCTTGTTTTGTACTGTATAATTTATTCCAGTGATCTAACATTCTTTGAGCATGTTCATTGGCATCTACCTTAATGTATTTCAAAAATGATCCTTCGGTTTTGTGCCCAGTTATTCTCATTATGGTATAGGTATCCAATCCCATTCGATAATTGTTAGTCGCAAAAGAACGTCTACCTGTATGCGAACTAATTAACTTCCATTTTTCGAAGTAATTTAGTTGCTTTACCCCACCTTTAGTGATTTCCTTTTTTTCCTTATTATCAATCTCAGCAATACGACAAATGATTTTAATCATATCGTTGAACCGTTGATTACTAACCGGCTTTGGTGGATTATAGTCGTACTTTTCAAGTATTGCAATACTCATAGGATGCAATGGAATAATAACTTCCGTTCCGGTCTTTTGTTGCTTGATTGAGATAAGTCCATTCTTGATATTCTTTTTTGTGATTTTTCCCAAATCGGAAAAGCGACATCCTGTCCAACATTCCAATAAAAAACCATCACGCACTTGATCCAACGTTTCGAGTTTATAGCTTAAAGCTAACTTATCCGAAATAAGTGATTTGTATTTGTAAACTGCTTCAGTCTTTTCATTGCTGAAATCCAAATCAAACAACTTTTGTAGCTCGACTTCATCCAGTGCCACATTATCGGATTTTTCCTGCATTCCTTCAAACGCTGTTTTGTATTTAACTTCGGTGTGAAGTTCCAGTTTGTAGGATTCATTCAACCACAATTTGAGGTGCTTGATTTTTTGACCTATCGTATTACTTGCCAAATCCTTTGATTGCATATATTTTACAAATTCATCGTAAAATGATTTGTTCATATCCGAGAAATCAAATTTCGTTTTTTTCTTGTAGACTGCAAATTTCTTCAAATAATCAAACGTAATCTGATGCTGCACAATCGCATCTTTATTCATTAGCGTACCAGATTTGCTTACTTTGCGTTGAGGTGCATTTTTCAGAAAGTCTTCGATAAATTCAAATAAGGTGATTGGCTTTTCTTCAACAGCCACTATCGGTTTGTACTTTTTAGGATTATAATATTTGTCAATTTCGGTATTAAGCCATTGTTTGTTGATTTCGGTTTTATCAACTGTTTCAACTGCTTTTAGAATAGTTGCTTTGAGGTCTGCAATATTCTTGTTAAATTCATTCCGTTCAGTTTCTGATTTATAAAAATTACTAGCTTTGCACAACTCTTTATCTTTATCCCAACGCTCAGGCAATA
>CAZTDH010000326.1:0-2601 GCA_964612615.1 uncultured Paludibacter sp. | reverse complement strand
CCTGAAAATTATCGCCACACGAAACTATAAACTGCGGGTCAATGGCTTCTGCTTCACGAGCCATACCATCGGCCACTGCTTGTTGTGAATTACCTCCACTCCAACCCCAATCACTGAATACAAAAAAGTTCAATGCTTTTTTGTATTTCTTGAGTGTAATTCCGTTGGATGATGTTTCCTTCTTTGTTTCTTTTAGCGGAGCAAATGACATGGTTGCCAAAGCAGCTGCAACAAGGATAATAAATAATGTTGTTTTTTTCATTGTTGTGAATTTATTGAATGAATATAAATAACAGCAGTGGTCAACGCTTTCACTTGCCGACCAAAGCTGTTATTGTCATTAATTAAAGAACTGTTTTTTTAATTAGTGGCAACTATGTCAAGAATAACAAAGCTACCCGGAATAAGTTTGCTTCCTTTTTGCCCTGCTACCGGAGCTTCAAAACTGGCTGCAGGCAAATAAATATGATGCGTTTTTTTGTTTATGGCAATGGTGCGGGCACCTTTTTGTGTAGGAACGTTTTCCAATACACTATAGGTATCATTCTCTCCTTCTTTTACCACTGTCATAGTGGCATCGCCATTCGAGCTGTAAATGCATTTCAACTTAGCATCGAAAGCTGCGCCATCGACTTTTTCTCCGATTGGAAGACTTGTAATTACTTTTCCGTTTTCTGCATTTACAACCATCATTAGTTTATTGGCACAAACACTGAATAAACGATGTGTTTCATTATCCAATGCCAGTCCGGTTGGTTCAGTTCCTGGAGCAATAGGCCAAACATTTTCTACTTTATAGGTGCTTGCATTGATTACGGCTATACTGCTTGCATCTTCCAGGTTTACATAAATCAATCCTTTCTTATTGCTTTGAGCAAATTCAGGATTACCTGTCAATGCAATGGTAGTTACTATTTCATTGGTTTCGGCATCCAATACAGTGGCATTGTTGGAATGACCATTAAATACAAACACTTTTTTGCTAAATGAATCAAAAAGGATAGCATCCGGACTTGTTCCGGTCATAGTCACTTTTTTAATCACTTCAAAAGTTTCGGTATTGAAAATAGTAACTGCATTGTCGGTTTTGGTACTGATAAAACCTTTTTTCAAATCGGAGTCAATGGCAATTCCATGAACTCCCTGAAGATCGGTTATTTTTCCAATTACTTTTCCTTCTACTTCGTCGACTACCTGTACCTGACTTCCGTGCGATACATATAAACGGCTTGCTTTATCGTCGGAGAAAAGGTAGTCCCATTTTTCGTTTCCTTCCAGGCTTATTTTGTTTGCTATTTTATAAGCCGAAGCAACCGGATTTTTTGAATAAACAGAACAAACTGATAGAAGAACGATGGCTATTATTGATATTTTTTTCATTTGAATTGTATAAAGAAATAAGCTGCCTGATAAAGCAGCTTATTCCCTGAGTAATTATTCTTTAATGAATTTCTTTACACTGTAGTTATTCCCGTCTTTTACTGAAACATAGTAAATACCATTACTAAGGTTCGAAACAGGAATACTAACTGTTTCTGTACAATTAATAGATTTTGAAATTACTTTAGCACCTAAAAGCGAATATACTTCAACCGATGTGGCTTTAGAATCTGAATTCAGTCTGATATTCAATGTTTCAATAGCAGGGTTTGGATAAACTTCAAATTGATTTTCGATTGCTGATGATAAACCTGCAACTACATCGGTATATGCACCAACGTTTGCAGAAGGAGCAGGCGACAAGTATTCAACACCCTGAATGGTAATTCCTGAACCGGGAGTTCCGAAATTTCTTGTTATACTTGTTGTACCTTTTCCAATGGCTGGAGAACCTGCTTTTATGCGGAAATCCCAGGTAGGATCAAGTTTAGAGTTTAATGTATCGGTTGCAAGTGGATAGTTTACCAACAATGGATCATTAGCTCCGGCAGTTGTACTGTAAACATCGTGTGCTCCATGTGCCAATAGTCCGGATGTCGGTGCATTGAAATTTTTAACTACATTTTGTCCGTATCCATAATAAAAATTATAATCGCCTACACATGCCGGATCTTGTTTTCCATCTGTTTTGATACCATAACGGTCGTTAATAAAAAGTGTATTATATGTTTTTGCCACAACACCAGCTTCATACCATACACTACCACCTTTGGTGGTAGGTCTTCTCCAACCTGCATTGACAATGGTATTGTTATAAACCACTGCGTTACATTGTGGTGAACGGCTTCCGCTGTTCGACAATTTAAATGCATTGGTGTTAGGGCTGTAATAGAAATTGTAACATAAATCAGCTATTGTTCCTGCTTTCAAATTGGTTGCATCACCTCCGCTTTCACCGTTTTGGTAGAGTTTATTATATGCATAAATTACATTACCACCTTCGATATAAATACCATCGTCTTTCCCATTGCTGAATTCGCAGTACTCAATAACTAATTTACCGTTATTGTGGTTTCTGAAATTGATATAGGGTTCGGTTTGACCTGCTGCATTCTTATAAAGTTGCATCAGTACGGATGGTGAATTATTTGTTGTGGCAGCTCCATAATACTTAGAAACTGTTTAAAAAATAATATTAAAGTCTGTTTAGCATCAGTTTAA
>CAZTDH010000325.1:0-2604 GCA_964612615.1 uncultured Paludibacter sp. | reverse complement strand
GGCTTTCAAAACTTTAAAAAAGGCGTTTCAAAAGCTATTTTGAAATGCCTTTTTTCATTCTTTTTCTTAACCACGAATAGAAACAATAGAAGAAAACGGAATTAATCATGAGGTTAATCTATAATTTCGGCATATCTTTCTTTAAAATAGCGGTTTTCATTGCTTCTTTCTTTAATAAAAAAGCAATGAAATTGCAGATCGGACAGGCTGGAGCTTTGAGTCTTTTGAAAAGAACAATCGATTCAAACGCCCGTTATATCTGGTTTCATGCAGCCTCGTTGGGCGAATTTGAGCAGGGACGACCGGTGATGGAGCAGTTGAAAAAGGAAAATCCCGAAACCAAAATTCTGCTGACTTTCTTTTCGCCTTCGGGCTATGAAATCCGTAAAAATTATACAGGAGTAGATGTCATCTCATATTTGCCGCTCGATACCAAAGCTTCGGCACGTAGGTTTGTGAAACTGGTCAATCCGTTGAAAGCTGTGTTTATCAAGTACGAGTTTTGGCCAAATTATATTCTTGAACTTCAAAAAGCGAATGTGCCTGTTTATAGCATTTCGGCTATTTTCCGTCCATCGCAGGTTTTCTTCAAAGGATATGGAGGTTGGTATCGCAACTTGTTGAAATCATTTGCTCATATTTTTGTTCAGGATAAAAATTCGTTGAAATTGCTTGCTGATAATGGTTTTAGCAATGTTTCTGTAGCAGGTGATACACGCTTCGACCGGGTGGCCGATTTGGCTCAACAGGCTAAAACGATTCAATTGATTGAAGCTTTTGTAAAAGATGCCGACAAGGTGATTGTTGCGGGAAGTACCTGGCCGAAAGACGAAGAATTGCTGGTTCGCTACCTGAAACTGCATCCGGATATAAAGCTAATTCTCGTTCCGCACGAAATTCATCAGGCGCATATTATGGGGATTTCGAAACTGCTGGATGGCAAATTTGTGCGCTACACCGAACTGAATGAGCAAAACGTGCTGACTACCAACTGCATTGTGGTTGATACCATCGGCATGCTGTCATCGATTTATCGGTATGCAAACGTTGCCTATATCGGCGGTGGTTTTGGTGTGGGAATTCACAATACGCTCGAAGCAGCAGTTTGGAATGTTCCGGTGGTTTTCGGACCGAATTACCAGAAATTCCGTGAAGCCCGTGAGTTGATTGCCATTGGTGGAGCGTTTTCAATACAGCATTACGAATTGCTGGAAGCCCAATTTGATTCCCTTTTGAAAGACAAAAAAGCCGGAAAAACTGCCGGTAATTATGTAAAAAATAACACAGGAGCAACAGATTTGATTCTGAAAGAACTGAAAATAAGATAATTAATTATTTGTGTAACTTTGTGCCCTTAGTGACTTAGTGCTAAAACAAAAAAAACATGCAAAAACCTTCCATTCCAAAAGGAACACGCGATTTTACGCCACAGGAAATGGCAAACCGCAATTATATATTCAACACAATAAAAGACGTTTTTCGTCTGTATGGCTTTCAACAGATTGAAACACCTGCCATGGAAAACCTGTCGACTTTGATGGGAAAATATGGTGAAGAAGGCGATAAATTGTTGTTTAAAATTCTGAATTCAGGTGATTATCTTTCTGAATTAACCATCGAAGAGTTACTATGGAAAGACAGCCCAAGACTTACTAACAGAATTTCCGAAAAAGGCTTACGTTATGACCTAACAGTCCCTTTTGCCCGCTTTGTTGTGCAACATCAGAATGAAATTTCCTTCCCATTTAAACGCTATCAAATTCAACCCGTTTGGCGTGCCGATCGTCCTCAAAAAGGCCGTTACCGTGAGTTTTATCAGTGCGATGTGGACGTGGTTGGAAGCGATTCGTTGCTGAACGAGCTGGAACTGATTCAGATTGTTGACGAAGTATATCGCAGATTGAAAATTAATGTGGTTATCAAAATAAACAACCGCAAGATACTTTCGGGAATAGCAGAAATTATTGGCGAAGCCGAAAAAATTACCGACATAACAGTTGCCATTGATAAAATGGACAAGATCGGTTTAGAAAAAGTGAACGAAGAAATTGCTTCAAAAGGTATTTCTGAGGAAGCTATTGCTAAACTGCAACCAATTCTGAAACTTAGTGGAACCAATTCAGAAAAACTCAGTCAACTTAAAACAGTGCTGGCTTCTTCGGAAGTGGGTCTGAAAGGTGTTTCGGAACTTGAAACTATTTTCGGACTTTGTGAAGCAATGAAAGTTGCCACTAAAATTGAACTTGATTTGACCCTGGCACGCGGACTGAATTACTACACAGGAGCTATTTTTGAAGTGAAGGCACTTGATGTAGAGATTGGTAGCATTACCGGTGGTGGTCGTTACGATAATCTGACCGGAGTTTTTGGTTTGGAAGGCGTTTCGGGTGTGGGCATTTCGTTTGGTGCTGATCGTATTTATGATGTACTGAATCAACTGAATCTTTATCCTGAAACCTCACAGGAACAAACGCAGATTTTGTTTGTAAGCTTTGGCGAAAAGGAATTGCTGTATTGCTTGCCGTGGCTCAGTGCATTACGTGCTAAAGGAATTAATGCCGAGATTTATCCCGAACCGGCCAAGATGAAAAAGCAAATGAGTTA
>CAZTDH010000324.1:0-2618 GCA_964612615.1 uncultured Paludibacter sp. | reverse complement strand
CATCCGTTTGAGGTTGAAGGTTAAGAGCCGTATAAGCTGTTTTGGCACGATTAATCCAACCGGTGACAGCTCCTTTTCGGGACAAAAATTGTGTATTCGTAGCAAAGGCATTCGTCCCCAAATACCAGTTTTCCATTCTTTTCATAATGGAGTCCATTCCGGCCGTCTCAGCAGTTGTTGGATTGACGGCTAAAGGAACAATATTCAGGTTGCGTGTTGCCACATAATCGTAGAGACTATTTATCGGATCTATAGACTGGCTCACTTTCACCTGCAAGTCCGACATACGAGTCCAGTCGGTTGTGGTGGGAAATTCCAGGTAGTCAAAGTAAAAAGTTCCGCTACCGGTAGTGGGAGCAGCTATGGTCATGGTGCTAAGAGCAGTTTTATCATGAGCCATATCGGCGGTAAATCCGGCATAGAGACATCGCCAACCAACAAAATTTAGGTTAAAATCGATGTTGCATTTTTGAACTCCTGCACTGGTTTTAAAAGCAAAAGTGATTTTCGACGCTGATGCCACGGTATTATACACCCAACAGGTGATTCCACCTCCACTGGTGGATGAAGTGCTCAATCCGGTGGGATTTGCTACGGTCATAAGGGCATTGGCAGTCCAATCCCAGCGCAAAGATTTTGTGCCGAGTTTGTACTTGTTGGTGGCATTTTGAAGCGTTCCATTGGTTGTTGTAAATGCTGCAGGGACTAAGCCATCTTCAAAAGAATAGATTTGGGCTTGTAAAATACTGGTGAAACTGCCAAAGACAACCATCAATGCGATTAAGATTTGTTTTTTCATTTTTAATAAATTAAATGATTATTTACGTTTGATAATAATTTATGGGTTTTGAATTAACAATATTCCTAATTCACGGAAATTGTTTTTTACCGCCAGAGAACCTAAAGTGGATGTTAAGTTAGTATTGGTTTCATTTCGATTTTCATCTTTTTCTCTTTTTATCTCCTATATAACTCTTTTTAATTGACTGATAATTAGCTAGTAATAATTACAACAAATTACGGAAGAGCTTTGGTATAATCAATATTTTTCTAACGGGCTTCGCATAGAAAAAAAATAACCCGAGCAAGATGTTGAATTAAAAACCTTTATTATTCTTTTTTTTGTTCCCTTAGTAGCCAAGAATTAGAAAAAGCCTTAACCCTTATTATCTCCCTTCGGTCACTGACCGTTGGTTCTTGGCAATCCAATCGGCAAAGCCAAGCAATCTCCCGTTGGTCACTTCGAATAAAACTAGTGCTATGTTAAGTAGATTATGGCGTATTGAAATAATCATAAATCATTGATTCATTCCATTTTCATCCGTTAGCTGACGGACAAATTGGCTGATTTTTAAATTAACTTTACACTAGTGGACGATTATTTTTTGATTAAAACAACCCGCTCCATTCTTTGCCGAAACAATATAAATCGCTTTGTTTTCATTTCGTAAATCAAGGATATATGGCGATTGAACATCGGTTATCGATTTGATTATCTTCCCCTCAACACTAACAATATTGAGATGAAACGGCGCGTTTTCTTTTGATTCTATCCGATAGATATTCCGAGATTCGGTAGCCCTACACTTGAATTGATTGGTATCAACGATTAAATCATCGTTGGATGTCAGATTGCTTGTCAAAGAAACCGCATACGATTTTCCCTCTTTAACCGTAACATTGAGGGTAGTGGTATTGATGCCTCTCGTTAGGGTAAAACCCGTATTTGTTCCATCCAGTGTAAATAATCCATTCAAAATAAGTTGGAAATTGAAGGTGGTTCCCGGATCATATTCTACTGTATTTGTCATTTTATCCAGATTAGTCACACTTAAACGTCGCATATCCGGATCGCTAATCACCATCTGCAGTTTGGTATTGTCAATTTGTTTCAACATTATTAAACAGGGCGAGTTTAGCTTGTTAATCCATGTATCGGACAAAGATGTTACCGCATCGAAAATGGAATATGCCCAAACATTTTGTTCGGTATTTTTCACGATATGAGCCACATTGTCTTGTCGCACAATCGTGATAGGTGAAGTGGCAGCATTCTTATATTTGGCTTCCTGTGCATCGTTGCTTTTCAGCAGCATAAGGTAGGTGTATTTCTGACTCTTGGGTGCAGTGCCATGATTGATGACTGCCGAATACAAAGTTCCATTTACCGTCATATCCACAGCTCCTTCTTTTACAATAAAGCGATTTCCCAGGTTATCGGCAATGGTTGGCTGAACGAGCGCTGTTTGATTGGCAGTAACGATAGTTCCGTTTACTTTTACATTTTCACCGGCAAGGACTTCATGTTGTAATAAAGTGGTTATGGTGGGTACGGTAGTGGTATTATTGGTCACATTACTTCCCAGACATACCAAGGCGTTGCCAAAACAGAAAGTGGATTTGTAGGCATAAAACGTTGGATCGAACGTAATATCGTGTAGCTTCATAGAAAACATCGAGGTGGAATCATTCAGACTGGTACCCCCTAAAAATGCCTGATCGGAAAAATTGCGTACTGAAGTTGTGCTTGTGCACATTAAACTTGCATTGGTCAGATTCCGAACGGTAGTACCCGGCAGCTTACCTGTCTCTTATACACATCTGACGCTGCCGACGAA
>CAZTDH010000323.1:0-2639 GCA_964612615.1 uncultured Paludibacter sp. | reverse complement strand
GCCACCACAATCACACTGTCACAGGGCGTGCCCATTGAGACAGTATCAAAAATGCTTGGCCATACAAATATCAAAACAACTCAGATTTATGCTAGGATAACGGATAATAAAATTGGACATGATATGGGCGTTCTTTCAGGCAAACTCAAAGAAATGGAAAACGCCTTCCAATTATAAATCACCCAATAATAAATAATATTTATGGAGCTACAACTAATCCAAAACAAAATTTTTGAGATCAGAGGACTACGTGTTATGCTTGACTTTGATCTTGCCGAAATGTATGAAGTAAAAACAAAAGCACTGAAGCAAGCCGTAAAGCGAAATATCAATCGCTTCCCTCCCGACTTTATGTTTGAACTGACAAAACAAGAATGGAATGAACTGGTCACAATTTGTGACCAGTTCCCTGAAAGCCTAAAACACAGTTCTGTGAACCCTACAGTATTCACAGAACAAGGAGTTGCCATGCTTTCGAGCGTGCTACGAAGTGAAAAGGCCATTGAGGTAAACGTGCAAATTATGCGGGCATTTGTTATATTGCGCCAATATGCTTTAGGGTATGTAGAACTAAACCGTAAGCTGGAGGAGTTTATGGTTGACACTAATATGCAGTTTAATGATATTTATCAGGCTTTGACAGAGCTGGCGAGTCAAAAGGAATTAGAGAATAAACCCAGAAATCCAATTGGTTATATTAAGAACGAGGAATAGAGAAGCATTTTGTGAGGTTTAGAATGAAAGCTGTATTGTTGCACCAATACGGCTTTTTTCATACATTATGTAGGGCGTTAATATGACGTTACTATACTTAAGCCATACATTAGGAACTATCCCGCAATAAACGGGGCAACCTGGTCAATGTTTAATCCAGTGTACCGGCAGAATTCGTCAACTGTTACGAACTGGTGTTCTTCTTTTTCGTTGCGTTCTTTTATCTTAGCAAGCAACAACCTTCCGTAACGTTCACTCTTTCCTGTGATTCGCTGGATATCTTTCGGATAGATACAAATGCGTTTTACTTCCATTTCTCTCACTATTTTATGCAAAAATACAAATTTTATGTATATCAAAATATATCCTTTTAGGAAAAAACGGAAAGGATAGTCAAAGGCGGAAGTACCTGTGCTACAAATTGGAATTTGCAACTATACTTTTGTTCCGATAATTTTAAAAACATAGTATTATGGCACGACAAAAAAGTATTCTAAAATTGCAGGGAACCATTGGTGGAATTTCATTCTACAAGTCAAAAGATGGTTATCTTGCCCGCGAAAAAGGTGGTGTGGACGCTTCCCGAATCGCGAATGATCCGGGATTTGCACGAACCCGTGAAAACGGTGCTGAGTTTGGTAATTCAGCTTCTTCAGGTAAATTATTGCGTGATGCAGTCCGGGCATTAGGCAAAGATGCATCGGACGGACGTGTAACCTCACGTTTGACGCAAATCATGGCGCAAATCAAAAACATGGATGAGGCTAACGCCAGAGGTGAACGACATGTTGGAGAAGGGATGGCCAAGGACGAAGCAAAAGCACTGTTACTTGGGTTTAACTTCAATGTGAATGCAGTTCTTGGAGCTGTATTGTACAAACCGTTTGACATTGATTCGGAAACCGGTGAAATCAGCATTGCAGCATTGACACCGCTAAATGACATCAACTTGCCAAGTGGAGCTTCTCACATTATTTTCAAAAGCGGTTTTGCAAGTGTGAACTTTACCACCGGTGAATCAGAAATGATTGTTTCTGCTCCTGTTCGTCTGGCAGTGAATGCAGCTGCTCAGGCAGTATCCTTGAAACCTGCCACTGTTCCGGCTATTGAAGGTACTCACTTAATTCTGCTTTCGATTGACTTTGTTCAGGAAGTGAACAATGCCGATTATTCTCTGAATAACAACTCGTACAACGTGTTGGCGATAGTTTGTGTAGAGTAGACCTCACCCCTAACCCCTCTCGACCTCATCCGCCCTTTGGGCACCTTCTCCAATTGGAGAAGGAAAAAGGAAAATTGAGTTTGAGAGGGGAACTTAAATTATTAGAAAGGTAGAATCAATCATTAATTCTAGATTTATGGCAACAGAGAACAATCAAACAACGATTAACCCAAACAACATGAGTGTTGTTCAGCGGGTAAAAGCTCCTACTCCTTCGTTTTTCAAAACTTTACGGACAATCGGTTTGGCTTTGGCAGCCATTGGTGGAGCAATTTTAGCTTCTCCGATTGCACTTCCAGCCGGACTGATAGCCGCAGCGGGATATGTAGCATTAGCAGGTGGAGTGGTAACAGCCGTAAGTCAAACGGCAGTTGATACAAATTCTGAATCAAGCAACAATGAAACTCTTTGAAACAAACAGCGACGGCCAGGTGTATGCCGGTACTTGCGGCGGTATGTTGCTATCAGTGTTTAGCAACGTGTTTATAGAAAATCTGGTCAGGACTATTATTCTTGCCGTTGTAGGCGCTATTGTGAGTTTCGTTGTTTCAATGGTTTTGAAGAATTTGATCCGGCGTAAAAATCGCTAAAAACTACTACTTTCCGGTGTGGTAACCTTTTGTAGTAGTGAAGCCTCCCTGAGCGGGAGGCTTTTTTTGTGTTTGTATTTTTGTTTTTTTACAAATCGGATTATTTGCAACCA
>CAZTDH010000322.1:0-2670 GCA_964612615.1 uncultured Paludibacter sp. | reverse complement strand
CTAAAATAGCCGAAAACATTCAGAAAGCGCGTCGAATGTTTAATGTGGCAATGGCAAAAGTTGATTACGAAGGCGATTACAATTATTGCTATTGTACCAAGAGTTCACACTTCTCGTTTGTGCTGGAGGAGGTGCTAAAGCATGGTGTACATATTGAAACATCTTCTGCATTCGATATCAATATATTAGAGTCGTTGTACGAACAAAGTTTAATTAAACAGGATACTTTTGTTGTATGTAATGGATTTAAACGCCCTCAATATGTTGAAAATATTCAAAGTTTAATGCGCTTAGGATTTACAAATGTGATACCTATATTGGATAATAAATTTGAACTCGACTTGTTTCTAAAGGATTTTGATATCAAATTTAATGTAGGTATTCGCATTGCTGCCGAAGAGGAACCGAAGTTTGACTTCTATACTTCCCGCTTAGGCATCCGATACAACGACATTATTCCGTATTACATGAAGCAAATCGCTAACAACCCTCAGGTAGAATTAAAAATGCTTCATTTCTTCATAAATACAGGTGTAAAAGACACTGCCTATTACTGGAATGAGCTGAATAAGGCTGTAAACCTGTATTGTGAGTTGAAAAAGAAATGTTCGACCCTCGATAGTTTAAACATAGGTGGTGGCTTCCCCATTCAAACTCACTTAGACATGGTGTACGATTATGAATACATGGCCGAAGAGATTGTTGCACAGGTAAAAACGATATGTACACAAAACGGAGTGCCTGAACCACATATATTTACCGAGTTTGGATCGTATACGGTGGGCGAAAGCGGAGCAATGCTTTACTCCATTGTAAACCAGAAGAAACAAAATGACCGGGAATTGTGGAACATGATTGACAGTTCGTTTATGACAACCTTACCCGATACCTGGGCAATTAACCAACGATACGTGTTTCTGGCCTGCAATAACTGGGATTCTGAATACGAACGCGTGAATTTAGGTGGTTTGACCTGCGATAGTGAAGATTTTTATAATGCCGAGGTTCATTCTAATGCGGTGTTTCTGCCCAAAATGCATGAAGACCGTGAGCAATATATCGGATTTTTCCACACCGGAGCTTATCAGGAGTCGTTAAGCGGTTTCGGTGGAATTCAGCACTGTCTGATTCCTGCGCCAAAACTGGTTATTATTGATAAAGACGAAGATGGTGAGTATTTTACCAAACTATTTGCTAAGGAGCAGAGCTATAAATCAATGTTGAAGATTTTGGGATATTGATATTTGCAGGGTTCGACAATTGAGTTTATATAAGTTAGTTTGACAGTAAGAATAGAACGCAGATTTTCGCTGATATAGCCGATTTTAAACGGATTTATCTCGCCTTTGGCGAGAGGATAAAGACCTGGATATTAAAATCAGCACCGATTTATCGGGGATAAAATCCGTTCATCAATCCGTTTAAAACAATTTATACCGTCAAGTCGGCATCTTTGATCGGCGAAAATCCGCTTCATCTGCGTTCATCAGCGTTCAATTCATTTATTTAAAGAACAGTATTCCGTTTATGATTCGCATATTATTTCTTGCCTCACCCATATTTGTTTGTCTGTTTTGGTTTTTGACTTTAAACGGAAACAGAAAAACACACAGTGCTCCCCGGTCTTATCTGGCTATTTACATGCTTTTGCCTCTCATCACTTTTCTTGCTCACTTCTTCTATTTTGCACCGGTGGCCGAAGGTTTTTATATCTTTGATATTTTGATGACTTATGCCGGAAGCCTTACATTTCCCATGTATCACGTGTATTTCAGGCTGTTGACTGTTGATGCAAAGTTCTCATTCAGGCGTCATTATCCCTACATGATAATTCCTGTGATACTTGCCACACTATACACTCTTGGGGTGATTTTCACTCCTGCCGATCAGTACAGAATCTGGCTTTTTAATAAGAATGCATTCCCTGATTCTACAGCTATACAGTTCTTAAATACTATGCGGGTGGTACTTCGGGTTCACTTTCTTTTGCAGGTAATCTACACTATTATTGGTAATTATATTCTTATACGAAATAATAGGGTCAGAGCCGAACAATTTTATTCCGACGTTACCAATGGGAAATACCGTAATGTAAAAATACTCAACGCTTCCATTATTTTTATGGGTGTGGCATCATTTGCTGCAATAGCTATTGGTCGTCATTTTTTAATGCCAAAAGATACTATTATATGTGTTTTGTGGACTATTTTTTCCGCTATGCTCTACATTATGGGCTATATGGGCATTCTGCTTTTGCCTATTAATCCAACCTATGATGCTACGCCTCAACCCGATGATAATAATAAGGTATTTACGCTCTCAGATAATGCACAAAAAAAACTGCTTGAAAAATTAGAATTTGAATTTGAACAAAACAGGATTTATCTCAACAGGGAGTTGAATATCCTTGATTTAGTCCAGATTCTGGGGACGAACCGAACGTATATTTCGTCAATTATTAATCAGCAGTTTAATCAGAATTTTTGTTCATTTGTAAATTCATATCGTATAGCTGAACTGGAAAATGTGTTACTGCAAAATAGAAATTATACCAATGAAGTATTGGCGGAAGTGTGCGGATTTGGTTCTTTAAATTCAATGAGAAGAGCAGTTTTGGCTAAAACAGGGTTGAACTTAACGAAATGGAAACAGGAAATACTTAACTCCGAA
>CAZTDH010000321.1:0-2677 GCA_964612615.1 uncultured Paludibacter sp. | reverse complement strand
CGACCCACAGATTAAGAGTCTGTTGCTCTACCAGCTGAGCTACTAAGTCATTGTTGCTTACATAAAAACCGTAAAGCGAGTGCAAAGTTAATCAAAAAATCATTTTTTTGAACAGATGAATCAAAAATGTTCGTTATTTTTTGTGAACTGGTGGTTTACATACTACCACAGTGATATGAAAGCATGATTGATGTCGTTCTCTGACACAGAGTAGTCTGCATTCCTCTCTCATTTCAATCAGAACCTTTGTCATGGCCTGCACAGCATCGTAACTGCTTTCCTTCTTGTTGGATTGGGTATTAATGAAGTCTTTGTACGAAATATCAACTGTCGTGCCATACATATGGGTAGAATGACTTGCCG
The DNA here is from genome assembly GCA_964612615.1 of uncultured Paludibacter sp. Lineage (GTDB taxonomy): Bacteria > Bacteroidota > Bacteroidia > Bacteroidales > Paludibacteraceae > Paludibacter. The sequence continues at coordinate 2,314 of CAZTDH010000321.1, read as the reverse complement.
CATTTCCGTTGCGGTGGTGAAGTTTGGTTTGTTCTTCTTCCGTTCGTAATAGCGAAGTAATCTGGTACTTAAAATAATTCTTCTTTTTTGCTTCCATTTTTTTTTGAAAGCGATAACCGATTTCATTGAGCATGTCAATTGCCTCAGGAATAAGATAGGGTTGGGAATGGGTGAGTGATTTAAACTGATAAAAATTATTTTCTGTAACCTCAAACAGAATTGATTTTCGCTTGAGATTTTCAATATTAGCAATTAATTCATTATTTGTTTTAAAGGGATTCTTTAAACCATTTTTCAGAGCATGTACCAGTTGCACATCGTTAATATCGTTTAGTTTACTGCTGGGTTTAATTGGTACATTGGCAAAGCGTACGTGATCACAATCAGGAACATAGGGTTTAATTTGTTCAACTTTTGCATTCTGTTGGTAGATAACTGCTCGATTTTGTTTTATTTCTTTTTTTGAATCCTGAACAGGAGTTGAATTTGTTCTTTTTTTATTGTAGATAAAAAAAACGGCAGACAACGAAACGAGAATTATCAACACGATCCACATTAACGGTTTTTTATATATAGGTTTTTTTTTAATTCTTCTGTAATGGTGTTGATACATAAAATTTGGTTTTGTGTTGCAAAGTTAAGCTTTTGAGGCATTAATCACAAGCCCTATTGTATAAAAGTTATCAACAAACTAACCTATGTCCGTCGAATTAAACCTTGTTGAGTTTTAATTTCTTTATTGTTGATAAAATGCGTAATCAATAATTCCAAAATTCAAAACAAATGGTTAACTTTGCACCTCTAAATCTAAAAAATAAAAAAAGAAGATGAAACCAACTCTATTTGTACTTGCAGCAGGAATGGGAAGTCGTTATGGCGGTTTAAAACAACTTGACGGGCTTGGACCGAACGGTGAAACGATAATGGACTATTCTATTTACGATGCTATCAAAGCCGGATTCGGAAAAATTGTATTTGTAATCCGTCCGAGTTTTGAAAAAGATTTTAAAGCTGTAGTAATAGATAAATTTAAAAATTTAGTCGATACAGATGTAGTATTTCAGGAAATTACTAATGTGCCTGAGGGTTCTACATATAATCCCGAACGAGAAAAACCATGGGGGACAAATCATGCCGTGCTAATGGGCAAAGGGGTAATTAACGAGCCTTTTGCTGTTATTAATGCCGACGATTTTTATGGACAGGAATCTTTCGCTATTTTGGCTGATTACCTTCGGAGCGTTGAAGGAAAGACAAATGAATACTGTATGGTAGGTTATCGTGTAGGGAATACCTTGTCCGAAAGTGGTGCAGTTAGTCGCGGAGTTTGTGTGGTTGATGAAAATCAGTTGCTATTGAACGTGGTTGAGCGTACACATATAGAAGAAAAAGGCGGAACCATTATCTATCTCGACGAAGAAGGAAAAGAAGTTTCGTTGGCATCTAAAACTCCGGTATCAATGAATATGTGGGGTTTTACACCCGATTATTTTGATTATTCGTATGATTTCTTTAAAGAGTTTTTGAAAGAAAATGGTCAGAAACTGAAATCTGAATTCTATATTCCACTAGCGGTAAATAATCTGATTGTTGAAGGAAAAGTTACCTGTAAAGTACTTGATACTCCTTCTAAATGGTTTGGTGTAACTTATGCCGAAGATCGTCCACAAGTGGTTTTGAAAATTAATGAATTGGTTCGTAAGGGTATTTATCCTGAAAAGCTATTTAAATAATTGGAATTTTTAAACTGAAAATTAAAATATTATGGCAAAGGTGTTAGTTACGGGTGGAACCGGGTATATCGGTTCGCATACAGTTGTTGAATTACAAAATGTAGGATTTGAAGTTATTATTGTTGATAACTTGTCTAATTCAAACATTGATGTGTTGAACGGTATTGAAAAAATTTCCGGAATTCGTCCTGCATTTGAAAATATCGACTGTGTGGATTACGTGAGCATGGACAGAATGTTTGACAAATACAACGATATAGATGCAATCATTCATTTTGCTGCCTATAAAGCAGTGGGAGAGTCGGTTGAGAAACCATTAATGTATTATCGCAATAATCTTGTATCATTAATCAATATTTTACAGTTGATGCCGATACATAAAGTGAAAAATCTTGTGTTTTCTTCGTCTTGTACAGTATATGGCCAACCTGATATTTTGCCGGTTACAGAAGATGCACCGATTAAATTTGCAGCATCGCCTTATGGCAATACCAAACAGATTGGTGAAGAGATAATCCGCGATACAATTCATACAAATCCATGCTGTAAAAGCATTATTCTTCGCTATTTCAATCCGATTG
>CAZTDH010000320.1:0-2683 GCA_964612615.1 uncultured Paludibacter sp. | reverse complement strand
TTTAAATATAAATTTTAAAAAGTATGAAGACTAATCTTGTTAAACGAATTTCATTCGGACTGCTTTTGCTACTCACTATTAGTGCAGGAGCGCAACAGTTTCAACCATTACCAATCGATCCGAAAGTTCGCTACGGAAAGCTCGAAAATGGACTCACTTATTATATCCGTGCCAATAAAGAGCCTAAACAACGTGCAGAATTCTATATAGCTCAGAATGTAGGCTCTATCCTTGAGAATGACAATCAGAATGGGTTGGCTCATTTTTTGGAACACATGGCTTTTAATGGAACTAAAAACTATCCCGGCAAGGGGATTATAAATTATTTCGAAACCATCGGGGTGAAATTCGGAACCAATATTAATGCTTATACCTCGTTGGACGAAACAGTGTATAATTTATCCGATGTGCCTACTTACCGCGACGGAATTGTTGATAGCGCTTTGTTGGTTTTGCACGACTGGTCGAGCTTTATCACACTGGATGGAACTGAAATAAACGACGAACGAGGCGTGATTCGTGAAGAATGGCGTCAGGGTGCCGGAGCTGAACGACGCATGTGGAAAGAATCGAATAAACTGAAATATCCTGGTTCACAATATGCAAAACGCGATGTGATAGGCGATACAGCTATTATCAATAATTTTGCTCACCAAACCATTCGTGATTTTTATAAAAAATGGTATCGTCCCGATTTACAAGCCATTCTGATTGTTGGCGACGTGGATGTAGATAAAGTGGAAGCAAAAATTAAAACCATGTTTGCTGATATTTCGCGCAAACCGAATGCCGGTGAACGTCCTGTTTATCCAATCCTAAATAATGCAGCACCAATTATCTCGGTTGTAAAAGATGCAGAAGCTCGTATGACACGTGTGGAACTGGAATATAAACATGATAAATTACCCGCTGAAGTGAAATTGTCGATGATGGGTTATGCCAGTCTGACCATTAATTCGTTGATTTCGACCATGATTTCAAATCGCTTCGAAGAAATTACACAGCAAGCCGATGCTCCTTTTGTGTATGGAGGTGCTGAATATGGCGAATTGGTGAAATCGAAAGATGCTTTTCAAATGATTGCTGTACCAAAAGAAGGTAAGGAATTGGAAGGGTTGAATGCATTATTGCTCGAAGCAGAAAAAATAAAACGTTTTGGTTTTACCAATTCTGAACTGGAACGAGCTAAAACCGATTACCTGAAAACGCTCGAAAAATCAAATAACGAACGGGATAATCAGAAAAACAACACGTTGGTGCGCGAATATGTGCGCAATTTCCTGACTCAGGAACCTATACCGGGTATTGAGTGGGAATACAACACCGTGAAAATGATGGCACCACAACTAAAACTGGAAATGCTGAATGAAGTGGCTAAATCCTATGTTACTGATAGCAATTTGATTGTTTCAATTATGTCACCTGATAAAGAAGCGGTGAAAATTCCAACAAAAGAACAAATTCTTGCTGCAATTGATAATTCTAAAAAAGCCGAATTAAAAGCGAAAGCAGAAGAAGTGCTGAACAAACCATTAATTAAGGTAGTTCCGAAAGCTGGAAAAGTGGCGAAAACAGCTGAAAATAAAGTGCTTGGAACAACTGAATGGACACTTAGCAATGGTGTGAAAGTGGTTATCAAACCTACAACATTCAAAAAGGATGAAATTCTGCTTACCGCATTTAGCGATGGCGGACTCTCCAAAGTAAAAAATGTTGCGGATTTACCTTCAGCAACCCTGGCCGCTACCATTGCAAACAATAATGGCTTAGGTGAATACAATCAGATTGAACTCAGCAAAATACTTACCGGAAAGATTGCTTCTGTTTCTCCGGCAATCGATGGGTATGATGAAGGTTTCTCGGGCAATTCATCTGTTTCCGATTTTGAAACCATGTTGCAGTTGGTTTATCTTAACTTTACGGCTATCCGCAAAGATGACAATGCATTCAAAGCCATGATGAACGGCTATACTACCTCAATGGCTAATATCGCAAAAGATCCGCGCAAAGCATTTCAGGATTCAGTTGGGGTAATGATGACTAATCACCACCCACGCACTGTGATTATGAACCTGCAGACGCTCGGTCTCGTTGATCAGGATAAAGCATTAGCAGTATTCAAAGACCGTTTTGCTATGCCATCTGATTTTACCTTTATTTTTACCGGAAATATTGATCCGAATAATGAAGCGGTTAAGAAAGCAATCTGCACCTATTTGGGTGGCTTAAAACTTAAATCCGGTACCGAGAAATACTCTGACAACAACGTTCGTAAACCGAAAGGCAAAGTGAACAACTATTTTGCGAAAGAAATGAAGGTGAAAAAAGCATCAAATTTCATTTTGTATAATGCTTCTTTGCCGTTCAATATGACTAATCGTGTTACTCTAACGGCTATTGGCAACATATTAAATATTCGTTATCTCGAAAGTATCCGCGAAAAAGAAGGTGGCTCGTATGGCGTTGGGGTGCGTGGAAGCATGAACAATACACCGGTTGACGAAGCAACATTACTTATGCAATTCGATACCGATCCTTTTAAACAGAGTAAATTAATATCAATTATTTATTCTGAAATTGATGAAATTATAGCTAAAGGCCCACGAACTGAAGATTTGCAGAAAGTGAAGGAAAATATGCTGAAAAAGTACTCCGAAGATTTGGCACAAAATAATTGGTGGTC
>CAZTDH010000319.1:0-2689 GCA_964612615.1 uncultured Paludibacter sp. | reverse complement strand
TTATTTGTATATCAGGAATATACTGATATCCGACTAGCATTTACTCCTCCGGTAGCAATCGGAAAGTTTGGTGGTGAAACCGATAACTGGATGTGGCCACGTCATACCGGCGATTTTTCGGTTTTTCGTGTTTATAGCGACTCACTTGGCAAACCAGCTAAATACTCAAAGTCCAATCTGCCTTATTCTCCAAAACGCTTTGCCACAATTTCTAATAAAGGTTATGAACCAGGCGATTACAGTATGATTTTGGGAAATCCGGGAACAACTACCCGTTATTTATCATCATGGGGTGTGATTAATCGCATGAAATCAACCAATCAGGCTCGTATTGATGTACGTGGCGTTAAACAAGACGTATGGCATTCGTTTATGCGCGTTGACGAAGCGATTAATTTAGCTTACGCAAGCAAGTTTGCCCGTAGTGCCAACTACTGGAAAAACAGCATTGGCATGAATAGAGCCATTGGCAAACTGAATGTAATTGGACAAAAACAAGAACAGGAAAAAGCATTTACAGCATGGGTTAATTCAGCTTCCGACCGAAAGCTAAAATATAGTAATGTGCTTAAAACACTTGAAGAAAGCTACACCAAAATATATCCCTATAGTAAAGCAGCAAACTTCTTAATGGAGTCATTGTCAAACGGTGTAGAAATGCCACGCATTGCTTCAACAATTGATAAACTTATACAGAGAGATATACCTCAGGACTCACTTACCTTAAAACTCAAAGAAAATTATAAGGATTATTATCCGGCGGTGGATCAGGCTGCATTGATTGCCATGCTCGAAGTATATAAAAAATCAGTAGATGCCGATGCTCTTCCTGAACTCTATACTGAGATTCAGAAAAAATTCAGAGGAGATTTTGCTAAATACGCTCGTTTTGTGTATGAGAAATCAGACTTTAGCACGATAGAAAAAATAAGCAAAGCCATTGAGAACAAAAAAACAGATTTCTCGAAAGACCCTGCTATTATTTTTGCAAAAGAAGTAAAGCAAACGCTGGAAACGATACGTGGAGCTGAGTATGATAAGCTATCCGACCAAATTAAGGATGCTGAACGATTGTACGAAAACGGAATTAAAGCTATGGCTGCCGAAACAGGCAAACCCCTGTATCCGGATGCCAACTCTACCATGCGCCTGACGTATGGGAAAGTGGGAGGTTATAGTGGTGCTGATGCCATAGATTACAAGTATTATACCACCACCAAAGGCATTTTGCAAAAGGAAATAGCCGGAGATGAAGAATTCACCGTTCCTGCCAAACTAAAAACTGCTATTCAAAGCAATAACTTTGGTGCTTATCTGGATAAAAGAACAGGTGAAATGCACGTAGCTTTCTTAAGCAACAACGATATTACGGGTGGAAATTCAGGTAGTCCGATTTTCAATGCTAAAGGTGAATTGCTCGGGCTGGCTTTCGACGGGAACTGGGAAGCCATGAGCGGTGACATTATTTTTGAGCCCAATATGCAACGTACTATCAACGTAGATGTCCGCTATATCCTGTTTATTATGGATAAAGTAGGTGGAGCAAACCGCCTGATTGAAGAATTGAATATCAAATAGAATAATTGCTTTATAACAGAACTGCCCTCGTTGTTTTATACAGCGAGGGCAGTTTTGTTTACTTCAATTTTGCTACCAATTTATTTCTCCTTGACCATTTTCGCGAAGGTATTTATTGGCCAACGAAAAATGATTATTGCCAATAAATCCACGATAAGCCGATAGGGGAGATGGGTGAACCGATTTCAGTACTAAATGGCGTTTTGAGTCAATAAATTCACCTTTCTTTTGGGCGTACGACCCCCAAAGCATAAATACCAGGTGTTCTTTTTCAGTTGCCAGTTTACGGATAACAGCATCAGTGAATGTCTCCCAGCCTTTACTCTGATGCGAAGCGGCCATGTGTGCCTGAACGGTAAGAGTGGCATTGAGCAATAAAACACCTTGTTGTGCCCAGCGTATGAGATTGCCACTGGTTGGTGTGCGTTTTCCTAAATCCCGTTCTATTTCTTTGAAGATATTGAGCAATGACGGTGGAAATGCCACACCATCATTTACCGAAAAACACAATCCATGTGCCTGACCGTCGCCATGATATGGATCTTGTCCAATTATCACCACTTTTACTTTGTCGAACGGACATTGGTCGAAGGCATTGAAAATAAGCGATGCCGGGGGAAATGTCAGTCGGGTTTTATATTCGTTCCGCACAAAATCAGTAAGCCTGTCAAAATACTCTTTGTCAAACTCATCCTGTAATACTGCTTTCCAAGACGATTCAATTTTTACATCCATGATTTTCAGTTCACTAGTTATTTAAGATGAATGGTTTTTCCTTACTGCCTACCGCTTACCGCTGAATGAAGTTGTTTCATTGCCAGTTCCAACACTTTTCTCGAACAAGCCACATTAAGGCGCAAATGATACTCACCACCGGGTCCGAAAATAGTTCCTTTATTCAATCCAAGACCAGCTTGCAACGAAAAGAATTTATGCAGCTCATCGGTTTCCAATTCTAAACCTTCACAATCCAACCACACTAAAAAGGAAGCTTCCGGAATCATGGGCTTTACCTGTGGCACATTTTTTTTCAGGAAATCAACAATATATTCTATATTTCCCTGCACATAATCAAGCATTTGCAGTCGCCATTCTTCGCCATGTTCGTAAG
>CAZTDH010000318.1:0-2691 GCA_964612615.1 uncultured Paludibacter sp. | reverse complement strand
GAAATCGCCCAAATCATCTTCGGCCAATCCATGACGCGAATAAATTTCGACAAATAGTGTAATCGCTGGATTGAATGACCGCCAGTTGTAACCTCTGTATCCTTCCATATAACCCATGTGATGGGGTGTAACAAATGCTTTTGTGTTTTTCAGTTTATCCATTAAATCGGGCACCGATGCAGCATCAATCAAGGGTGCATCGAGACTGTAATTCAACGCCACATGATCGCCATAAACCATGCTATGGATTTCATAACCAATAAATGTCACAAATTTTCCTTCTTCATTGTATTCTTTAGTCATAGCCACATAGTTCGGCCAGCCTTCTTTGCGAAGCCGTGCAAAAGCCTGTGAGTGATAATCTATAACCCATGCCAACCGGGGGTCATCTTTTCCGGGCATACTCGGCCACATTGCATGAGGTGTGAGCGACAGAAAATCAAGTTGCTGCTTTGCAGCCTCAAAAGCATCGCGCATATCACCGTGAGCATAAGTCAGGTTGCAATGATTATGAATATCACCAAAATAAATGTGATTTTCATTGTTTTGAGCAAACATAAAAGTGCTAAAAAATAGGATGACCGAAAGAAATTTTAATTTCATAGTCTAATTACTTTTTAAAAAGTTCACTTAGTCTCACTGTCTTGTTTTGAATCAATGGCTTTGCCCATACAGAAATGCTGAAAATATAAGCCATTGGAAGTATTATTACCAACATTGCCAGTTTCAGACCAACAAAATCGGCCAGATTGCCAACAATGAGCGGTCCGATAGCACCGCCCACTATACCTGTACATAAAATTCCGGCAAACGAACCATGATGCGAACTCACAGAATTTAATCCGAGTGACATAATGATTGAAAACATAACCGAAATGGTGAATCCTAATGCAGGAAAGCCAACTAACGCTATTTCTTTGGAGCCAAACAAAGAAACTAAAAGTAGAACAATTGAAATAGTGGCCGAAACACGAAGAATGTAGTTGGAATCAAATAGCTTCAAAGCAACCAAACCTATCAGACAACCCACCGACATTAAGCCCCAAAACCAACCCACTTCCTGAGCGCCAACAACCTGTGGATTCAATCCGTGATATTTGAATAAAAACTGAGAAATCCAGTTCGCAATTCCCTGTTCGGTAGCTACGTATGATAAAATGCCAAAGAAGAAAAGGTAAACGTATTTATTTTTTAATAGCATTTTGTAAGAATTAACCGAACCTGATTTTTCATCTTCGTTCAGTTCCAGCGACGGAAAACGAACCATAAATGTTAGCAAAATAATTGCTATCAAAATCAGTGCAAATACCCAATAAAGTGAAGCCCAGGGTAATTCGGGAGGTGTTAGTCTGGCCAAAACTCCAACAAATAAATTGTAGTTACTTTTGCCCGAAGAAAGTTCCTGAACCAGATAAGAATACAGCAACGGACTCACAAACGAAGCAGCTCCAAAAACCAACTGACCAAAAACTGAGAAAAATGCGAAATTTTCTTCACCTCCGGCAATACGAGTCAGAGGATTAATAACAGTCTGCAACATAGCCATTCCCAACCCTATAATAAATGAAGATAGTAAAAGCGTTATATATGCCGGATGTATAGCAAACAACAAGGACCCAATCAGCGGAAGAGTAAACCCGATAATCAGCACAATTTTCTGATTTAATTTCTCAATCAATATGCCCGAAGGAATTGACATCACGGCATAAGCCACAAAAAATGAAGTAGGAATAAATCCGGCTAAACCCAGATAAGAAAGGTGAAAATTCTGAATCACATCGGGAATCAATGGTCCCATAATGTTTGTAATAAACGAAATTACAAACCAAAAAAGCATGATAAGTGCAACTATCCAATAATTTCTTTTCATTTCGTTTTTATTTTAAATTAGAGAATGCAAACTGCGCTGCACCTAAAATTCCCGCTTTATTACCTAATTCAGCCAGGCATAACTGAGTATTAACGGCACAATCGGGCATTACATACTTGCGAAATTCTTTCTCTAAATGTTTCAGATAGAATGCACCGGATTCAGAAATTCCACCTCCAATTACTACCCGTTGCGGACTAAAAATATTTACTAAACCGGCAATACCTCTTCCAAGATAAGCCCAGTGGTTGGTTAAACACTCCACAGCAATCGAGTTTTTGTGTTTGTAATAATCAGCAATTAATTTTCCGTTAACTTCACTTTCAAAACTGATATTCAATTTCTTACAGCAATCATTAAATTGCTGAATCAATGCACTGGTGGAAGCGTAAGCCTCCAGACAACCTACACTGCCGCATGAACAAGGAATGCCATCGAAAAACAATGGAATATGACCTAATTCAGTTCCACAGTTGTCGTAACCACCATACAGTTTTCCATTAATTATAATTGCTCCGCCAATTCCTGTACCAATAGTCAGAAACAAAACATCTGAACAATCTTTTGCAGCACCATAAGCCTGTTCACCCAGTCCCATTAAATTCGCATCATTGCTGACAGAGGTTAGTAGTTGACATGCTTCTTCAATTTTATCGGCTAGATACACCTGCGACCAGCCAACAATATTATCGGCACCACCCAACACGATACGATTGGTTTTATCCACTATTCCGGGTGTTCCAATGCCAATTCCAACGACTGAAAATTTGAGTTCATCGGCTTTATTCTGAACCGTTTTCACCACTTCTATGATATTCCGG
>CAZTDH010000317.1:0-2692 GCA_964612615.1 uncultured Paludibacter sp. | reverse complement strand
CGACATAAACCGTTCGCCAGTCTTCATTTTCGGTCAATGTGAGTGATTTGCCGTCGATAAATACAGCTTTGGTCGGAGGTTTCATGTGATAATCCACATACACAATTTCCTCTTTCCACTCCTTGGTGCTTTTGTATCTGATTTGTGAGAAAATTACCTTGCCTTCATCAGTTGGTTTGCGGTTACCCAAAAAGAGTAGCTGAATATTGCGGTAAACATTGTCGGGCGTTTTGCGGGGAAAGGCACGGAAGAAATTGACAGCCGGTACCCGGAAATTGCTTCCTTTGGAAAGGAGCAATTCACTGACCATCTGATTGTATGGTGTATTCGAAACAAGTTTTTCGTGAACCCAACGGTTGTAAGCCTGAACCCCATTGGGCCATAAGTTACTTGGAAATTCTGATTTTATCCGAAGCATATCGCCCCAAAGATTACCAAAACAGGTTAAGTATTCGTCCGACTCAAGCAGCGTATCGATTAATTTCGAACGTTTGTTCTTATCGGTTGAATTCAGAAACTCCGCAGCTTTTTCTTTCGAGGGCAATCGTCCCGTTACACTTAAATAGCTACGACGCAGAAAAACCTCATCGCTGCATAAAGCCGCTTTTTCTCCTTTTGGAACAAAAAAAGAGTCAATATTTTGTGCTTCGGTAACCGTGCTGGATAACAACAAAACGAAAGCGATTAAATAAATTCTCATAGTGTTAGTATTTAAGATTTAATAAAGCAACTCCCTCAATTTCAACCAATAATTCATCCCTACACACAGGAGCACACACATAAAAAACATTTATTCCGGGCAATTCAGCCTCTACCACCTCGCGTACTTTCTGAAAATCAGCAGCATGCTTTACATATACCCGCAAATGTACAATTTTTAATTCGCCGGAAAAATCAATTCCGTTCTCTTTTATGTTTTCAACCGAAATCAGATGCCGGATAAGTGAGATGGTCTGCATGGTTTGTGCTTTTACACAATCTACACACAGACTTTTTTCACCCAGAATAGCAGCAGTACCGGATATAAAACAACAGGCGTTCTGCCCGCTAATCAGTAGTTTTCCCCGTTCAAACTTAGGCGTTTCCTTTTCTGATGAGTTGGCCAATACCTGTTCCGAATAACGGTGAGCAGCCAATTGAAGCGAATTATTAAGAGGGAAAATGCTGGCTGCATGATGAAATTGTACCGCCACCAGACTTATTATCAACGCATGAATATCCATTGAAATGCCTGTAGCTGCCGGAAAACCATTTTTCCATGTGGAATCTTTATAAAAAAGTGCCCGTTTATTGTTGAATTCCTGATAGTTCTGAAGATTATTTTCAACCGCTGTGATATGTCCGATATAATTCCATTGCCGAACGATATTTTCAACCGGTATAGATGTAGCGTTGAGAATTTGCCTTATTTTATTGAAAACCTCTAAACTTTGCTCCCCGATTGATTGATGAATATTATCAGCCATAACTCCCTCAACCAGTAATGCGCGGAATTCGTTTGTTTCGATGGTAAGATAGCGACCTTCGGGAAAATCGTGATAGTTTACATCTGTAGAACGTATTGTATCGGGCAGATAACCCACTTCGGCTATCAGAGTATCTTCATTTTCGGGCGATTGAGCCACATAACTCAATAAGGGCTTTCGTCCGAATACTGTTTGAATAGTTTGTCTGATTATTTCTAGGTTATACAAATAATCATCGGCTGCAACATGTCCAAATATATTGATTGTCAGCACCTTCTCTTTTTCGGGTATTTTATCAAGTAGTTGTACTATGGTTTCTGAAAACCCGGCACTTGAAGCCGAAAATGAACGGTAGTTGACAAACAGCATAAATAATAAGGAGTGATTGATTCGATTTTTTGAGATTTGCAAAAATACAAATAAGATACCGAAATACGGGTCTTCATTTGTTGTTTAAAAGCATTAGACTATTCAGAACGACGAATGTTTAATTGCACAACTATTTTTTTTTACAAATTAGCTCCGAATGTGAGCTTCTATCATTAAAAAATTCCCCGACAAGCTAATGCCGGGGAATTCCATCGTGGATGAAATCGCTGTTTATTACCCTATAACCACTTTTCCCAAAAAATGACTACTCGATACGAGTATTTCATCGGTAGCAGACTGGAAGAGCATATAAAACAACAGGGTATCACCCATTTCGTTGTAAGGAAGTGCCAGACTGCCGGCTTTCATTCCACGTGTTACAGCACCAATTGAATAACTTACTTCACTTTGGTCAACATTATACACCAGCAAAATGGCTTTATCCGTGGCAGTGCAATTACCTGAACCGGTATTATCTCCCCAATGGAAATTTACTTTTCCATCCACCAGTTCTGCACCTGCTGTAGTTTCGCGACTTAATTGCCCATCGCTTATCAGCACTTTGCTGTAATCCAGTTCAAAATCGGGGGCTTCGCCTGCTATTGCATTTTTCAATGCATACTGACAGGCATAATTGTACGACGACATGGTGTCGCCTGCCACTTGTTTGAAACTAAATTTAAGAATGAAATTAATAGTCTGCATAAAGGCAGTTACTAATCCAAACTTGGTACGCTGATTAGCTTGTCCTTCAGTATTTGAAGTACGTGCTCTTTTTGTTTTGGCTCTGATAATATCATCGCCTTTTTTGTTGGTGCTACCCACCACGGTTCCTACGGTACCCGAGAATCCTCCCA
>CAZTDH010000316.1:0-2698 GCA_964612615.1 uncultured Paludibacter sp. | reverse complement strand
TTTGAGGGAACTACAAATATACTTCTTTTTTAATTCAAAACTTCATTCAGCAATATTAAGTTTGATTTTAAACAAAAAAAACCGGAGTAATATGCTCCGGTTTTTTGAAAAATAATGATTTATATGCTTAATAGCGATAATCTTTTAGTTGTTCCTGAAGGCGTTTGCGGGCAAGGAAGATACGGCTTTTTACAGTACCAATCGGCAAACTCATGTGTTGAGCAATTTCTTCGTATTTAAAACCCTGAATATGCATTGAGAACGGAATGCGATACTCGTCGGCGAATGCTGCAATGCTGTTTGATATTTCACCAATGGCATAGGAACCTTCAGGACTGTCGAAACCTGAATTTTGTGGTAAATTTAAATGATGTAAGTCTTCAGTTTTATCAACAACTGTTTGATTTCTAACTATTTTTCGGTAGTTATTGATAAATATATTCTTCATAATTGTCAGAACCCAACCTTTAAAATTTACATCATTAGTAAATTTATCCTGATTGTCCAACACTTTAAGAGTGGTGTCCTGCAAAAGATCTTCTGCGTCGTCACGGTTCAGAGTAAGCGAGAATGCAAAATTACGCATGTTGCTTTGTAGTGCAACTAAATCATTTTCAAATTGAACGTTTTTCATAATGTTGTCGTTTTACGTGTGTGAGTAAATAAAACTTAGTAATCGATAATATTACCAAGTAAGATAATATTTATCTAAACGAATTTGTTTTTGAAAAAACTTTCTTGTTTTGAAACAAGTATTTGATTGTCAGTTGTCTATACTGAAGAATATAAAGAAAAGAGCTCTTTCGAAATCAATTGTCTTAGATTTGCACTACAAATATAGATGATTTTTTTTCATTGGTTCTACATTTATTGAAAAAAGATTAACTATATCATTATAGGTTTTATCTATAGTGTTTGTTTTGTTTGTAGATGATTGTATTTCAGTTAGATATGGATAAAATTAAAAAAACTTCAGAAATTGTTCCTGAGGTCATTATTACAATAAAAAGAAGATTTTATGACGTAAAATATTTAAATATGATTTTCAGCACAATACGATGATCGAACCAATGGGGCACTTTCAACAATTCTGAAACCTTTTTGAAGTCCGATGATTTTATATTCGGCAAATTTTTCAGGAGTAATGTATTCTGTTACTGTTATATTTTTCCTCGAAGGTTGCATATATTGACCAATTGTCAGTATTTCGCAACCGTTTGCCAATGCATCGTCCATCAATTGCAGAATTTCATCTTCGGTTTCGCCAAGCCCTACCATAATGCCGGTTTTTGAAACAACAGGACTTTCTGAAATGTGTTTAATAACGTTGAGACTGGTTCGGTATTTGGCTTTGGTACGAACTTGTGGTGTAAGCCTTTCTACGGTTTCCAGGTTGTGTGAAATAATATCAGGCTTTTCAGCAATTATCAAATCAATTAATTCGGTTTTTCCATCAAAATCGGGAATCAACACTTCAAGCGTAGTGTTTGGATTGATTTTTTTTACTGTTCGAATTGTTTCAGCCCAATGTGCAGCACCTCCATCGGGTAAATCATCGCGGTCGACCGAAGTAATAACAGCGTGTTTCAGATTCATAATCCGGATAGATTCAGCAATTTTTGCAGGTTCTAACGGATCGAGTGGGAGCGGGAAGCCGGAAAGAGTGTTACAGAATTTGCAGGTGCGGGTGCATATTTCACCGGAAATCATAAAAGTGGCTGTGCCTTTGTTCCAGCACTCGCTCATATTGGGGCATCTACCACTCGAACAAATGGTATGAAGTTTGTTATTTTTTACTATCTGGCTTATTTTTACATAATTCTCACCACTTTGAAGTTGAGTTTTAAGCCATTCGGGTTTGCGTAAGTATGTCATAATTGGTTGTTGGTTTAATTTTGCGGGCAAAAGTACAAAAAGAAATCATATCCTTACTTGTCTGAAATCCTAATAATGCTTTTTATTAAATCCTTAAGGTGATTTAAAACAAATCAAGCCGAAATAGTTTTTATCTTTGCACTCTGTTTTTAATTCTTAAAATGAAGTTCTTCCAACAACATAAATCTCAGGTTTTGGCTGCCGGTATCACTATTGTGATGAATGCAGTCATTATTTTGCTGCTTTTTGTTAGTCCGGGACGTGATTTGTTTTTTAATCATGAAAAAGCAGATTCTGAAGAAGATATGAACATTCAGTTTCAAATGCTCGAACAACTCTCGATGCCTCCTGCTCAGCCCGTTAAATCACAGAATGTAACTGTAAAAACAGCTCAGACAAAAGTATATGAGAGAACTGAAAACGAATCGGAAGATAGAAATAGTGAATCCGAAGAACAAGCCACACCACCGGTAAATGATACTATAATGATGGTTGAAATCAAAAAGGCTGTGGAGGAGATTAAAATCATACTACCTGTTGATACGACCATGCAGAATCAACAAATTCCGGTTGAGGCGGCAGCACAGCTCAAACAAACTCTGGCAAGCACTACCAAACAAACATCAAAGCAGGATGCAAAATTCTATTATGATAATTACCGAATGATTAAAAATATTCGTTTTCTGTACCCTTACGTATTAAAAGTGAAACAAGTGGTAAACGATATGAATGCGCAACTTGCTACTATTGCCGACAATCAGGAAAAACGAAAGTTGATACGCAAAACCGAGAAAGAACTTTTCAGCCAGTTTGAAAAAGATGT
>CAZTDH010000315.1:0-2713 GCA_964612615.1 uncultured Paludibacter sp. | reverse complement strand
AAACACAACAATTTAAATTAGAACATTATGAGTAAAACATTAGAACTCCCCAGAAGGGGTGGATATTTCTCAAGAATCAGTGAGAACATGTCAAAACCAAAAAACTGGAAACTTTTTGCAGCGTTCTTTGGTGGTAAAATGCTGGGGTTACTGGCAGTAGTTGCAGCCATGGTTTTAATACCTGGTTTAATTGGCGGATCTGCTAGTGCAGCAGAAACCTACACTGCTCATGAAACAGCAGTAATCAACTCTTTAAATACCGTTTGGACATTAGTTGCAGCAGCATTAGTATTTGGAATGCAAGCTGGTTTCGTTATGTTGGAAGCCGGTTTTGCAAGAAAAAGAGAAACTGTAAACGTATTGATTGAGTGCGTATTAGATACAGCTATATGTGGTGTATCATTCTGGGCAATCGGTTATGCATTTATGTTTAGCGAAGGAAACGGATTTATCGGACTTAACTGGTTCTTTTTACAAGGAGCACCTGCAACTTATGGTACAACCGGTGTAGCTTTGTTAGCACACTTCGTATTCCAGTTTGCATTTGCTGATACTGCTTCTACTATTACTTCTGGAGCTATGATTGGACGCACAAGCTTCCGTGGTGACATTCTTTACAGTATTTGTGTTACAGCATTGATTTATCCAATTATTGGTCACTGGGCATGGGGTCCTGATGGTTTCTTAGCTTTAATGGGAACTCCCGGTCATTTCTTACCACAATTAGGCAATGGTTTCCGCGATTTTGCAGGTTCTACAGTTGTTCACACCATTGGTGGTGTAGTTTCACTGGCAGGAGCAATTGTTTTAGGTCCACGCTTGGGTCGTGTATTCTTACGTGACGACAAAAAACGAGGTGGTCTTCCAGCAGCTCATAACTTACCGGTAGCAGTAACAGGAGCATTCTTACTTTGGTTCGGATGGTACGGTTTTAACCCGGGTAGCACGTTGTCGGCAATGGATGCAATTGGTATTGGTCGTGTTGCAGCAAACACAACACTTGCAGCTTGTACCGGAGCGTTGAGTGCTATGATATTAGCTTTCTATGTAGGTTCATTTAAAGGTAAATTTGACGTTGGTTTTACTGTAAACGGTTTGTTAGGTGGATTGGTAGCTATTACAGCACCTTGTTATTGGGTATCTCCTTTCGGAGCAATTATAATTGGAGCAATAGCAGGAGCAATCGTTTTTGGTGGAATTTATTTATTGGAATATCTTCGCATAGATGATCCAGTTGGAGCTGTTCCGGTTCACGGTTTGAATGGTATATTCGGAACATTAGCAATTGGCCTCTTCTCAAGTGGCGAATATGGCGCAACAGGAGCATTTGGGGCTGACAATTCAGCACCTGTTACAGGTCTTTTCTACGGAGGTGGCTGGAATGTATTTTATGCTCAATTAATTGGAAATGCAATTATTACACTTACCACTTTTGCAATTGCAATGATAGTAATGCTTGTTATAAACAAACTTCCATATCCTTTCAAATTACGTGTTGAACCTAAGGGTGAAACTTCATTTGGTGGTATTGACGTATTCGAACACGGAGCTGAAGCTTATAACAACTAATAAGAGATTGAATAAAACGGAAAGCAGCAATGTTATTACTATACATATTTTTAATAAAGTAACTGCTTTATCGTTCAATTTCAATAACTTTGCAATTAAAAACAGAAAAATAAAACAATTAAAAACATAAAACATTATGAAAAAGATAGAAGCAATTATCAGACGCTCCAAATTTGAAGACGTTAAAGATGCGTTACATTCAATTGATATTGATTTCTTTACATATTCCGAAACCTACGGTGTTGGAAACGAGAGAAAAGAAAAAAATGTATTTCGCGGTTCAACCGACACTTCCAATATATCTCGCCTCACTTTATCAATAGTTGTACGTGACATAAATTTACAAAAAACTATTGATTGTCTGTTAGATACAGCTTACACAGGTGAAGTTGGAGATGGAAAATTATTCGTTTCAACCATTGACGAATCATACAGAATACGAACAAGAGAAAAAGGTGACGAATCTTTATATGTAAAATAAAAGAAATCCATAATTCAAGAAACTAACATAAAGTGCAGATCGATAGGTCTGCACTTTTCAAAACACGGTGAAACTATTTAGAACTAATCGTGTGTTTTTTAGTTTTATTGTTTCGGGCAGACTACTTCGTGAGAAATGGTCTGCCTCTTTTTTTGGTTTAATCTATCAAGATACTATTTGGCATTATCACAAAAACAAAAAATCAACATACTATTAAATTCTATTATTTTAATACATTAATGTAGCTTTTTTATAATTTATCTACATTAATGTAACTTTTTTACTTCTTTTATTGTCATTTTGCTTTGCAGTATGAAAATAATGTGATACTTTTGCAGCCAAATTACAAATTGATAACAAAAAACGTAATTATTATAGCAATATGAACACACAAAACAAATTATTACTGCAATAAGGCAATAAATATAACAAATTACAAACAATAAAAAACTAACTAACATAACAAGAAAATGAAAAAAATTGAAGCAATTATTCGGAAATCAAAATTTGAAGATGTCAAACAGGCTCTTGATGAAGCCGGCATCGAATGGTTCTCATATTGGGACATTACCGGATTGGGTAAATCAACAGAAGAACAGGTAGTTCGTGGTCAGGTATTTATGTCGGGATACATTCAAAGACGAATGATTTCGATTGTGGTCA
>CAZTDH010000314.1:0-2716 GCA_964612615.1 uncultured Paludibacter sp. | reverse complement strand
TTTTTTCAAACGGACTGCAAATATATTGCTTTTATTCTGATTAAAAAACAATTGCGTTCTTTTTTTTCTAAAAAAAGCTGTTTTTTTTTATTTTTTATCTTCTTTTTTAGTCAAAAATTTTTCCATTTCGGATATGCTCAGATTTTTTCCAACTATTTGTCCTTTTTTATCAATTAAAACAGTAGCTGGAATTGAATTTACAGCGTAAGCCCTTGATCCTTCGCACTTCCAGCCTTTAAGATCGGAAACCAGTTTCCATTCTATTTTATGAGCCGAAACTGCAGCTGTCCATGCTTCTTTATTATCGTCGAGCGAAACGCCAAAAATCTCAAATTGAGTTCCTTTATGTTTTGCATAGAATGCTTGTAATTCCGGCAAAAATTCCATACAAGGACCGCACCATGATGCCCAAAAATCGACTAACACAAAATCAGTTTCACCTACAAAATCAGATAAAGCCAGTTCGCCACCTGCAATTGATGGTAATTTAATATCGATAAATTTCTGACCAACTGCCACTTTCTTTTCAACATCAATATCCGAAATTATTTCCTGAATCCTTTTTATTTTTTTAGTATCGGCATTCATTAAACTGACAACAGCCTCTTTTTCAGACAGACTATATCCATAAAACGAATTTGTAAACACATGCGTTCCAACCAATGTATTCACGTGCTCAGTTGCAAATTTCTTATCAATAGTTACTTCTTCCTTGTTCAGCTTGTCCATTTCCTTATCAAAAGCAGCCTTTTGTTCCGGAGTTTTCAAGCTATCTTTGTGCGATTTGTAATATGCTTCGGTTCTTTTATTAAATGCATTCTTATCATCCTGATAAGTTTGAAGCAAATCATTTTGAGCAGTTCCTTTGACAGTCATAAAGTTCGTTGTATCTACCGAAACGGTTATTTTACCACCTTCGAGAACAAAAGCCTGACGAACACGTTTATGTTCAGGAAATTCATATACAATAAATGCCATTTTTACCGAATCAATAGTGCCTTTAAATGCAAATTTCTGATTTTCAATTACAGTGCTGTCAATTGTTTTCCATTCGCGATTAATGCGTTCTTTAATGAAAACGGTTTTACCGTTCAGTTCCTGCTTATCGACAGAGCCGGTAATGGTGAAAGTTGAGTTCTTACACGAATAAACACAAAGTACAGTAAATAAAGCCAATACAAGTTTTTTCATAAAATCAATGTTGTTTTATTGGATTGAATTTTGAGAGTTGATTTCAAGGGTTTACCTTTGCCTGCAAAGATGCGAATAATTCAATTTATGAACAATATAATTTGGTATTTTTATTCAAATTAAATTTAAAATGCAAAATTCTGAATCATATTCATACATTTCTAGGCTACTGACCGATTGGTATCAGGCCAACAAACGCGATTTGCCCTGGCGAAAGACATCAGATCCGTATCGGATTTGGATTTCGGAAATTATTCTGCAACAAACCCGCGTGAATCAGGGAATGGAATATTATCTGAGGTTTGTTGAGAGATTCCCAACAGTCAGTGAACTGGCTAAGGCACACGAAGATGAAGTGCTAAAATACTGGCAGGGATTGGGATATTATTCACGAGCGAGAAACCTATATAAAGCTGCTCAACAAATTGTCAGTAAGTTTGATGGCGATTTTCCAAAACAACATAGTGATATTCTAAAACTTTCAGGAATTGGTGATTATACCGCGGCGGCCATTTGCTCGCTGGCATATAATCAGCCTTATGCAGTAGTAGATGGAAACGTTTATCGGGTGTTGTCGCGCTTGTTCGGAATCAAAACACCCATCGACAGCGGAGCAGGCAAAAAAGAATTTGCCGAACTGGCTCAGAATTTACTTTCAATCGCTGAACCCGCCACTCATAATCAAGCTATGATGGAGTTTGGAGCTTTACAATGCGTTCCGGCTTCGCCCGATTGTAGAATTTGTCCGCTTCAGTCGGTTTGTCAGGCTTACAAAACAAATGAAATCGCAAACTTGCCGGTAAAATCAAAAAAAACAAAAACCACCTTCCGCTATTTTAATTACTTGTTTATCAGACATAATGATTCAACCTTTTTGCAAAAAAGGACCGCGAAAGATGTCTGGCAAAACCTTTACGAATTTCCACTAATTGAGTCGGATAAATTATACGAAGTATCAGAATTAATTGAAAACAAAGATTTTCAGCATTTATTTAGTGACATTGAAAAAGTGAACATTATTAATACAACAAACCCGATAAAACATATTCTGAGTCATCGGGTTATATTTGCTCAATTCATTTCGGTAACTATCTCTGCATCAAATAAAGAAATTAATAAATTCACTGAAGTGCCGTTGAATGAGATGGATCGTTTTGCTGTTTCCAGACTTATGGAGTTATTTTTGGAAAAAATGTAATTTCACAATCTTTTCCAGTTCATCATAATCCCGATAGCCCAACTCTGTTTTATATGTCATTACACTGCCTATAAAAACCAAGGTTGGCATGGCTGAAACATTGAATCGTTGTGCCAGTTCGGGTTCTTTGTCCACATCTATTTCATAAATAATCAATTTTCCATTGTATTTTTCCTGAATTGCCTTAAGATGCGGTGCCAGCATTTTGCAAGGCCTGCACCAGGTTGCGTAAAAATCAAGGATTATCGGGGTACTACCCTCCCTTCTGAAAACTTTATACTTGTCGAAATTCCATACTTTTTGTTTGAAACTGCTTAGGTTCAATTC
>CAZTDH010000313.1:0-2722 GCA_964612615.1 uncultured Paludibacter sp. | reverse complement strand
GTATAAGCATAAAATCAAGAATATAGGGTGGAATATAAGGATTTTATAAAGGTTTTAAAATGTAGTTTTAATTTATTGATATACATATAGATACGTATTTCTCTATTTGGCGAATGTGGAAGGAAAACCTATTTATTTAGATTTAGAAGCAAGAATATCTTGTTAATGTAGAAAATTATTTATATCTTTGCATTAGAGTTTATCGTGTTGATTATTAGAGCTTCAAGAGTATTTTGTTTGACTGTTTTCTTTTCGCTGATAAAATAAAATCTTCAATTGTAATTCAACCCGAATATCAGAATTAAACTCAGCTTAAAGAAGTAGTTCAACACTGATATTCAGAATTATGTAGAGCATTCATTGTATTATTACACTAATTACAATTATTATTTCAGGCTTAAAAGGAGATACTACTTTATATACAATAATAAATTTGAGAATTATTTGGTAAATCACATCAATTTCATTATTTTTGTAGACCCATCAATGATTAATTTCATTGATGGGTAATTTTTTGTAATACAATTAATGGCAGTTGTTGTCGTCCGAAAAAGTTCGTCGAACAGGATAATCACAACATTTGATATCAGAAAATTTCCGTATAATCGGTCAACAACGCCATCGAATTGGAGTAAATTTTCGTTGGAAGTGATGTTGTACATATCTCCTGTCAGAAAAAAATGGTAGAACAGAATGTTGGCAAGTTGTGATAATAGAAAAAACAGGTAGAACAGGACAACAATCACTTCAACTATCAGAAATTACAAACAGAACAGGACAATATTGAATTTCAACAAGGCATGTAACACACAGAAATATACAAATATGAGTAAACTATTTATTAAAGTCCGATTTGACAGAATGCATAACGACGAGTTTATGATATTGTGTAAGAGTTTGATGCAAAGCATTGAAAAATACGACCTCAACGCACTCGGTCTCGAGGATACATTTCACAATTTCAAGGGAAGAGTAAATCCATTGTTACCACAGTTGAAAGTGAAGCAACGTAAAATGCCACAATCCGATCCAATTAATGACCTTCGTAAGCGATTGAATGATTTGGTGACCGCCTTATTGCTTTATGTCAAATCATTAAAGCGTGCAGCTTTTAGCGAGCAGGCTGAATCAATAAATCAATGTTCGGGTTATATCCGATCCAATTTTAAAGATTTTGTGCATCAGGGCGTTTTTACACAATCTGGATTGCTCTTTAATCTGAAGAATGAACTTGACCGGAACGAGGAAATGACAAAAGCCTGCGAAGAGTTGGGAATTATGAGGTTTATTCAGGAAATAAATGTTACCCGTGAAAAAATAAAAGAGCTGGAAAATGACCGCACAAAAACAAAACTCAGCCAACCCGAGGCGGGAGCAACCCTGATAGCCAAAGATCAACTAATAAGCGAACTGAAATACCTGCTTTTGTCCATCGAAAGACAAATACTGACTCATCCTGAAACTGACCATACTTTTATTGTAAACCTGATAAACAGTTATCTGATTGATGCCCGTGCTCAACTGCGTAACCTGGCTTCGCGCCGTAAAACAGCTAAAGCAAAAGCGGAGAAGAAAAAGGAAGAGAATTCATCCGCGGAGTAAGGATATACTAATGATTATTTAATACATATTCTTCATTGCCCGTTTCATGGTACTGATTGATACAAAACCTGCCAGATGATATAATTCCACTTTTGTTACTTCCCGATTTGTTTTGACATACTCGTTCACATATTTCACCCGGTATTGATTAATATAGGTTTTGAAATCCACCCCGTATTGCTGATTGATTTGTGCGAGATAATTTTATTTGTATAAAACAGACTGAAACAGACGTTTATTTAAAAAACAAACGCCCGATAATCATAAGATTATCGAGCGTTTACTTTTGTAATGTGGAGCTGGAGGGAAACTCTTAGTTCCCTTATATCCCAGTATTAGTCAATAAAGACATTTCGTGTACTTCGTGTATAATCGTGTATTCGTGTATAAACGTGTATTGTAAGTTGTTATTAATAGTTCTTTTTTCTGAATTTAGCAATTTATGTAAATTCGTATTTTGATTTACATGAAATTAAATTGTTGGGTAATGTTGAATTTCTTCTTATTATTTGCGCCAATTTTTCAAACAAAAAATGCAACATTGTTACATTATTAATTCAAACAACAAAGATAGAATAATGTAATTACAATACAAAGACATCGCTGTAAAATTTTTGATATTAATTCCAAGATTCTGATATCAAGCGAAATACATAGTATTCTGTCTGTAAATCGAAATATATTCAGTTTAATAATAAAGTTATAAGAACACAATCTGCTGAAGTTATTTGTCAATTTTCTACATTAATTCATATCAAATTCAATCGGTCATTACAAACAAATTTCTCGTTCCTCAAAATTTTGTAATGTAATGGCATTTTTACCGTGCGTTTTACTTTTTTTAAGTTGAATAGAAAAAAATAGCTCCATAGATTACACAGCACTTCATTAACCCACGAACAAACTCAAAGGATTACCATTTCCTCATTACATTTTTAATTCGCTTACATCAAATCTATTAAAGCCTAAGCTTAAACTGTCAAATTTACAGAAATATCGTTTACATATAAGGCGAATTTGCATTATGTAATCACAATTTAAAAGCAGTGCGGGGCGGGGTCTATCGACAGTTATCGGGCTAAAAAATAGCCCTCTGAAAACGTATTCTCCTATGAATCAG
>CAZTDH010000312.1:0-2729 GCA_964612615.1 uncultured Paludibacter sp. | reverse complement strand
CTTAGTACCCAATACCGACTTTTTTTCAAGAATGGAATACAACTTTACAATAAATACCGATACAAAAATTATTACAGTACAAACAACAGGCGAATTGATTAAAAATGAAGTGGCTAAAATGGATAAACGTATCCGTACCAAAGCCAAAGAATTTAATTGCAGCATTCTTTTTGATTTTCGGAAATCTAAAAACCAGATAACAATGGCTGATGCTTTTTTCTGGTTTACAGAACTTTACGAGGATGATGAAAAGTCGTTAATCTCAATTCCGACTGTACATCTGTCGAGTGCTGAGGATGAACAATTTTTTAGATTCTTTGAAACAACTACCAATAACAATGGCATTTCAATTAAAATGTTTCTGGAGGAAGAGCCTGCAATGAAGTGGTTAGGGGAGAAGTTGGTAGATTGTAGTCGGTAGATTGTAGCCTGTAGATTGTAGGGAAGAAGTTGGTAGTTGGTAGTTGGTAGCATCCCAGTCCCGAATTCGTGACAAAAAACGAAAACTAACAAAAAAAGGTTTGCGTTTAATTGCGTTATTTGCGCCTGACTGCGGGAGGCAGGTTCAAAATTCTTTTCAGTTTAAATTTTAGGCATAGTTTAAAGTAATCAATACTTGCTCAGTACTCGGCCTGCTGGCGGATTAGGAACCTTTTCGTAATCTTAAAAATCACAATATAATGAACAATTCAAATCAATCAGGCGCATTGCTTTTATTGGCCTTAGTGTTAGGCGCAGCAGTATATGCATTAATGTTTTTGGTTCCCAAATGGAGCAAACCAATGTGTCGGACAGTTTCGCACAATTGTCCAAGAAAACATCCGTCAATTTATTGTCCAACAACAAAGACGTTGCTGCAACTAATTTTCGAGCAAAAGAAATTCGTTCCGATTTGTCGGGTGTAACTTTGCCCACCCACAAAATGAAAAGCACGTCGGGTGGCGATTATGCCCAAACCTCAAATCTCGATTTTCCATCTGCGGGAATTGACCAATCCAATGGACTGAACTTAAATGAAACATCGGCTAGCACTCGTACTAGCGGCAGCGGTAATTACGCCCGCAATTCATCGCAGTCGTTTGCCTTTGGAACAACCGATGTGCAGTACATTTCCAATCCCCAAAACCCAACAAAATCGGATATCAACGCCTTGCTACTGCTCGATACACGTGCAGCAGAAGCCGCAATGACGACGACCCAGCAAGGTTCAAAACGTGCCACGCCCGCATTGGCAGCCAAAACAGCTTCTGTTTCCACTAGTCTTTCTGACAATAAAACTGTAAAGAAAGTGGGTGGCGATCCTGGCGATCCTGGGGCAAGCTTGCCAGTAGGCGATGGAGTTTGGATATTGCTTGCGTTGGCGGGAGTTTATTCATTAGCGTACAACCGCTTCTTCAGCGGTTTGACGCGTTGACTTAGCAATTTAACGGGAGTGCGACTTTAAGTCGCGCCCCCGTTGCACAAAATACAAGCAATTTACATTCATGAAGCTACTCAACAACAAACGATTACCAAAGATAATTTCAGTTTTTATACTGCTTTTAGGTCTTACTGTTTTTGCTGTTCAATTTTTCCAGTATAGAGAAATTGAAGTTTTGCTACGCAATGAATTGACGCAAATTTCGGCAAATGAAGCAATGACTTGGAATGGAGTTGTGCTTTGGAATGAAAACACGGTGCCCGTAAACAATGATTTCCCCATTTTCAACACTAAAACGCAGTCTGGTTCAGAAGTTATTTCCAATACAGAAGTTGATTTTTCCCTCAACTCAAATTTTGAAAAAGCTGTGACAAGTAAAAGTAATGTTTCGGCTCCAAAAAGTGGAGTTGGGAATAACATTAATGTTGCAAATTACAACTTTACTCCTAAGAAATCAGTAACAACTTATGCGGCTGCAATTAAAAATGTTTCAAATAATATCAACACAATTCAAAGTAGAAATGCCATTCAACACAATAATTCAGGAATTCAATCCATAAGTGTTTATGCTAATTCTCCATCCATTTCCAACACCTCTTCCAATTCTTTTCTGGCCAATAACTCCCTATCATTAACCACCGATTTGTCCAACAATACTTCCCCAATGCTGATAGATGGAGGCACTAATCCCGGTGACCCAGGCATTCCGGTGGGCGATGGTGTTTGGATATTGTTACTATTATCTATGGCTTATATTTTACAAAAAGTGATTGTAAAAAATAACAATACAATTATAGACAAGAGCAATATTAACACTGCCTAGGTGGTTAATTTACCCATTTTTCAATTTATTTGTACTAATTTGTACATAAAAAGTACTTTTCACCCATATAATGCAATCTACTATCATGTATTTTTGCATCGAAAATTCTTGCAATAAATACAATTAATTCAACCACTCAATTAAATCCTTTTACTAACATGTTCTTGAAAGGAACAACAAAAACATTTTTATGAAAAAACTTTTTACCTTAATGCTTAGTTTAGCATTATTCTCTGGTTCAACTGCTTTTGCAGCAACAACCTATTACGTCCAGTTAGGTACTAGCGGTGCAGCCACTTGGGATGCAAGTTATGCAAGTACAGGTACTATTGTAGATTTATCTACGGCTAATAAAGGATCAGCCGCTACGTTTAATGCATGGTTTGCCGACAAAAGTTTGAATACGCCCACATTTGCCTTACCAAAATTGACTTCCGGTGATCAGGTGTGGATTGCTGCCGGCACTTATTATTTAACTGGTACTGT
>CAZTDH010000311.1:0-2750 GCA_964612615.1 uncultured Paludibacter sp. | reverse complement strand
CTTTTTCTTCTTTAAAACGGTAGTAGAAAGCACCTTTTTTTGAGCCTGATTTATCCACTTCGTTCAGTTTTTCGAGAAAATCCATACTCAGCATTTTTTTTCTGAAATTACGAATGTCGAATGATTGGTTGTAAATAGCTTCATAAAGTGCCTGCAATTGTGAAAGTGTGAATTTTTCGGGCAGAAGATTAAACCCTATAGGCTGTACGGCCGCTTTTCGTCTCAAAATCTGAATCGCATCAGTTACCATTTGTGGATGGTCAAAAATAAGTTTATCGGCTTGATTAATGTTCATCCAGAATGCTTTGTGCTCTTTCAGCAGCTTTTCATCCTGCGATTCAATGTCAATTAATGCATAAAAAGCACAAGAAACCACTCTGTCGCCCGGATCACGTTTTAATGCACCATACATGCCCACCTGCTCCATGTAAATGTTCTCCAAACCGGTAAGCCTCGATAATACGCTGCTTGCAGCCTGCTCAACCGATTCATTTTCTTTTACGAAACCACCCAACAACGATAATCCGTTTTTGAATGGTTCAAGAAAGCGGGGCTGAACCAACAGACTGATTTTGTTGTCTTTAAATCCGAGAATGATACAATCTACTGCAATCAGAAAAGTGTCCTGATTTGGGTAGAAATCTGTTGGTAATGTTCTAGTCATTAACTGAAAGCTGTTTTTGAAAACTATCTGCAAAATTATAAATTTAATTCAAACTGCCGTTTTTCTGAATGAATATATAATTATTAGTCTGAATTCTAATCATTTAACACGAAAAATTATGTGACTATTAAACCTTTGTATTTAATTTGCGTCTACTTCATTACAATTACTTTAAACAATTATTTTAAAATTACGAGTTATGAAAAAAAGAATTTTACCTGCAATGCTGGTTCTAGCTGCTGGTTTTGCATTTTTTGGTACTTCATGTACAAGTGATAACAATGTGGCTACAGACGCTTCGCTGACAACTACTGCTACAGATGAAGCTCAGGCAGCTTCGTTGAGCGATGCCGTTGTAAGTACGGCCGATACTTATGTCAATACATTGGCAGACAATGGTTATTCTGCTTCTACCCTAATGGCTGTAAAAGGTGAGGTTGAAGTTTCAGGACCAATTATTACTGTTGATAAGCCTGATTCGCTTAATTTCCCGAAAATCATCACTATTGATTTTGGAACTTCCGGTTATATTGATAACCGTGGCGATACCCTTAAAGGGAAAGTTATTATTACTGTTAGCGACAAAATATGGAAATCAGGGGCTTCCAAAACTATCAAACTTGTTGATTTCTACGTGAATGGAAACAATGTAAAAGGAGCTAAATCGATAGTAAACAATGGATTAAATGCTGCAAAAAACCCAAGTGTGACTGTAACTGTTTCGGATACCATTATACGCGTTGACAAATCCACCATTATCCGCAATGCAACCCGAACACGTGAAAGAATTGATAATAACGGAACTCCAAAACTATTTTGGGATGACAAATTTTCCATCACCGGCTCTACAAGTGGTGTCAATGCCAAAGGCGTGGCGTATACAGTCGAAATTACCAGTCCATTGATTATTTACAACAATTATCCATATTTTGTAAAGGGAACAGTAACTACTACCACTCAAACTCGTACAGCAATACTTGATTATGGCGATGGAACTAAAGATAGAAAAGCAACATTGACTATTAATGGTGTGACCAAAGACATAGTTTTAAGACATTAAAACTACCCGAATCAAAACATTGAAAGGTCGTAAAGCAATTGCTTTACGACCTTTTTAGCATGTACAAAATCTTTTTAATACCTTTGTAAGCGATTTTGAAAAAGTAATACATGTTATCTCTTGCCGACGATTATCATATCTATCTGAAACTCGAAAAAAGCCTGTCGCCCAATACGATAGAAGCTTATGAAAGGGATTTGCAGAAATTGAACAGTTATCTGACCGATGCACATGTAGCTCCCGAAAAAGCCGGCACTGAAATCCTGCGTGATTTTATTATCGAAATCAGTTCGCTGGGCATTCATCCACGCTCACAAGCCCGGATTTTGTCAAGTATTAAGTCGTTTTATCATTTTCTGATTTATCGTAATATTCTGGACAACGACCCGACCGAATTACTCGAAAGCCCTAAAATAGGGTTGCGACTGCCCGAAGTTTTATCGTTGAAGGAAATTGATGATATAATTGCAGCAATTGATCTGTCAAAACCCGAAAGTCAGCGAAATAAGGCTATTATAGAAGTGCTTTATGGGTCTGGATTGCGCGTATCGGAGCTAATAAATCTGCAACTTTCGAAACTTTATACCAATGAAGGTTATATGTTGGTGGAAGGAAAAGGCAGTAAACAAAGACTTGTTCCGATGTCACCTCAGGCATTGAAACAGCTTGAACTCTGGAAAATTGATCGTAATTTGCTGGATATCAAAAAAGGAAATGAAGATTTTGTATTTCTAAACCGCCGTGGTACGAAACTGACCCGTGATATGATTTTCAAAATAGTGAAAGACCTTACGATGCTTGCCGGAATCCGAAAAAATGTGAGTCCGCATACGTTTCGCCATTCGTTCGCCACACATTTACTCGAAAATGGTGCTAACCTGCGTGCCATACAACAGTTATTAGGTCATGAATCTATCACAACCACAGAACTTTACATGCATATCGATGTGCATTTTCTGAGGCAGACAGTATTGGATTGCCATCCGATTTATAGAAAAAAAACAGATGAGCAAATTGATGAAATTG
>CAZTDH010000310.1:0-2768 GCA_964612615.1 uncultured Paludibacter sp. | reverse complement strand
GAGTATCTGAAAAAGTACGGTTTTGAGCAGGGCGATTTTGTGAAAGTGAGCGTTACAAAGAACAAAATCACGATTGAAAAAAATGTGGACACAGGGCTTTTGACCTGTATGGGAACGAAAAACCCCGCACTTTTGCAGATGATTGAGGGGTTAAGTTTGACGCTGTAAGTGCCTGAAAAGGGCTGAAAATAGGCTTCTCGCTTCTTATTTGAAGGGGTGAAAAGCCGTTTTTGGACTACTTTTGTCGCGCCAAAAGTAGCAAAAGGCGCAAACGCCCGAAATGGGCAGAATGGAATGAAGCGAGTAAGACGAATGTAAGACGAGTTCTATAAAACTAATGAAAAATTATTTACGTATAAAATATTTTGTAGTGTTAGTGCTCTGGTCTGTGAAGATCGGAGCTTTATTTTTGAGTAATTTTATCACTTTCCAATTTCGAATTTTTATACTCAGATGGCAGAACTCCAAATTTAGCTTTAAAGCATTTGCCAAAATAACTAACTGAATTATAACCAAGTTCTTCGGATAGTTCACTAATTGTTTTATCAGGAACGTTTTGAAGTATCCATGCAGCTTTTTTAAGCCTAATATTTTGTATAAAGT
This sequence comes from uncultured Paludibacter sp., assembly GCA_964612615.1. Taxonomy (GTDB): domain Bacteria; phylum Bacteroidota; class Bacteroidia; order Bacteroidales; family Paludibacteraceae; genus Paludibacter. The sequence continues at coordinate 2,165 of CAZTDH010000310.1, read as the reverse complement.
CATTGGGTGTCTGACCAGTAATACTTTTCATTTTATAGAAAAATACACGTCTGCCAATAGCCATTTCGGAACATAATAAATCCACATCCAGTTTTTCATCGCTTATATGTGCTTCTACTATACTAATAATCTTTTCAATAAATTCCTGATCTAACTCGTTAGTAGCGATTGTAAAAGCTGAATTATCAATTTGTTTGCTGAATTTCTCCTGTAAAACTTTTCTGCTCATTAGCAAATTACTGCAACGCGTAACTAATATATTTACATTGAAAGGTTTTGTAATATAGTCGTCTGCACCTCGTTTCAAACCATCAATATTTTGTTCGGGACTGGTTTGAGCAGTAAGCAGCACCACCGGAATATGACAGGTTTCAAAATTACTTTTAAGTTTGGTACACATATCATTTCCATTCATCTCGGGCATCATTACATCACTCAATATTAAATCAGGATGTTTACTCTGAGCCAACTGATAGCCAATTTTCCCGTTTTTTGCTTCTAATACATTATACATCGTGGCAAAAAGCTCCACCAGCATCTGACGAAGACTCTCATTATCTTCTACAATCAATACTGTGGGTTTTGAACTAAAGTTATTTTTTTGATTGTCTGAGACCTCTTTCAATAAATCATTATCCAAAACCGTTTGAATTTTATAAGTTGAAACATTATTCTCCTGACTTTCAACAATTTCAACCTGATCATTATCCCTGAAATGCGAATCGCCATACCGCAGTTCAACCACAAAAGTGCTCCCAACACCCTGCGTACTGGTCACAGAAATTCTACCTTTATGAAGTTCGACAATTCCCTTTGCAAGAGCTAATCCAATACCGGTTCCTTTGTTTTGAAGACTACTGTCATCTTCATTATCTGCCTGATAAAAACGATCAAATATTTTTTTGAGATTCTCTTTTGAAATCCCGACACCAGTATCTGATACACTGATATTTACACAGATATCATTCGCATCAATCCCGACACTAATTTTACCACCTTTGTGAGTAAACTTAAATGTATTTGAAATCAGATTATAAAACACTTTTTGCAGTTCTGTATAATCGAACATCAATGGAATTTTCTCTCTATTTGTAGAGAAAGTAAGTTCAATCTCCCTGAATTTTGCAAACTCCTGAAATGAAACAAAAATCTCACGAATGTATTCAACGATATCATATTCACTGACTTTCAATTTTTTGTAACCCTGCTCCTGCTTGCGGAAGTCGAGTAATTCACTGATAAGCAAATTCATTTTCACAGCATTATTATGAACATTCACAATGCTGTTATAAATTGCAGGACCTATTTTAGATGATTGCATAAGCATTTCCAGCTGACCCATAATAAGGGTAAGAGGAGTACGAAATTCGTGTGAAATATTGGTAAAGAATTTTAGTTTGGACTGATTTACAACTTCATTATGTTCTTTTTCGCGACGTTCAAATTCCAGTGAGGTTTTAAGCAGTAGTCGCGACTGGTAGAATCGGAATATCCAGGCAGTAATTCCGGTTAACAGAATTATGTACAATAAAAAAGCATACCAGCGGGCATAAAGTGGTGGCAAAATTTTAATTTTCAGTTCAATATTATTCTGATTCTTATCATCAGCATTGATCTGACTTCTGACTTTAAGGGTATAGCTTCCTGAGGAAAGATTCATATAATTGATGGAATTACTGGCGTCCATAGTAAGCCATTGCTTATCAAAACCCTCCAATTTATATTGAAAATTAGGTTGATTTGTCTTGATGTAATTATCCGTTGCAAATTCAAACGAAATAATCCTGTGGTCGTGACGTAATTCCAGTTCTGTGGTATAGGGTAAGGCAACCTTCAAAATACCTGTATTATCGCCCGATGTCACTTTGCGGTTGTTTATCCAAAGATCCGTAAATTGCATATTGAATGGTTTTCCAAGGTTTGAGAGAGCTTCTTCCCTGAAAATGGTCATTCCGTCAATACCGCCCATCACCAGTTCGCCGGTTGAGCAGGTAAATATACTGCCAAAGGTTAAAGATGAAAGTGAAAAACCGTTTTTGGAACTGTAATTAATACTTTTCTTTTGTTCAACATCAATTCGCGAAAAACCTTTACTCGTTCCGGCTAAAATATATCCGTATTTTGACTCGGCCAGACAACTCACATTATTACTTTCTAACCCGCAA
>CAZTDH010000309.1:0-2770 GCA_964612615.1 uncultured Paludibacter sp. | reverse complement strand
TCTCAAACCACCTTTTCCCCAACGGCAGACGTGTATATCAGCAAAGGAACAACCGGAAACGATATCCGTAGTATGGAGACTTATTTGAAGAGTTACAGAAACCCTGCTACAAACGATACTTATTGGAATATGCCTTTCTTGCAATTCAACCTCCAAAATATAACAAGTGTGGTTGGAAGTGTAAAGTTAAGGCTCTATGCCACCATAAATGAGGCGCATGGTTTTGATATTTATACTACCTCACTTGCAAATTGGGTGGAAGATGCCCTGACGTATAATAACTACGTTGCTTTCACAGGTTCACAATCGGCTAGCCCGGTTGCTTCGTTAGATGTTTTAGGCGGTGTGCCTGCTCAATATTACGAATGGGATGTGACCAATGCAGTTGTATCTGCTTTAGCGAGTGGACAAAGTGCAATTTCGTTTAAGATGTTAGAGCGCTACGCAGTAAAGAACGGTACTACTGCTATTTATGTCCAATTTCACTCCAAAGAGAATCCCAGTGGATTTAAACCGCAGTTGGTAGTAACCGATAAGAATATCGACCCTTTCAAACTTTCGGATTTGAAAGTGAATGGTTCTTTGGTAAGTGGTTTTACTCCGACAAAGGTAAAATACTATATTACTATTCCGTATACCACAACAATTATTCCTACTGTAACGGCTACTTCATTCAGTTCTTCAAATACTTTAAGTATCGTAAATGCTAAAAACCTGACAGGAACAGAATTGGAACGAACAACCAAAATTATTTCCAAATTAGGTGCAGATTCTGTTGTGTTCAAAGTTGTTTTTCAAAAATCGGCAGCGCCCAATGAAGCTCGTTTGGATACATTGAAGCTCAATAATGTACCGCTGGAGAATTTCCGAAGAGACTCAATATATTATTTAAATTACCTTCCTTATACAGCTACTATGTATCCCAATATTTCAGGTGTTGGAGTCGATTGTTTTGCGCAGGTAAATGTGACACCTCCGGCAAATATCGATGGCACGGTAACTGAGCGTACAGCCAAAATTTCAGTTGTTTCACAAGATGGAACTACTACAAAAAACTATTCAGTAGAATTTAAGGTATTGCCCAAACTGGATATCTTTATTGCGTTGGGGCAGTCGAATATGTCTGGCCGTGGCTATATGGTTGCCGGAGATACAGCTCCCATTGATAGTGTGTATTTGTTAACTGCTGGTGCAAATATGGAAATCGCAACAAACCCATTCAATAGATATTCTTCTATAGAATACATGGGTAGCACAAATCGTATTGGGCCTGCTTGTTCTTTTGCAAAAAAAATGCGTTCGTCAACTGGACATAATATTGGAGTAGTTCAGAATTCGAAGGGTGGCTCTTCCATTGTTTCGTGGCTTAAGGGTAGTGCCGATAAGTATTATGAAGAGGCACTTCGACGGGCATTAGATGCACAACGATTCGGTGAAATCAAAGGAATGATCTGGCATCAGGGTGAGAGTAACTCAAGTGATACCACTTCATACAAGACTCAATTAACAAGAATGGTATCTGATTTCAGGACCGATTTGGGTTTACCAAATATGATTTTTGTAGCTGGTCAATTGGCTCAATGGTCTGGATATACCGCTAACTTCAACAAGATGATTCAGAATATATCAAAATTTATTCCGAATTCCGATTGGGTTTCTTCGACTGGATTAACTCCATTGATTGACACAACCGATCCACACTTCGATGCTGCTAGTCAGAAGGTTTTCGGCGAACGTTATGCCGATAAAATGATTCCTAAAGTATACACAGGACTAACAACTTTGTTTATTCCGCTAAATGGAAATACAGTTAGACTGGCAACCGTAATTTCATTCAACAGAGCTCTTAAAATTGAGAATGTATTGAAAGATGGGTCGTTGACGATTTATAATGCATTGGGAAATCGTGTTTACAATCAACTTGTTAAATGTGAAAATAATTATAAGATAACCTTACCATCCGGAGTTTATTTGGTTCAATTATCGACTAACGGCGTTTCACAGTTCGTGAAAGTTGTATTGTGAAAAATCAAATATATTATAATCCAACAATTAACTCATTTAGAAATGAAATTCAATTTCAAATCTCTCGCACTTATTCTCGTATTAACGCTTACAGGTGCTACTCAGGCCAAAGTTCATTTACCCTCCATTTTCGGCAATCATATGGTATTACAACGCAATGCTACGGTAATATTTTGGGGCAAAGCTGATCCAATGGAAGGCATTACTTTAAAAACCACATTTTCTAACCAACTAGACGTTACAACTGCCGACAGCCTAGGAAACTGGCAGGTAAAGTTGGTTACGAAAGATGCTGGTGGACCTTACCAAGTTTCAGTAAAAGGTAAAAACGAAGTGAAACTAAACGATGTGTATCTGGGAGAAGTATGGCTTTCTTCAGGACAATCCAATATGGAGTTTTGTGTGGATAGTACCAGTGCTGCATACAGCGGCGTTCTGAATTTTAGACAGGAACTTGCAACAGCAAATATACCACAAATTCGCATTTTTAAAGTACAACGAAACGTAGCTAGAACTCCACAAGACGATTGTGTAGGGAGTTGGGAAGTCTGTTCTCCCTCTTCTATCAAAAAATTTTCAGCTGTCTCCTATTTCTTTATAAAAAACCTATACGAAAAGTTGCACATTCCAGTGGCAATTGTTAACGCTTCGTGGGGTGGTACCAACATTGACTCTTGGATGCGTCCGATAGATTTAGACGGTTTTGCTACACGTACAAGCCGACTTAAACGCATGCAAAATGACA
>CAZTDH010000308.1:0-2791 GCA_964612615.1 uncultured Paludibacter sp. | reverse complement strand
TTTTGGTCGTTTATGGAATATTTGCCGGCTGTGGTGTTTTTAAAAGATCATGAAGGACGCACTTTATTTGTAAACAAGTTTATGGATTCAGCTTTTGGGGCTTCAGAATGGGTTGGAAAAACCATGTTGGATGTGTTTCCGGGTGAAATAGGTGAGAAATTTGTGGCCGATGATATCAACTCTATTCAAATGGGTTACCAACGGATTGAAGAAAGCATGTATCAGCTTGATGGTCTGCTGCATGATTACGAAACTCAGAAATTTGTAATTAACCGAACCGGTAGGGAACCTTTACTGGGAGGTATTTCGTTGGATATAACTGAACGAAAACTGGCGGAACTGAAAATTATGCAAGCCAAAGATGAGGCCGAAAAAGCCAATAAGGCCAAAAGCGAGTTTTTATCCCGTATGAGTCATGAGCTGCGTACACCAATGAATTCGATACTTGGATTTGCTCAACTTCTAGAAATGGGCGAATTGAATGTTGGACAGAAGAGAGGGGTTAATCATATCCTGAACAGTGGAAAGCATTTACTTGAATTAATAAATCAGGTACTTGATATTTCGCGCATTGAAGCCGGCAGATTATCCATTTCTATTGAACCTTTACAATTAAAGGGTATTTACAATGAAATGCTTGATATTTTGAATCCATTGGCTACAAAGCATCAAATCAGATTCAAACTGATCGATTCACCTGCAAATCAATTCTTTGTAAGTGCCGACAGACAAAGTTTTAAACAGATATTGTTGAACCTGCTCAATAACGCCATAAAATACAACAAAGAAGCCGGAACGGTAAGCATTAAAACCGAAATCAGAAAGAAAAAGGACCTGCCATTTATCCGTATTTCAATTTCCGACACCGGTATTGGAATTAGCGAGGAAGACATTCCGAAGTTATTCATACCTTTTGAACGTGTAGGATCTGATAAAACAGGAATTGAAGGTACCGGTTTGGGATTGGCTATTGTTAAAAAACTAATGGAAGCTATGGGTGGGACTTGTGGTGTAGAAAGTGTTATCGGCAAAGGAAGTACATTCTGGATAGAACTGCCTCAAGTAGAAAGTCAACACGACTCACTTGATAAATCACAAATATTGAATGAAATTGTAGGCGATTGGAAACAACATTGTGGTACCATTTTGTATATAGAGGACAATTTATCCAATATCGAACTTATAGAAGAAATTATAACTAAAAAACGATCGGGTATTAAACTGATAACCACTTTATATGGAAAAGAAACCGTAAAGCTGGCACTTGACTATAAACCGGAATTGATTTTGCTGGATTTGAATTTACCTGATATAGATGGTGCCGAAGTCCTTAAATTGATTTTAGGGAATGAGAAAACAAGAGATATTCCCGTAGTAATTTTAAGTGCTGATGGAATGCAACATCAGGTAGACAAATTAATGAAGGCTGGTGCGAAAAAATACCTTACAAAACCATTGGATATTAATGTGTTCTTAAAGATTGTTGATGAATACTTAAAATGTTAGATAGCTTGTATTTAAAGATAAAATAGCCGTTAAAAGATATTGTTATGATAAATGTATTTATAGTAGACGATCATGATATCGTTCTGGAAGGATTAAAAAGAGTCCTTGAAGCCGAAACTGACATGCAAGTTATTGGCGAAGCCAGTCATGGTGACGATGTAATAGATGGAATTACAGCAACAAGTTGTGACGTATTATTACTCGATCTCAATATACCGGGACGACAAGGTGTAGCTTTGATCAAAGAAATAAAAAAAAAGAGACCCAAAATCCGGATTTTGATTATAAGTTCCAATCCCGAAGATAAGTTTGTATTACCATTGCTGAGAGCAGGTGCTGTGGGCTATATATCCAAAAGTGCCGGTTTGGATCAATTGGTATTTGCTATTAGAAAGATTTACTCCATTGGCAAGTATTTGAGCACTAACCTAGCTGAAGATTTAGCATTTGACGTATTGATCGAAGACATACAAATACCCCGAAAATTATCGGAACAGGAAAGTAAAATTTTGTGTTTAATTGCCAAAGGTAAAGAGTATAATGATATAGCTGATGAACTTGCAATCAGTTTAGGTTCAATTGCAGTTGTCAGACGGAAAATAATGGAGAAGCTGAATTTGAAAAATAATGTTCAACTGGCACATTATGCGCTAAAAAATAATATAATCAGAAAATAGTGTTGTAATTTATTGATAAATAAGAGGCTACAAGCAAAAAACAGAATATGATAAATTCCGATTTGAAAAATGCAAAAATTCTACTGGTAGATGATCAGCAGGCAAATATTGATATTTTATACGACTTTCTGGAAATGCAGGGATATGCAAACATTGAAACCAGCATTGATCCACGAAAAGTTGCCCGGATGATAATTGATTTCGATCCGGATATTATTTTGCTCGATTTGCAGATGCCTTATTTAAGTGGATTTGATATCATGGAACAAATTAAATCTATTGTTCCTCCAAGTATTTATTTGCCAATTTTGGTGCTTACTGCCGACGTAACACTTGAAACAAAGCGAAAAGCACTTTTGTCGGGAGCAAGTGATTTTCTATCGAAACCATTTGATTTGATAGAGTTAAAGGCCCGTGTTAATACCCATCTCCAAATCAGGTTTAAAAACGAGCAAATTAATGAATACGCAACCAAACTGGAGAAACTGATTGCGACCAAAGACAAGTTTTTTTCCATCATTGCCCACGATCTTCGAAATCCCTTTGTGGGAATTGAGAATTTTACAAGCATTTTGATGAAATTAGGCAACTATGATCCCGAAGATATA
>CAZTDH010000307.1:0-2792 GCA_964612615.1 uncultured Paludibacter sp. | reverse complement strand
CCGGCACGTACATAAACATCTTTTGGAACTTTTACGGCAGCCTTCATTTCGAACATAATTGCACCGTTTTCCTCTTTCCCTTTTGGCGAAACATATTCCAGTTTAGCTGTCAGTTTTTGATCCTGTAATGCCCCAATGGTAATGTTCATAGGCATCCCTACTTTGATTTTTCCCACTTCGGTTTCGTCCAGTTTACCCACAAAAAGCATATCGTTCATGTTGGCCACTGTGGCAATGGTTGTTCCATCGTTGAAGTTATTCGACTGAATAACCGAATTTCCTACTTTGATGGGAATATCCAGAATAGTTCCGTTGATAGTGGAGCGAACCAGCGTATTACTAATTGCTGCACTGTTAGTACTTATACCATCACGAATCAAACTCAGGTTATCTTTTGCAGTTCTCAATTCTTCTTTGTCGTTGTTGAACTGAAGTTGAGTTTTTTCAAATTCTTCTTTCGAAATCACTTTGTCGGCAAACAGCTTGTTATCACGGTCGAAGTTTTTCTTCGACTGGTCGAATGAGATTTGTGCCCGTGAAACGCGCGATTCAGCGCTATTAAGACTTACCATATCTGGAATCACCTTGATTTTAGCAATCACATCACCGGCTTTTACCATATCGCCAGCTTCTTTATACACGGCAGCAATTATACCGGACATTTGAGGTTTAATGAGAATTTCATTGCGTGGATCAACTTTTCCGGTGGCAACAGTATGTTTCTCAATATTACCCGTCTTTACTACTTCAATTTCGTATTTCTTTACTTTTGGACGAGATTTTTGCCATAAAAACCAGAATGTCCAGATTACCAGTGCTCCGACTAAGATAAGCAACGCGAATTTTAATACTTTTTTCATAACGTTTTTTTTATTTTTTATTCCTATAATTGTAAATATTTTAATTGTAAATTGTTTTATTCTTCCCTTATTGCTTCAATAGGTTTAATGCTCATGGCTCGATTTGCCGGAATAAATCCGGCTAAAGTTCCGATAACCAGTAAAATAAAGAATGCGGATATTCCAACCGTAAAACTAATTTGAGGATCTTTGAAAAACTGATCGCTCTGACTAAGTGCATAACCCACAAGTTGCAAAAGTCCTACGCCGAGCATCAATCCCGATATTCCTGCAATAATTGTCAAAACAATGCTTTCAGTGAGAATTTGCGTGATTATATTCCGTGGTGTTGCTCCCAACGCTCTACGGATACCAATTTCTTTTGTTCGTTCGCGGACGGTTACCAACATAATGTTGCTCACTCCAATTCCACCGGCAATGAGTGTTCCCATTCCGACAAACCAGATTAGGAATCCGATTCCAAGTCCAAGATATAAAAACATGGTAAACTGATCTTCAATATTCATAGCTGTCAATGCGGCCTTATCAGTTGGTGCAATGTCGTGTTGTGTTCTCAGAACTTCAGAAATTTTATCTTCAATAACTTTTACTTTGATACCCGGTAGAGCTGTAGCAGCAATAAAATGTACTTTGTTTCCCTGGTTAAATGCTTGTTGCATAGTGCTGAACGGCAAAACAATTGTTTCTTCACCTTTACCACCAATATTTACGGTTGATTTGTTTCTTGCAACACCAATCACCTGAAAATAAATGCCGTTTACCTGAATGTTTTTCCCAACAGGATTTTCAGCTTTATCGAAAAGAACTTCATACACGCGCTCTCCAATCACACAGACTTTTCTTTTTTCGGTCATGTCGATATCGTTGATATACCTGCCATAAATCATTTTACTTTCTACAATCTGGTTGTATGCCGGATAATTCCCTTTGATGCTGAACGTTCCTGATTTGTCTTTTCTCGAAGTATTATTAGCTGAATTTCCACCAAACAGAACAGGTGCCATATATTGAAGTTCAGGCACTTTACGAATCAAAATTGGCAAATCTTCATTCACAATATTCCAGTTTCTTCCTTTTTTTAGTCCTTTGTATGGCTCTGTAGTTGATTCTGTCCAAAAAAAGCATGAATTCGTTGCAAAACCTTCGATGTTAGCCGACATTCCGCGCTGAAGTGCTACTCCTGCACCAACCATTACTACCAGCATAAACATTCCCCAAAAAACTCCGAATGCAGTCAAGAAACTTCTGGATTTATTGTGCGTTATGGTAAACCAGATCTCCTGCCATCGGTTTATATCGAAAACTCCCCGCAACCAAAGTTGAATCAAGCCGGGTGTTTTCGGATTTTCTATGTTATATAAATCATTCATTTATTCAATTGTAAATAGTTATTCCAAATCTATTTTTTCTCCCTCACCTTTTGGAGAGGGCTGGGGTGAGGTCTATTCTTCCCTCATTGCCTCGATAGGCTTAATGCGAACAGCTCTGCGGGCTGGCATATAACCTGCAATTACACCGGCAATAATCAAAATACTGGTTGAAATCAGTACGATAGAAAGTTCTACAGTTGGATTTTTAAATACTGTCATTCCAGTGTCTGAGGCACTTTGAGCCGCCGATTGAACCATAAAGTAATTGATAAGTTCAGTTAATCCTATTCCCAGCATCATACCGATATATCCAAAAATCGTTGTAATAATAATCGATTCGAGAACAATAGAACGTAGAATAGATGCCGGTGGAGCGCCAATAGCTTTGCGAATGCCAATTTCACGGGTTCGTTCTTTTACCGAAACCAACATGATATTGCTCACCCCAACAATTCCGGCAATAAGTGTGAAAATTCCAATAATAGAAACAAAAAGCGTAATTCCTCCAAATATTTTCAGGGTTTCAATATAGTCTTTTTGTGAATTCCATATCCATAATGCT
>CAZTDH010000306.1:0-2801 GCA_964612615.1 uncultured Paludibacter sp. | reverse complement strand
GCTTATCAGTAATGCCCCTTCAACCAACTTTTCAAAAAACCGTTTCACTCTTTTTCTTTTAAATTCAATGCAAAGAAACAGCAAGTATATTAAATCTGCATTACGAAGATGTTACAAAGATGTTACATTAGAAATATCCGTAATACCTATATTTTGATCCTATATATATTGTATTAAAATCATTGAATTATTGGCTTTTGAACGGTAAAATCATTTGTAATAAGAATGTAACAGATTTGACAAGATACTGTAATCTTATAGAAGTTTCTTTGCAGCGTGAAAATGAAACAAAACTAAAAACTAATTCAAATTCAATAATTAAATTAAAACAAAATGAAATTAAAAAGTTTAGCAATTATCGCATTAGGTCTGATTTGTTCGACCGTTGCTTTCTCTCAGGAAAAAGTGGACTCATTGGATGTTCATGAACAACGTATCTCAAATCTGGAAGATGGTTTGATTCAACTTAAAAAACTGAAATTCAGCGGTTATGTACAAACTGAATGGCAACTTTCTGATATTGATGTGAATGGTAAAGCTTCACAAGATATGAAAGTTGGAGGTGGTGCTAATGCTGCTGAGAATCCTTCAGTTGGGAGTATTACACCGGCTGGTTCTTCATTTAGCCGTTTTGGTGTACGTCGTGGTCGTTTAAAAGCAACTTATTCTGATTTTGGATGCACAGGCGTAGTTTATATTGATGCAACTGAAAAAGGGGTTATATTAAAAGAAGCTTATGCTTCAGCTTTAGATCCATGGTTAGGTGTTTTGACACTTAAAGGTGGTATTTTCAATCGTCCCTTCGGATATGAAATTGAGTATTCTTCTTCTTCTCGTGAGAGTCCTGAACGTAGCCGTATAATTCAAACCTTATTCCCAAGCGAACGCGATTTAGGTGGAATGATTACGCTTCAAGCTCCTAAATCTTCACCTTTGAGTGTTTTAAAATTGGATCTTGGTTTATTGGCCGGTAACGCAATTGGTACTGATACTAAAAGCAAAAAAGATTTAATCGCACACTTGAATTATGTAAATTCAACCGGAGATATTAAATATGGAATTGGTGCTTCTTATTATGGTGGTTCAATTTTCCAACCTACAAATGTGGTATACAGCATGGCAAACAATGTTTTTGTTGCAGATAGTACCAAAGGGAATAAAAACGGTTATGCTAAACGTGAATATATCGGTTTTGATGGTCAATTCAGCATGGCAACTGTTGCAGGTTTGACAAATATCCGTGCAGAATATATTTTCGGAACACAACCCGGTAGTAGCTCAAGTACAAGTAGTCCAAGTTTAGATGTGAAACCTACAGGTTATGGAACTGCTCCAACAGCCACAGTTACTGCTGATACTTATCTTCGTAAATTTGTTGGTGGATATGTACAATTATCACAGGATATTGCTGATACAAAACACACATTGACTGTAAAATATGACTGGTATGACCCAAATACAGATGTAGCCGGAGATAACATTGGTACACCTAAAACAACCGGAACAACGAATCAGATTGCTACTTCAAAAGCAGATATAGCTTATTCAACGCTGGGAATTGGGTATTTGTATCGAATGAACAATAACATTAAATTTATGGTTTACTATGATATGCCGGTAAACGAAACTTCAGCAAAATTATTGACAGCTGGATCTGATTATAGAACTAAATTAGCTGCCAATTTGTTGACAGTTCGTATGCAGGTTAAATTCTAAAATAGTTTATAATAGGTAGTTTATAGTTTATAGAAAAAATAAAAGTAAATAGAAACAAGATTTTAAAAGAAAAAAAATGAAAAAACTTATTTTATCGCTTATGATGGTTTGCGCAATCGCACCCTCATTTTATGCTCAGAAAATTAAAGGTAGTGACACTGTATTGCCTTTGGCTCAGAAAGAAGCAGAAGCATTTGGAAAGAAAACCGGTAAATCGGTAACCGTAATCGGTGGTGGTAGTGGTGTTGGTATTGCTGCATTGCTCGAAGGTACAACTGAAATAGCCATGTCGTCACGCAAAATGAAGTTCGACGAAAAAGCTAAATGTCAGGAAGCTGGAAAATCAATCGTTGAGAAAATAATAGCTTACGATGCGTTGGCAGTAATCGTGAATCCATCTAATCCGGTTTCGAAATTAACGCGTGCTCAGATTGAAGGTATTTTTACAGGTAAAATAACCAACTGGAAACAGGTGGGTGGTGCCGATTTGAAAATCACTCCGTATTCACGCGAAACAAGTTCAGGAACGTATGAGTTCTTTAAAGAATTCGTATTATTGAACAAAAACTATATGAGTTCCATCCTAAGTATGCCTGCTACCGGAGCTATCGTTCAGTCGGTAAGCCAAACAAAAGGTGCAATTGGTTATGTAGGATTGGCTTACGTTAACAAAGAAGTAAAAGCCTTACACGTTTCATTTGATGGTAAAACCTACATTGAACCAAATGAAGTAACTGCTAAAAACAAAACTTATCCAATTATTCGTCCATTGTTTTTCTACTACGAAAAATCAAAGGAAAAAAACTATTTGGCTCTTGTAAACTTCGTGCTTTCTGCCGAAGGTCAGGCAATTGTTGAAAAAGTAGGTTATGTGCCATTGACGAAATAAGTTTTTATAGGTATTAAAAAGATTGAACCGCTATCGAAATTTCGATAGCGGTTTTTTTATTTTATAATGACTCAGAACGAAAAATAAAACAGAATCATTTTACAATATGGAAGAAATGTGAACTAGTGAGTAATCTATTTGTAATCGTTTCATAATCAAATCTCAACACGGTTGTAATTTGTAAATACTTATTTTG
>CAZTDH010000305.1:0-2808 GCA_964612615.1 uncultured Paludibacter sp. | reverse complement strand
CCGGTACTACCGCCAACCGCTTTGTACTCAGTGCACGCAAAGTAGCCACTGCCAACCAGTTCGCTGGTAATGGAAACGGTACTGATGCTCAGTTAGTAATTAATAATTCACAATTAATAATTACTAATTTGGCAGGAAATTCGCTGGTACGGATTTACGACGCTTTGGGACGGATGTTATTGACCAAAACCGTAACCGCCAACAGTCTGCAATTCACAGCGCCGGTAGATGGAATCTACACGGTTCAGATTCAAACCGGCAACAAAACGCAATCGCTCAAAGCACTTTTAAAACGATAAAATTACCTTAACTATTTATTTGTTTGTTTAATTGATTGATTGATGAAACCTCCTAATTTGCTTATTCTTACTAAAATAAGCGCTTTAGGAGGTTTAAATTTAATTCTTTTTTGTTGAGTGCAGACATTGCTTTGAAAACACAACATACTAGTATCAATCTTTCAACAGAATACCCATTTTACCCTTAAAGTTTATTATTCTGACCCTTTTCATTTTAATTAAACAAACTATTTTTGCTTCATCTAATAAATTTAAACATGAAAAAAAAATACTTTTGTCTTTCCATATTATTACTATCAATTTGCAACACTGTTTTTCCAAATAATTATTACGTGTCACCAACAGGCAGTAACAGCAATGCAGGCACGCTGACCAATCCATTTCAAACCATAAGCTATGCTTATTCTAAAGCTGTCGCCGGTGATATAATCAATCTTCGTGCCGGAACCTATCGCGAAACGGTGGCATTGGTTGGAAAGTCAGGAACCTATGGAAAACCAATAACCCTAACTTCATATAATGCTGAAAATGCTATCCTTTCAGGCTTAGATGTTCAATCACTTTCATGGTCGTCAAACTCAGGAATTACCAATGTTTGGGTGGCATCCTATACCGGTAGTGCTTTTGAACAATTATTTTGCGATGGCAAACCCATGCTGGAAGCCCGCTGGCCCAATGTTCCAAAAGATGCCAATGGCGATTGGAACTTCTTTTCGCCCGATGTATGGGCGGCAGTGGATGCTACCGGAAACAGTTATGGTACAGTAAGCGATACTCATTTGGCACTGACTGGTTGGAATATCACTGGTGCCAGGGCCGTTTTGAACGTGTCACATCAATTTTATTGCTGGATGCGTACTATTACAAGTCATACTGCTAGTACAGGTGTTTTTACTTATCCTACTGATTTAGGAGCGAGTGTATCTGTTACTGATAATTATAACGATGATCGATACTATTTGGTGGGTCATAAACAATTTCTTGATTCTCCCGGCGAATGGTATAACGACACCATTAACCAACAACTCTATTATTATCCCATAAACGCCAAAAATCCAAATACTTCTATCATCGAAATAAAATCCCATAATTTTGGCTTTACTGCCGACCAAAACTCCAATTATCTGACCATAAATGGCATTACTTTCTGGGGCACTGCTTTTTCGTTTGGTAAAAGTGTTGATGCACGAAGTAAAAATATCACCATTCAAAATAATCAGGTGTTGTACTCTTCCTGTACTGACTATTTACTTCTGCCGTCAACAGAACCAAAAGTAAAATACGACGATAATTATCCTGTTATTAATACCGATACAGCCAAAGTAATAAACAATACTTTTGCCTATGGTGCATTGCAAGCAGTTTTGGTAAGCGGTTTTGCATCATTGGTTGAAAACAATGTATTTCATGATTTTGACATCAGTTCGTCGTTGGCTTATCCGATGGTAGAAGTCAGTAGAAACTGGGCATATTATGTTGGGAAAGGTGGTAATTCAATTGTTCGCAACAATACATTTTACAACAGTGGTGGTATTCATCTAAGCGTTGGGCAAGCGGGAAACGATGTGAGTATGAACAAATGCTACAACGCTTTTCGTGCCTGCTGGGGCGGGAACAAAGACCATTCAGCTATTTACACCAATACAATTTATTGCGATGGCACCCGAATTCACCATAATTGGATATACGATTCTAAGGCAGGAACTCCACCTTTGCCTTGGGGTGGTGGAATGGCTATTCGTGGCGATGACGAAACTGCAGGACTAACGATTGACCACAATGTGGCCTGGAATATTGGTAGTACGGGAATAGAGCTTAAAAATCCTGCTTCACCAACTATTAATCAGGCAAACAAAGTGTACAATAATACCATTTTTCAGCATAGCATCAACAATACCACTAAAAGTGCTATGATTATTCGCACAGCACTTACAAATGAAAATAGTTACAGTTTTGTTCAAAACAACATGGTGCAGACAATATATGGTGACTGGAATGCTCGTGCATTGGGTACACTAGGGGCATACAGCAATAATTCAACCGGAACAGTTCCTGATACCCGAATGCAAGATACAGCCTTTTTCGATTTCAGACCCAAAACAACAGCCTCGAGCATATATGATAAGGGCATTGTTATATCCGGAATCACTTCGAGTGTATTTGGAACTGCTCCCGATATAGGAGCTTATGAGCGTGGTGACAGTATTTACTGGATACCCGGGCGACGTGAAATCAAAGCAAGTTTTCCAATTCTTCCTGATTCAACCGTCAATGTGCCATTAACACGCGATGTTCTGATGTGGTTACAGGCCTATAATGCCGTTTCGCATAAAATCTATTTTGGAACAAACAAAACAACAGTTACAAATGCCACTACCGCCAGTGCGGAATTCAAAGGGGCGTTGACTGGTCAGAAAAACGTTTACACTTTGCCTGCTTTATTTGCTGGAACAAGCTATTTTTGGAGAATAGATGCCGTAATGCCTGATAATTCGGTTGCAAAAGGAAA
>CAZTDH010000304.1:0-2813 GCA_964612615.1 uncultured Paludibacter sp. | reverse complement strand
ACACAACAAGAAAACAATACTTCGTACCTCAGATTGAGTGTATTGAATTAGACAATGAAATTGCACTCCAATTAGAATCAACACCACCCAAAGCACCGGGTGAAGCCCATTTACAAACTCCGGAGTGTTTAAGTAATGATCCGTTTAAAGTGAATTTAGTATAAGATATTATTTTATCACTTAATATTAAAAAAAATAAATGCCAGTATCAGCGATGATTCGGGCATTTATTGCTTTTAACTCTCAAAACTTTTTTCTACTTTTGTCGCCTTAAAATTTAACCCATTAAAGCGATGAAAATTATCGGCAGATTTCCCCTTTTTCTCTTTCTTTCCGTACTAATTTCAAATTGCACAAACCCTCTCTCCGAACTTCAACAAGCAGAATCATTGATTGAAAGCAAACCCGATTCAGCTCTGTATATTCTCCGACATCTCTCCCCGAAGAAATATAAGTCTGACGAAAGTAAAGCCCTGTACGGATTGCTAATGACTGAGGCTTTGGACAGGCTAAAACTTCCTCTGTTGCCCGATTCAGTGCTTGACTTTTCGACGAATTATTATCAGAAACACCCCAATCCTGTACGCTTAGCCAACTGCTATTTGTACAAAGGGCGAAAATATAAATATGCTTTACAGTATGATAAGGCTTCAAGTTTTTTTGTACTAGGGCTCGAATTGATTGAAAACAGGGATGAATATATGTTGTCGGCGAGATTAAACTTTGATATGGCTGATATAAGCCGTTATCAAAAGGAATATGTCAAAGCAAGACAAAAATATGTTGAAGCTTATAAATTTTACCTGCAAACAAAGTCTGTATATTTTGCCAACACCACTTTACTTTCCATCGGAATAAGCTACAGTAATGAAAAACAGTATAAAAAAGCTCAGAAGTATTTTTACCGGGTATATCTGAATACAAAAGATTCACTCACCAAAGGCCTAGCCATACAGAACTTAGGTATAAATTATTATGCCTTGAAGCAATATGATTCAGCGCGGTACTATTTGAGAAAATCACTGTCTTTTTCCTATATACAAAGCAATATGGCTGTTCGGATGTATTATCTTGCTGATTTGTATTTTGATTTGAATAAATTTGATTCATCCGCTTATTATGCCAATCAAGCATTCAACTATCAGCCGGATATTATTACGCGACGTGAATGTTATCGTATTCAGGTAAATACCTACAATGCAACAGGAGATATTCGCAGGTTGAAAGAATCGATGGTGGGTTACCAAAACTGTATTGATTCTCTGCGGAAAATTGACACTCAACCTAAAGGAAGCTATATTGAAAACATGCATCAAACAAAGCACGAAGTGGTCAAAACAAAAAAATGGTTGTGGTACCTCTGTGCCGGTATTGTGCCGATACTGATTGTAGGTATATTGTTTTATGTGTTGATGCACAAGCGTAAAGACAGGGAACTGAAACAAACCACACAGAAGCATAAGGACTCGATGTTGAAACATCGGACGGCTTTGATTCTTAAAATAAACCACACAAAGGACTCACAAGCGGCAAAAAGAAAGAAGTTGAGCTTTGCAGAAAAAGAATTGCTGGATAAGAAAATCTATAATGACATACTGCACTTGCAGGATACTGCCTATTTCATGAAACTAATGGATGCCAATATGAATAACCTACCCACCAAACTAAAAGCGCGGTATAAAGATGTTTCAGACAGGGAAATTAAATGGTGTTGCCTAACCTTGCTGGAGATTCCACCGACCGATGTATTAAATGTTCTGGAATATAAATCAGAAGCATTGAATAAAATGAAGGTCCGGCTGGCAAAGAAACTACAACTTCTATACGCATCGGAACTTACAGGTTTTATGAAAGAGATACTTTCAGAAGATTAAATTTCAATCTTTTAAAAGACCTTATTTACCATCCTATTTTAGCCGGACGAATTTAATATCGTTCGGCTTTTTTTAATTGAACTACCCCCTGTTTTTAGCCTGTTTTTTCTTCATAAACATACCGAAAAAATCCATGTCCTGTAAAAACCATAAAATGGCTTTGTAATTCGCTGATAAACAGTACAGTTTAGTTTTAACATGTCCTGTTGAAATCGGTGAGAAAATTTGGCACTTCCTGTTTTCTCACCCTAATTTTGTCCCACGATCGATCGGAAAATTTTCAGGTAAAAATCAATTAAAAACAAAAGGCAGGTATGAAGTAAATGTAAGAAACGGAAAGAATTCATGAGTCTCAATGAATCTTAGATGAATTTTGTACGATGTCTGAAAAATTAGTATCGTATGAGAATATCAAAATCGATGCTTTCAAAAACTTGTGTTATCGCAGGTTTTCTATTAGTAGCTCAATTTAATTTTGGAACTAATATAATTATCCGAAAAGATGATCAATCACCACCTCCTCAACCAATGCCTAACGGTGTAACTCTGGAAACAGATATACCGCTGACTGCAACGATTGACACTATCAACCTGGCAGTTTATTTTGTGGAGTCGGTAGGTGATGCAACTATCACCGTTTACGATGAATACCAAAATGTGGTTTATCAGGGTGTGACTGATACGGGTAGTTACCCTGACGAATTTATCTCATCGGACTGTTGGAGTGTAGGAAACTACAGTATTACAATCAGCTATGGAACAACCCATTTAATTGGTGATTTCATAGTGGAGTAGTAATTAATCAAAGCGGTACAGTCATAAAAAACAGAAATATAGTGAACTCATAGCGGGCTGTACCGCTTAAAACAAACAATTTTAGTAATAAAAAAAACAAAAACAAAAATGGCAACAAATGACAAAAACAGTGTAATTGTTGAG
>CAZTDH010000303.1:0-2813 GCA_964612615.1 uncultured Paludibacter sp. | reverse complement strand
AATCAGCTTCCGATTCGGAAAATGTTTACGAAATAGCCGGTGGTTGTATTTGTTGTACAGCAAAAGGATATTTGAATGAAACTTTAGCTGCCGTAATTCAATCGGGTAAATATAGCCGAATTATCGTAGAACCAACGGGTTTGGGAGGTGTGGATATGGTTTCTGAAATTGTGACATCACAAAGCACTCTTGAACTTAAACCAATTATTTGTCTGGTGGATATTAATTCAGTCCAAAAACCTAAATTAATGATGATTCCAATTTTCAGAGCACAAATTTCAAAATCCAATATTATTGTTTTCACCAAAACAGATTTAATTTCCGATGTTTCGGTTCTCTCGGAATTGAAAGAACAGTTTCTTAAGTCATTTCCCGAATCAGATATTTTGAATGAGAAGTTAAATATTTTCTTATTGGATGGAAATTTACTGAAAGATGAAACCCCAAAACCGAAATTTTCTTTTATCGACCCAAACCTATCAGCTACTAATTTCTTACAAAAAAGTTATACTTTTGACCTCTCAACCATTTTTGACTCAACTAAATTTAGATTATTACTACAAAAACATCTTTCAATTATCAGAGCTAAAGGGTTTATTCGGACCGAAAATGGTTGGAAATTGCTAAATTTCACCCTGACGGAATGTTTGTTTGAGGATGCCGAAGATTGTATGGAAACCGAATTTGTGATAATCACGGATAAATCAGAACCAAATCTCATGAATATCATGGCGGATGAAATAGTAAAGACAATACGATAATTACTAGCTAATTTTCAATTCAATTTAATGAAACAACACACAATTCATCTTCAACCATTAGGAAAGTCAATTGAGGTAAATGACCAGACACCTCTGATTGATGTTTTGCACGAATTTGGCATTGAGTTTCCATGTGGTGGGAAAGGTACGTGTGGAAAATGCAAAGTGAAATTATTGGAAGGTGAGATTGAAGTGAATGAAATTCATCATCAGAAAATCAATAAACTTGGATTATCCTCCGAATGGCGATTGGCTTGTCACTGTGAATGTACATCCGATATAACCCTCGAAATTGAACAATTCAATCACATGATTTTGGCAGATGAAAGTGAGTTTGAATTTATCCCCCAAAATGGTTTTGGTGTAGCCGTGGATTTGGGAACAACTACGCTGGTGGCACAATTAATCGACCTCAACACAGCAAAAGTGTTGGCAGTAGAAACCATGCTCAACCCTCAGGCAAAATTTGGTGCTGACTTAATATCTCGTATTCAGGCTTCTATTGATGGAAATTCGGATCAAATGACCCGACTCATTCGTCAATCCATTGGAAATATGATTGAATTACTGCTCCAAAAGCAAGTGGTTGAAATTCAGCGGATTTGCATTGTGGGAAATACCGTTATGCAACTTCTCTTTAGCAATTGTGACCTGACTCCTTTAGCCCAATATCCTTTTCATACCGATAATCTTGGTTCTAAGTTATTCAGTGCACAAGAACTTGGTTGGGATTTTCAAGTTGCTGAAAGTGTGATGTTTTATCCTTCCATTGGTAGTTTTGTTGGTAGTGATATTCTGGCCGGAATTGTTTCAACCGGTTTACATAAAAATGAAAACTATACGGCACTAATTGACTTGGGAACAAATGGAGAGATTGTAATTGGTAATAAGAATCAAGTCGTTTGTGCATCTACTGCAGCCGGACCTGCATTTGAAGGAACAAACATTTCCATGGGTATGAGAGCTGTTACCGGTGCAATCTCAACAGTGAAATTAGAAGGAAATGATATAAAAGTCAATATTATTGGAAATGCTCAACCCAAAGGTATCTGTGGTAGCGCATTAGTTGATGCTGTAGCTGTGTTTAGAAAACTTGATCTGATTGGTATGTTTGGTGAAATCAATTCTGGAGCAGAATCACTTTCAATTACAAATGATGTGAGATTAACTCAAAAAGATATTAATGAATTTCAGCTCGCAAAAGCGGCTATAGCTGCCGGATTGGAAATACTTTGCAACTCACTATCAATTGAATTAAATGATATTCAAGAAGTCTACATAGCCGGTGGATTTGGTAGTTACATTAATATACAACATTTGATTCAAACAGGAATGATTGAAATGCCTGAAAACAAAATCCACAAAATGGGTAATACTGCATTAATTGGAGCTAAAATGTTTTTATTTTCCGACCATCAAATGACAGCCGAAATACTATCCAAAACAAAACATATTAATCTGGAAAGCGATCCAAACTTTCAGAATATCTATGTGGATAAAATGCTGTTTTAAGGACCAAATACCAACAGAAACCTTTGAAATGAGAACATATAAACTCACATTATCGGACTTAGATATTAGTAAAAACGAAATCTATCTGAATCTTGGATATGGAGGTCAAACTCCTGATGATCAATTTATAGGGATGGTTGACGAAATGATTGAACACATTCAAGGCTTTTGTATCCCTAATGCAGGCTACCTCATTTTTCCAGGAATAATACCCGATAAGAATTACCTTGAAATAAACAACATACGCATTAAAGTAGGAGCAGTTATAACAAAATACCTGCATAATGCAACCCATTTTGCAGTTTTTGTTGTTACTGCAGGTGAGGAATTCGATAATTATTTAGACCAACTTAAAGCCCACGGTGATATTGTATCTGAGTTTTTGGCATATTCAATTGGAACAGAAATAGCTGAAGCAACGGTTCGTTTTGTTACCAATAAAATCAATGAAGAAGCCGATAAATCCGGATATAAAATAACCCATTCCTATAGCCCGGGGCATTGTAGTTGGCATGTGCGTGAACAACAACAACTGTTCTC
>CAZTDH010000302.1:0-2833 GCA_964612615.1 uncultured Paludibacter sp. | reverse complement strand
TACACGGCTCTGAACACTCTTTCCCTACACGACGCTCTTCCGATCTATCGACCAAAATGCCGTTAAGATAGACTTCACAATTAGCATTGTGATTGATAAAGAATATAAGATTTTCTAAGGATGCAGGGCTTAATGTGTCTACCTTAAATTCTTTTCTCATCCAAATATCTGGTGTAGTCCAATTGGTTTTAATTTCACGTATATTCTTTTTGGTTGCAGGCTCAAAAGGGGCAACAGAATCAAGCCATTGGGTGTGATTGAATACACTACTATACCAATCGGCTGAGGGTTGATTAAATGTAAACTTCCAGTTTTGATGATTCGCCTGCGAGGTTGGTAAAACATCCAGCACTTTTGCCTGATTTTTAATCACACGCCGATTGATTTCGGTAAGTTTATTCAAGTCTACTTTTACCACCGCTCTATCATAGGTAATAAATCCATTCATCTCACCTTCCACATCGGTCAGTTCGGTATAAACTGCCGCACTCAAGCCGTTGTTTGTTTTAAAACCGATCAGATTGTCTGTGAATGTCGAATATGATTTCAACCATTCTTCGGCACTATTTACCGTTCCATGTCCAAATGCTTTTTGATAGATATGATTATCAATGCTGTACGCTACGCCACCATATTCGCCACAGGCTAGAATTTGTGTTGAACTTACGGGACAAGCCGGCGATGGATAATTATGAATATCCAATATATCGCCCACTCTTTTGTTCGATCCACTACACTGACTTACGAGTCTGCTGGGGTCAAGTTCCTTAACAGTCGATACCAATGTTTCTGTATTGTGTTGGCCTTGTCCTTCGTTAAACACCACCCACATCACAATACTTGGCTGATTCCAGTGGGTTTGTATCATTTGTTCCAATTGTGTTTTAAAAGCTAGCTGGTCGACTGGCGGACGGACTTTGGCATACGAATTTACCGACGGCATATCCTGCCAAACCAACAATCCCATTTTATCAGCCCAATAATACCAGCGATAGGGCTCCACTTTGAGGTGCTTCCGCACCATGTTAAAACCGCCCTCTTTCATTTTTTTAATATCAAACTGAAGTGCTTCATCGGTTGGAGCGGTGTAAAGGCCATCGGGCCAATAGCCCTGATCGAGTGGGCCCATTTGGAAAACAAACTCGTTGTTTAACATCATTTTTTGGAAACCATCAACCTTTGCCATCGATATTTTGCGCATTCCAAAATAACTACTGATAGCGTCCATTGATTTACCGTTTGCATTTAGCGTAACTTTTAAGTCGTAAAGAAATGGTGAATCTGGCGACCAAAGTTTCGCATTAGGAATTGGAATTACCAACTCTTCATTGGCATTTCCCTTGAACTTCGTTATCGATTTTGCACCGTCATTTACTTCTATTTCAACTGTTGTGTTGGATGTTGACCCCTCTACGTTAGCTTTAAATACCAAGGTCGAATTATCGATATTGGGTACCAATTTGATAGTCGAAATACTGGTTTTTGGTACTGGCTCAAGCCAAACAGTCTGCCAAATTCCGGTAACTGCGGTATACATAATTCCTTCGGGCGTAAGTGTTTGTTTTCCACGCGGAAAAGTGGCAGCATCCGTTGGATCGTAAACCCGAACTGTCAGCACTTGTGGTTTGCCGGCAATAAGTTTTGAGGTAATATCGAAACTAAAGGGATTGTATCCACCCTGATGTGTTCCAACAGATTGTCCGTTTACGAAGACTTCGGTTTCATAATCGACTGCACCGAAATGCAACAGAATTTGCTGTCCTTTCCAGTTTTTGGGAATAGAAAAGGTACGTCGATACCACAATTTATCGTGATGTTCCATGATTCCCGATAGCGACGATTCTACGCCAAATGGCACCAGTATTTTGCCTGAAAGTTTACCTACAGGAATGGCTTCGGTTTTACTTGTTCCGGGTTGAAATTCCCAAATTCCGTTAAGATTCATCCAGTTCTTACGAACCAGTTGTGGACGAGGATATTCCGGTAATACATTGGCGGTATCCACTTTGTTTGCAAAAGGAGTCATCAAGGGTGCTTTTTTCATTAGCCACGGTTGGGCATTTACACCAACTGAAAGAAAAGACAGAAAGAAAAAAACGAATGGTAATTTTATTAGTTTATACATTTTCAATGATTTTATTATTTTATTATTATTTCAATTCAAAACGATACAAAGTGGTTTGTTTATATTTCTGACCCGGACGTAAAACGCTATTTGGGAAATTGGAGCGATTGGGAGCATCTGGATAATTCTGAGCTTCGAGAGCAATGCCTGTGCGGTAATTGTGCTTTTCCATTCGCTTCCCTTTATCTTTTCCATCCATGAAGTTCCCACTGTAAAACTGTATGGCCGGTTGATCACTTATTACTTTCATCACGATACCGGTGGAAGGTTCATAAACAACTGCCATTAACGAGATTTCACCCGCTTTTTTATTTACGATATAATTGTGATCGTATCCTTTTCCGAATTTCAAGGCTTCAAAAGACTCATTAATTCGTTTACCTATTTCGGTTGGTTTCCTGAAATCCAAAGGTGTTCCTGTCAACGTGGCAATCTCGCCGGTCGGAATAAGCAGCGAATCTGTCGGTGTATATTTGTCGGCATTTATTTGGAGAATATGACTATTGGTTGATTTTTTGGTGGTGCCATGCAGGTTGAAATAGCAGTGACTGGTTGGGTTAATCACTGTTGGAGCATCGGTAGTGGCTTCATATTCAATTTTCAATTCGTTGGACTCAGTAAGAGAATAGCTAACCGAAATCTTTAGGTTTCCGGGATAACCTTCTTCGCCATCCACAGATAAATACGACATTTTCACGGCTTCCTGTC
>CAZTDH010000301.1:0-2834 GCA_964612615.1 uncultured Paludibacter sp. | reverse complement strand
TGTCAATCACTTCCGGGGCATATTGTTCAAAAAGTTCAAGCGTAATTCCTGAAATCGAAAATGCACATTTAAACTTTCCATTCGAACTTCGAATCATTTCAGAAATAGTGCGATTTGCATTCAGGTATGAGTGCTGAACCAAATTATTCAATCTCTCACTAGTCTGAAAATCATCGTAATAGTAATGATCGCTTCCTATTTCAAAAAAACGATACCGTTTCAATTGGAACGGAAGATGAATCTGAAAATAAAAACAAATGTTTCGCATATAGGGTTAATTTGGATATTTTTATATATTGGTTAACTTGTTGATTGTTTACTGCTTACATAACGCTTTCATAAATCCTTCGAACTTTAAGACCGGCATCATACCATTTGATATTATTTACTTCTTCAAGCCCTAATTTACTCAAACTGTCGAACATGGCCGGATTTTTCACAATAGCATATATGGCATCCGCCATAGCGTCAATATCCCAGTAGTCTGTTTTTATAGCATGTGTAAGAATTTCTGCACAACCTGATTGTTTTGAAATAATTGATGGCGTTCCTACCTGCATTGCTTCCAAAGGCGAAATACCAAAAGGTTCGGAAACCGATGGCATAATATACACATCACTTTCGGCCAGCATTTCGTGCACCTGTCGACCTTTCAAAAATCCTGTAAAATGAAATCGATCAGCAATACCACGCTTGGCAGCCAAATCAATCATTGCATGCATCATATCACCGCTTCCAGCCATAACAAAACGAACACCTTTTGTTTTTTGCAATACCCTATAGGCAGCTTCAACAAAATATTCCGGTCCTTTTTGCATGGTTATACGACCTAAAAAAGTCACTACCTTATCTTTTCGCGGTGTTTTTTTAAAAGATTCAACATCCGGCAATGGCTCAACGGCATTATGAACCGTTGTTACTTTTCGTGGATCCTGATGATATTTTTCAATAACAATCCGACGTGTTAGTTCACTTACAGTCATAATATGGTCGGCCATATCCATTCCACGTTTTTCAATGCCGTAAACGGTAGGATTTACCTGTCCGCGACTGCGATCAAAATCGGTTGCATGAACATGAATTACCAAAGGTTTTCCGCTAATTTGTTTGGCAAAGACACCAGCCGGGTACGTAAGCCAGTCGTGAGAGTGAATAATATCAAATTCAACCTGATTTGCCAAAACACTCGCCACTGCCTCATAATTCGATATTTCTTCAATTAAATTATCGGGATAGCGACCCGAAAAATCAATGCAGCCCAAATCGTTGGTATGAATCCGGCGATAATCATATTTAATTCCATCTCTCAACCCAAAATATTCATCAGGATTCATTATGCTACCAATACGGTGATTCACATGATCCCAACTATTTTCTTTCCATACCACCGGCACATTACAAGCCCCGATAATTTTCAAAAAACTCTGATCTTCGTCGCCATGAGGTTTTGGAATTACAAAGGTAATTTCCATATCATCCTGCAATGACATGCCTTTGGTCAACCCATAGCTTGCAGTTCCCAATCCTCCCAATATATGCGGCGGAAACTCCCAACCAAACATTAATGCCTTCATATATTATTCGTTTTCGTATTTTTTCAACATTTCAAACACTCTCAAGACCTCAGCCACACTCATGGCAAACGACATGCCTCCATGTCCTTTGTAAGGTGGATTTCCATCAAACAATTCGGGTAAAGTGCCAATGCATAACTCACTCATTTCGCCTTCAAAACCAATCATCATACGTTCAATAAACGATTTTCCACTTTGTTTATATATTTTTAAATAGGCAGCAGCAAAAGCTCCAAAAGTGCAAGGCCAAACCGGTCCGTTGTGGTAATTTCTATCACGTTCCAACTGTCCACCAACATAACTTGGACGGTAAAATCCACTTTTGGGACTCAATGACCGTAATCCTTTTGGGGTAAGCAACTCCTTGGTGGTAATGTCTAAAACTGACTTCTGTTGTTGTTTGTTGAGTGGCGAAAATGGCAAAGCCACAGCCAAAATCATATTCGGGCGCACCTCCCGGTCGGAATATCCACCATCCACATAATCAAACAAATAATTTCCATTCCAAAATGTTTGAACAAAAGCTTCACGAGCCATTTCAGCCTGATAATCGAGCAAGTCCGCCGCATGTTCTTTTCCTGTTTCACGAGTAAGTTCAGCAACAAATTTCAGCGCATTATACCACAATGCATTGATTTCAACCACGTATCCCGTACGAGGAGTTATCGGTCGACCATTTTCAATAGCATTCATCCATGTTGCCGGTTTATCAGTTCCGTTTACATACAGCAAACCATTATTATGCACAAACAAATTAGGATGATTTTGCTTACGGATAAAATTGACAATAACATTGGCTAATTCTTCATATCGTGTGGCTGCTTCTGCCAATGAATTATGCTTTGAAAATTGCTGAATTACCCATAAAAACCAAAGTAATACATCGGGATCATCAATAGCCTGAATTTTAAAACCGGTTCGTTTGCCCGACATAAATTCCTGAATTTCTTCTATTGAAGTTTTCATTATGGCTTCGAAATAATCCATTCGGTCAATTGTAAGTGTGCAACCCGGCAAAGCCACAAACTGATCACGTGCACGTGCACCAAACCAGGGATAACCGGCTAATAAGTAAGTTTTATCTCCTTCACGTTTGTAAAACTGTTGTGCTGAATTTTTCAGACAAGTAAACATATCAACACGGTGAATTCGTCGGCTTATCTCTTCATCCCAAAGTGCTTTCAGCTTTTTGGTTGAAACATTGGTAATTCCTGCAGAAAAAATGACAGATTCACCCTTTTTAATTGGCAATTCAAAATA
>CAZTDH010000300.1:0-2835 GCA_964612615.1 uncultured Paludibacter sp. | reverse complement strand
GTACTTGTTTCGCAATCAGGGTCGAAAACCAGAAACAATTCGTCGAAAATTGCTTACTCTGACGAATCATATTTCTGATAAACCGTTCTTCACCACCTTCATACCAGAGTTCGTTGCTTTGTCCGCCAAAATTCAGCACCGGAGTAGTAACTTTCTTGTGATTCAGGCTACTCAGTTTCCGGAGGGTTCCTTTTTGGGCTTCTTCCAGTGACGTGTGAAAAGGTGGATTGCAAATAGCTATATCAATTGGCTCGTTTCGCTCCATTACGCCATGAAAAATATCGTTCGGATTTTCCTGAAAACGCAGTTCAACATTGCGTTTCAAAAAGGCATTATAGCTAATGATTTTATTGGCAGATTCCAATGCAGTTTTATCTATATCAGTTCCGATAAACGACCAGCCATACTCTTTATTGCCAACAACCGGATAAATGCAACTCGCACCCACACCAATATCCATGCATTTTATTTTGTAACCAATCGGAATTTTTCCGTTGTTCGACTTGCCCAGCAATTCGGCGATATGGTGAATATAATCGGCTCTTCCCGGTATGGGAGGACACAAATAACCACTCGGAACGTCCCAGTATTCCAACGAATAATACTGCTTCAGTAAGGCTTTATTTAGCCATTTTACCGCTTTTGGATTAGCAAAATCGATTGATTCGTCGCCAAAAGGATTTAACTTCACATATTTAGCCAACTCAGGACAAGCCTTCGCAAGCAAGCTGAAATCATAACGTTCCCGATGTTTATTTCGTGGGTGTAATACGGTTTTTTCGGCAGGATGTTCTTTCTTGATTTCGGGCATGGAAGTTTTTGTTTAAATTTTGTTTGATGCAAAGGTAATCAATGTATTGTGAAGTTATCCCTAATTGGATGCTTAAATATCCCTTTCCTTACTTCAATGGTTGGAGATTTTAATCAATTTGCAGAATAAATGTTGTTTAAATGTATAAATATACCTCTAAATTATTGTAAATCAAAACTTTTAGTCCACAAACTTGTTTCATAGCTTACTACTTGTTCCGGATGGAATAAGAAATAAATTAAAAAACAAAGAATATGCAACATTCTCAAAACACAACAACCGGTAAATCAGACTCTTCCGTTGAAGAGGCAGAGTCACATTTATCCTTTGAACATTTCATTCAAAATTTCAAAAACACGCTGAAAAGAGTCTTTCATGAAGAAGATGACATTGACACAATGGGCATTACCCGAGGTATTTCACCTGAATTACTCGGACAAATCATGGATTGCAATCCTCTTTCAGTAGCCATTCCAACAGAATACGGTGGTCGTGGCGGAATTGTACAGGAAAGTCTGCAACTGCTGTCGGCTGCTTCCTATGAATCACTCGCATTATCCCTCACGCTGGGGATTAACAGCGCACTTTTTCTGCAACCTTTTGCCAAATACGGACAGGCTGCCGCAAAGCCCGAAGTGTTTGGCCGTTTTTTAAACCACCAGAACATGGGTGGACTGATGATTACCGAACCTGGTTTCGGCAGCGATGCGCTGAATATGCAAACTTCATTTACCGAACAGTCGAATCATTTTCACCTGAAAGGAACAAAACACTGGGCCGGACTAACCGGACAGGCTGATTATTGGTTACTTACAGCTCGTAAACAAACCGAACAGGGTGGATTGCAACGCGATATTGACTTTTTTGTTTGTGATAATACCAACCCGGCTCAAAACATTTTTGTAGAAGAACGATTTGAAAATCTGGGTTTGTATCAGATTCCCTACGGTCGTAATATTTTGGACGTAAAAATCCCGAAAACGCAACGCCTTATTCCTCAAACTAACGGTGTGCAAATGATGCTGGACTTATTGCATCGCAGTCGTTTGCATTTTCCGGGCATGGGTCTTGGATTTGTAAAACGTATGCTCGACGAAGCCATTGTACATTGTCAGCAACGATTGGTAGGTGGTCGCAACTTATTTGCGTATGATCAGGTTCAACAGCATTTAGCCAAATTGCAAGCTAACTTTACCATTATTTCTGCTTACAGCAAACATAGTGCGGGAATTGCTGGTATCGAAAACGACCTGACCGGACTTGGATTGGAAGCCAATATCATTAAAACCGTTACTACTGATTTGATGCAGGAATCGTCACAAACTTTGCTTACGCTGGTGGGTGCAAAAGGCTATAAACTCAATCACATTGCTGGTCGTGGAACGGTGGATAGTCGTCCGTTTATCATTTTCGAAGGTTCGAATGATATTCTGTATGCTCAGATTGGTGAAGCGGTGGTGAAACTAATGAAAAATGCAAAAGAAACAGCTTTACACACCTATCTGGAAGGGCATCGCCTGACTGAAAATGCTGCGAAATACGTGAAGGATTTGATTAGTTTTGATATCGACCTGCAAATGCCACAACGCAAGATGGTGGAATTAGGACGTGTTATGAGCCGTGTGGCATCTATGGATATGGTAATAAAAATGGGTGATGCCGGTTTCCGAAACGATTTGGTGGACGGCGCAGTTTCTATGCTACGTCAGGAAATAACCACACTAGTAAGTCATTTTGCATACCAACAGCCAACTAAAGTAGTAGAAGATTATCAGATTGATAGTAATTGGAACAAGTTTTTGATAGTGTAAATATTTTGACAGGGCGACTCAAAGTTCACCCAACTATCAATGTATAAGTAATAACAACCAAAGCCGCCCAACCTGAATTTCTTCAGATTGGGCGGTTCTTATTGATTATAATTTTGCATTAAAAAAGCCTTCAAAAAAAAATCTGAAGGCTTTTATGTGTGATCCAGCTGGGGTCACATATTTCCATGCTAATTATTTTTATTTCAATAAGTT
>CAZTDH010000299.1:0-2836 GCA_964612615.1 uncultured Paludibacter sp. | reverse complement strand
TTCTCAGCACGCTAGTTATTCGTGACATGACGCAATCGACTGAAAATCTGACTGCATTACGTCGACAGATTGATGAACTCGACAATAGTTTGTTGGAATTGTTGGCTCGTCGTATGCGTGTTTCGGAAGAAATCGGGACGTACAAAAAAGAACACAATATGCCTATTCTACAGGAACAACGCTATGATGAAATACTAAAAAATCGTATTTCGCAAGCTGAAAAAATGGGAATGGATGGAGAGTTTATGAAAAATATACTTGTTGCCATTCACGAAGAATCGGTGAGACACCAACAGGAAATAATGAAGCAATAAACAGAAACTCCCGCACTTCAATTGAAATGCGGGAGTTTGTTTTTTAGCAATCTAAAGTAATTATTTCGCTAATAATGCTTTTACTTTTTCAGAAATCAACCGACCTTCGGTTTTACCGGCAAGTTGTTTGCTGGCAGCTCCCATTACCTTGCCCATATCCTGTGGACCAGAAGCACCAACCTGAGCGATAATAGCCGCTACAGCCGCTTCAAGGTCTGCATCCGACATTTGAGCAGGCAGATATTTCTCAATAACAGCAGCCTCTGCCAGTTCGTTCTCAGCCAACTCCGGACGATTTTGCTCTGTGTAAATCTGAGCCGATTCTTTACGTTGCTTAACCATTTTCTGAAGAATCTTCACGGCTACTTCGTCGGCTAGATTTCCATCGCTACCTTTTGCAGTTTTAGCTTCCAAAAATTCCTTTTTCATTCCGCGCAAGGCCTCCAAAGCCACTTTGTCGCGGGCTAACATGGCAGTTTTTATATCGCCACTTACTTTATCAAATAGTTCGTTCATTTTGTCTGATTTCAAATTGGTTACTTCATTAATCTTCTCTTCCAGGCTGGAATATTTACCACTTTTTTCAGTGTTGATTCATCTTCCAAATCATCTAAATTGATAACCGGATATTCCAGTTCTGGCTCAGGTTCTGGCTCAGGCTCGTCAAACTTAATAACCGGCTCCACGATTGGTTCCGGTTCCGGTTCTGGTTCTGGTTCTGGTTCTGTTTCAGGATGAAGCGAATTTACATAATACTGTTCAAATGACTTATTTATATCCGGTTTTACAACTTCAGACTCTACATCTGTCTCTTCTGTTTCTTTTTCAGCTTCTTTCTTCGTAAAATCGAAAAAAGAAGAAACTTCCGAATTCACAGCAGATGGTTTATGTGGATGAGATTTCGCAATAGTGAGAGGCATTCCGGGAATATCGCTTACTTCAAAACCTGTAGCAATCAAGGTGATTTTCACTTTATCTTTCAGTTCTTCATCAAAACTGGCACCCCAGATTACCTGCACATTTGGACCAACTTTCGACATAAATTCATGAATTTGCTCCACCTCTTCCATACGAATCTGATCGCTGTTGGAACAATACAAACTCAACAGAATTTTGCTCGCACCACTCACATCACTTGTATTCAACAACGGCGAATTCAATGCATCTTCAATTGCTTTGGTGATACGATTTTCACCCGAGGCATAACCGGTATTCATTATCGCCACATGACCATCTTTCATAATGCTGTACACATCGGCAAAGTCGGTATTTATATAACCTGGAACGGTTATAATTTCGGCAATTGCTTTGGCCGCATTGGTCAACACATCATCTGCTTTGGCGAATGCGTTTGAAAGTTCCAGATCGGGATAGATTTGTTTTAGTTTCTCATTATTTATCACCAAAATAGCATCAACATGCTCACTCAGAGCAGCCACACCTTCCAGCGCCTGACGAATTTTCATATTGCCTTCGAAAGCAAAAGGAATAGTTACAATACCAACCGTAAGAATACCCAAATCGTGAGCCGCCTTAGCCACCACTGGTGAAGCTCCGGTTCCGGTTCCACCACCCATTCCGGCAGTGATAAAAACCATTTTGGTATTGTCTTTGAGTAACTCCTGAATTTTTTCAATCGATTCTTCAGCTGCCAGTTTGGCAACTTCAGGCCTTCCACCTGCACCCAACCCTTCAGTGGTGTCGGCTCCTAATTGTATTTTTATTGGCACAGGCGATTTCCTCAAGGCCTGATTATCAGTATTACAAACCACAAAGGATACATCGGTGATTCCTTGTCGGTACATGTGATTTACAGCATTTCCGCCACCGCCGCCTACACCAATCACTTTGATAATAGAACTGTCAACAAGAGGCAATTCCAATGGCAAGCTTTCGTCTAAATATCCCATATTTTTATTTTTTATTCAAAGTTATTTTCTTACAGTTGACAACCAACTGTAGTGTGTTTTTATTGTTTTAAAATGGAATTTCACCACTAAAATAATCTGTATAAGTTTTAGTCAATTTATTAAAAAAGCCTTTACCCGGAAGTTTTTTGTCTTTCTTTTTTTCTTCCACAATTATCTCAACTTCCGGATGTTCAACCCTATTATCATGTGTGAGCAAGATAGTACCAATCAATTGGGTATATCTTGGATCATTATATTTCTTATCCGTGTCTTCGGATAACCAGTCGGAATGATCTCCAAGACGTGCATATATTCCTGTTCTTTCAGCAATAAATTCAATTATACTGTTGAGTTTAGCACCTCCACCAGTTATCACTATACCGGCTTCCAATGTGAACGACAGATTTGAAATAATATCGAAAACCGGTTGTAAAATTTCTTCTAAACGCGCCTCGATAATTGTTGCCAAAAACTTAGTTGAGATATTAACCGGCTTTGCTCCTTCCTCAGCAGCAGCAACCTGAATATATACAGGTTCTTCAACCAATGAATCCATCGCAAAACCTTTCAGGCATTTGAGTTTTTCAGCATTGGCTTCATTTATTCCCAATT
>CAZTDH010000298.1:0-2837 GCA_964612615.1 uncultured Paludibacter sp. | reverse complement strand
ATGTATCAAATTAAAGAAAAATGAAACGAATCCTGTTTTTTTTATTCCTAATTGGAAATTTTACATTTATAGTTGCGAAAAATCAACCTTTTAAGCTTTGGTATAAAACACCGGCAGAGTCATTTATCTATGCACTACCGGTGGGGAATGGGCGACTTGCCGCTATGGTTTATGGTCGCCCTGCAGAAGAAATCATCAACTTGAACGAAGAAACTTTATGGTCAGGTGGTCCGGTAAATGGGAATCCAAATCCCGCTGCTCCAAGCTTTCTTGCACCTATTCGTAAAGCATTTGACGAAAATAACTATGAGTTAGCCGACCAGTTGAGCCGTAAAATGCAGGGCAATTCCAGCATGACGTATATGCCTGTGGGTGATTTGGTTATGAAGCAAAGTACGGATGCCGAAGTATCAAATTATTACCGTGAACTTGATATCTCAAATGCCATTACAACAACCCGTTTTACGGTAGGGAAAACAACCTTTTCCCGTGAAGTTTTTGTTTCGGCACCCGATCAGGTTATCGTTATTCGTCTTACTTCATCAACCCCAAATAAGCTATATTTTAATATTTCAGCCAAATCAGTTCAGAAAACAACATTTTCAACAGACGGAAAAGATTGGTTGATGAATGGTAATGCGCTGTCTTCGGATAGCCCTCAACAATGGGGCGATGCCTGTAAAGGGATGCGGTTTCAATTGCGGGTAAAGACAATTGAAAACGATGGAAAAGAAATGATTGATAACACAGGCATTAGCATTTCTAAAGCAACCAATGTGACACTTGTTTTGTCGATTGCAACAAGTTTTAATGGCTATGACAAATGCCCTGTGAGCGAAGGACGAGACGAAGCTGCATTGGCCAAAGAATATTTAAATGGTTTGGGAAACAAAAAATTCAAAGAGCTAAAATCCAGACACATTGCTGATTATTCGAATTATTTCCAACGATTGAAATTTGAATTGTCGAATAATCCAGAAGCGGAAAGCTTGCCAACTGACGAACGTTTGAAACGTTACCAAACCGATAAATCAGACCAAAAATTGGAGGTTATATTGTATCAATACGGTAGGTATTTGCTTATTTCAAGTTCAAGACCCGGTGGTATACCAGCTAATCTTTCGGGCAAATGGTCGGTTGGTCTTCGTCCACCTTGGAAATCGAACTACACTACCAATATCAATCTGGAAATGAACTATTGGGCTGCCGAAAAAACTGGATTGGGCGATATGGCCGAACCCTTGATTCAGCAAGTGATAAATATGTCGAAAACAGGAGCTGAAACTGCAAAAAATATTTATGGTTGCAACGGTTGGGCAGCAGCTCACAACTCCGATATTTGGGCATTGACTAATCCAGTAGGTGACTTGAAAGGCGACCCACGCTGGGCAAATTTCTCGCTGGCTGGCGTATGGCTATGTCAAAGTGTATGGGAAAAATATGCTTACAATGGCGATAAAGAATACCTGCGAAAGGTGGCTTATCCGCTTATGAAAGGTGCTGCAGAGTTTTGTTTAGACTGGTTGATAGAAGATGGAAAGGGTCATTTAATTACTTCGCCATCTACTTCGCCCGAAAATAGTTTCAAACTTACCGATGGAAAAATTTGGTCGGTTACAAAAACGGCAACCATTGATTTGGCCTTGATTCGGAATCTTTTCACAAACTTGATTGATGCTTCTAATGTATTGGCAACTGATGTAGATTTTGCCAAAAAAATGCAACAAACCAAAGATAAATTATTACCCTATCAAATTGGCAAAAAAGGTAATTTGCAGGAATGGGCTGAGGATTTCGATGAAAAAGATCCTCAACACCGACACGTATCACACTTGTTTTGTTTGCATCCGGGAAATGAAATATCACCTTTCGAAACGCCGGAACTTTTTAAGGCTTGCAAAAAAACGCTGGAAATCAGAGGTGATGGAGGTACTGGCTGGTCAATAGTTTGGAAAATAAGCTTTTGGGCACGATTGTTAGAGGGCAATTATGCCTACAAATTACTTCAAAAAGACATGACCTTCACCACCGAAAAGGGATTCACATTAAAAGGTGGTACCTATCCAAATTTGTTGAATGCGTGTACACCGTATCAAATTGATGGAAATTTTGGTGTGGTCGAGAGCATTTCAGAAATGCTGATGCAAAGCCATCAAAAGGAAATCTATTTGCTGCCTGCCTTGCCCGATGCTTGGGCTAATGGTTCCATTTCGGGACTAAAAGCACGTGGTGGATTTGATGTTAATATAAACTGGGATAAAGGTAAAATAAAATCAGCAACTATTTTGAGTAATAATGCTGGAATTTGCAAACTCAGAACCAATTCGCCAATAACGGTTAAAAATATTAAGGTGCAAACTGAAATTCAAGAATCCATTGTTGGGAAAAGTTATCTGAACACTTTTGAAACAAAAGCAGGGGCTACTTATCAAATTGAATCATCCAAAAAAAATTCTCTTAAAAATGAATAAAGAATTGTTCTTCAGAATCAGTATAATTGCCATTGTTTTAATATTTACCAGCCATCTTTCTGCTCAATCTATTTATCATAAAGATTGGATTGACTTTAACAAAAATGGTAAAAAAGACATTTACGAAGACCCATTTCAACCCATTGAAAAACGCGTGAGTAACTTGTTGAAGCATATGAACGTGAATGAAAAAACCTGCCAATGTGCCACTTTGTATGGTTACAAACGTGTTTTGAAAGACGAATTGCCTACACCCGATTGGAAAAACGAAATCTGGAAAGATGGTATTGCCAATATTGATGAACAACTGAACGGACTAAAAACAACGCAATATTCTTACCCTTACAGCAAACATGCTGAAGCAAT
>CAZTDH010000297.1:0-2860 GCA_964612615.1 uncultured Paludibacter sp. | reverse complement strand
GTTAATTATCAGCATAAGCCATTCTATCCAAAAAAAC
Source organism: uncultured Paludibacter sp. (assembly GCA_964612615.1). Taxonomy (GTDB): domain Bacteria; phylum Bacteroidota; class Bacteroidia; order Bacteroidales; family Paludibacteraceae; genus Paludibacter. The sequence goes on along the minus strand of CAZTDH010000297.1, from coordinate 2,823 downwards.
AGACAAATATACAATAAATATTTGGATTTAGCACTATCAAAACGTTAGAAATCCGGAATGAAAATCGAAGTTTATTTTAAACGAAAATTGATTAGTTCACCATTTCCAAAAACAATTTTGCGACTTCCGAATCAAGATTATCAGTATATCCCGGGTGTGGTCGGGAAGTCTGAATACACGAACTACGAACAGCCGTAAGCCATCGAAAACGTTCAGGTATATCCAATGTCGCAATTGCACCACCGGCTTTGTCACCATTGCATATTTTCTCGAACGAACGCAGCGTTTCTTCCAGTAATTCCATATCCAGCTCGCTTGAAAAAGCTCTCAAACGCTGCAGGTCAAGGTGATATTTCATGCGAATAAATTTCGCCCGCTTTGAGAACAAAATAATACCCACATTAATAAATTCTTCGCGCTCCACCTTAGGCAAAACACGAATAACGGCATATTCAAACAGCTGTTTTCCTTGCATTGAGTGCTTCATTTATAAAGTTATCGGAATGTTCCAATCTGCGTACCAGAAACTGATAATACACTTCACGAACGTCGTCAGCCGACAAGCCTTCTTCGGCGTGAGCAGCCCATTCATCAGGAATCAGATTTACTAATTCACGAATTATATCGTTCGTAATTATCTGTTTAAATGCTGTATTTACCTCCTCTAATTGGTCGGCAAATGGCAATAAAACATGATCTTTTATCAACGGAAACGGACTCAATGCCTGTTTCTCCCAGTTAGTCCAGGTATGATGAAAATATAGGGTTGCACCATGGTCAATCAACCATAACTCCTTATGCCACATCAACATATTGGTATTTCGCACTGTACGGTCAACGTTAGTCAAAAAAGCATCCATCCACACAATTTGCGAAGCGATCAAGCCATCCACTTTGGTGGTAACCGGATCGTAAGTCAGCGCACCTGACAGAAAATGCAGGCCAAGATTCAACCCGCGACTAGCTTGTAACAAATCCTGAATTTCCTCGTCGCCTTCGGTCTGACCAAAAGCCTCATCGAGTTGCACAAAAACCAACTCCGGCACACACAAACCTAACAATTTTGCCACTACTCCGCCAATCAATTCGGAAATCAACGCTTTCGCTCCATGTCCCGCACCCCGAAACTTGACAACATACTTAAAGTCGTCGTCAGCTTCTGCCAATGCCGGCAACGAACCACCTTCGCGCAATGGAGTGATATAGCGGGTAACATTTACGGTACGGAGAATCATATTATTTTTCATTTTCTAAATAGAATTCTAAACGCCTCTTCCACTTTTTTAACCCTTACCAGCTCTATATTCAGTTTAGTCAGATTAATGCTTTTCAAATTAATATCCGGAATAATCATTTTCTTGAAACCGAGCTTTTCAGCTTCCAGAATGCGTTGTTCGATGCGGTTGATGGGGCGGATTTCGCCCGAAAGACCAACTTCACCGGCCATACAAACCTGTTTTTCAATAGCCAAGTCTACATTGGACGACAAAATGGCTGAAATAACTGCCAAATCAATTGCAGGATCGTTTACCTTAATTCCACCTGCAATATTGAGAAAAACATCTTTTTGAGCAATTTTAAATCCGGCACGTTTTTCCAATACTGCCAGCAGCATGTTCAGTCGGCGTAAATCAAAGCCCGTGCTGGAGCGCTGTGGTGTACCGTAGGCAGCAGAACTCACCAAAGCCTGCACTTCTATCAGAAAAGGACGTATACCTTCGATAGCCGAAGCAATAGCTACACCACTCAATCCTTCATGATTTTGTGAGAGAAGCAGTTCGGAAGGATTACTTACTTCGCGTAAGCCGTTTTGCTGCATTTCGAAGATACCTAGTTCTGAGGTACTTCCGAAACGGTTTTTTATCGGACGAAGTATGCGGTACATATAATGCTGGTCGCCCTCGAATTGCAAAACTGTATCCACGATATGTTCCAACACTTTTGGACCGGCTATGCTGCCCTCCTTGTTGATATGACCGATTAAAAGCACCGGTATGGAAGTTGTCTTACAGAATTTCAACAGATTAGCGGTACATTCGCGTACCTGCGACACTGAACCGGGCGAAGATTCAATCATTTCGGTCGAAACTGTTTGGATCGAATCGACAATCACGACATCGGGCTGGATATTCTGGATATGAACAAAAATCTGTTCCAGTGAAGTTTCGCTGACAATATAACAATCCGGATTATCAAACTTTAATCTTTCGGCACGTAATTTCAGTTGTTTTACACTTTCCTCACCCGAAATATAAAGGGTTCGTTTGCCTTTCAGATTCAACACCACCTGAAGCACCAGAGTAGATTTACCAATACCCGGTTCACCACCAATCAGCACCAACGAACCGGGAACTAATCCGCCACCCAAAACACGGTTTAACTCATTGCAACTGGTATCAATTCGCGTTTCTTCATCCGTTTCTACATCCGAAATCAGTATTGGCTTTTGTTTGGTGATTTCCACCCCTGCCATTTGAAATTTTGGTGCGCTATCTTTGCTGATTATTTCTTCCACATATGAGTTCCACTCACCACAGGACGGACATTTGCCGATCCACTTAGGAGAATCGACACCGCAATTCTGACATACATACACTGATTTGGTTTTCGCCATATTTTATAGTTGATTTGTCAATAGCCTGATTAGAGAATGCTTCTCTAAAATCAAGAAAACGACAAATTTAAACATTTCAACCGAAACTACAAAAAGGCGGGTAAGTCAGTAAGGTTATTTTTGAGGTTTGATAAATTTTCTTACCTTTGCAGCTCAAAATGGCTCCGTAGCTCAGCTGTATAGAGCGTCAGATTCCGGTTCTGAAGGTC
>CAZTDH010000296.1:0-2871 GCA_964612615.1 uncultured Paludibacter sp. | reverse complement strand
TACAAAGTGTTCGTGAAGAGGAGAGAAGCATTTTGGCACGCGATATTCATGATGACTTAGGTCAGATTCTGATAGCGATGAAAATAGATTTAGGATTGCTCAAACAAAGTGTGATGAGAACTATTCAGCCGGATGAATTTGAAATTCTGAGAATTAAATTTGAAGACCTTAATAAACTTGTTGACAATACGCTTAAGTCTGCCCGTCGGATTATGACCGACCTGAGACCTGAAGTACTTGATTTGTTGGGTTATGTTGAGACCGTTACGCAGCATTTGAAAAGCTTTGAAGAACGAACTAAAATCTTGTGCATTTTTACAAATAATGTTGATAATCTGGTATTAGATTCTCAACAATCTGTGGCATTGTATCGTATTGTTCAGGAGGCACTTAATAACACTGCGAAGTACTCACGAGCCACAGAGGTACATGTTGCTCTGAATCAGCAGAACGATTATCTCACGCTCGAAATCTCTGATAACGGAGTTGGTTTTGATATGAATGACCCAAAGAAACGCGATTCGTATGGACTGATGGGAATGAAAGAACGTGTTATCCTACTCGAAGGTAAACTGGAAATTCTTAGCGCTCCCGGCTCTGGAACACATATAAAAGTTCTAATGCCTTATTCCGATACACCCCAATTATAAAATTGATATTTCATTACTCTACTTTTATCCATCATTGAATTCAATTATTCAATGATGGATTCTTTTTGGGTAACCATACGGTTAATAAAACATAATGAATCTTATATTATCTAATTATTTCCCTTGCAAGCAATATGTTTATTAAATATATGGCTCACCAATGTCTGGAGTTTTAATTAAATAGTTGTGGTATAATATGCTACAAAATTCAATTTGGAGCTATAATTACTTATCCCCGGAATTATAATAACTAACTGTTATTATTGAAAAAACAGTAGGTCAACAAACCATATGTTTTGTAGATTAATGTCTAATTTATTTGCATTGAATTTATTTATAACACAGCATGTAGTAATAATTTTAGGCAACTCATAAAATGTGCTACAAATATCTAATTATCAGCACTTTAAAATAATGATTATATTTGAACTCGAATTCAATATACATTTTATGTTTAGTCAGAATTTGGTTGAATTATATTGATTAAATGCTTGTTTATAAGTGATATAATGGTATTTAGGGTTGGAATTTTGATAAAATGTTGAATCAGGTTTTAAATTCGCAAAAAATGAGAAGTGAAGTTGGCATTTCAAGTCCTTTAACGGAACTGAAAGAACAGGATGTTCAGTTTACTGACATATTCAATCTTCAGGAAATTCAGCATATGCAGGATTTGTTTTCAAAATCGACAGGTGTTGCATCTCTTATAACCTTTCCCAATGGTCAGGCTATTACGCGTGCTAGTAATTTTTGCAAAATGTGCGCATTAGTCAGAACCTCTGAAAAAGGATTGACTAACTGTATGAGATCTGATGCATATATCGGTACTTTAAATCCTTGTGGTGTTGTGATTCAGCAATGTTTAAGTTCGGGTCTATGGGATGCAAGCGTGGGAATCAATATAGACGGAAAACATATTGCCAGTTGGTTGATTGGGCAGGTAAGAAGCGTAGGGGTTGATATTCAGAAAATTATAAATTATGCGGATGAAATAGGGGTTGATAAAGGTAAATATCGCCAGGCACTTGATGAAGTTCCGATTATGACAATAGACAAATTTCAGGATATTGCTAATATGTTGGCAGTTTTTGCGAATGAACTAACCGAAAAAGCGTATGTCAATTATCAACTCAAGAAAAATATTGAAGAACAAGAACGAGTTAATGAATTGCTTCATAAAAGTGAGGAGTCACTTTCAATAACATTAAATTCTATTGGTGATGCTGTTATAACAACTGATACCGATGGAAATATAGTGACTATGAATCCAATTGCTGAAGCCATGTCAGGTTGGAAATTGTGCGATGCCATAGGAAAACCTCTAAAAATGGTTTTCAGAATAATCAATTCAAATACGAATGAACCAATTGAAAATCCAGTTGAAAAAGTAATACGAACAGGCAAGATTATCGGATTAGCCAATCATGCTATATTAATTTCTAAAGACGGTCAAAGATTACATATTTCAGATAGTGCTGCACCAATCAGGAACAAAGACAGGGTTATTTGTGGAGTTGTTTTAGTTTTTTCGGATGTTACTGAAAGATATGAAGCCGATGAAGCTATCAGGAAGAGTGAAATAAAGTATCGCGGTCTGCTAAACAACCTAAACTCAGGTGTTGTAGTTCATGCACCTGATACGTCAATAATGTTGAGTAACCCACAGGCCTCGGTTTTATTGGGGCTTAGTGCTGAACAGTTGGAAGGAATAGAAGCGATTGACCCTGTTTGGAAATTTTTAGATGAATATGAAAATCCATTGCCATTGGATGAATATCCGGTTAACAGGATTATTCAGTCTCAAACTCATATTAAAGATCAGTTGATGGGAGTTTTCAGACCTGATAAAAAAGATATTGTTTGGGTAAATGTGAATGGTTTTCCGGTATTCAATTCACGCAATGAAATTACTCAGATTATAATCAGCTTTGACGATGTTACCACCCAAAAAATAAACAGTGATAAGTTAAACGAGAAGGAGAAATTTCTAATACAGACTCAGTTTATTGCCCGAATGGGATCTTATGTTTTGGATATAAGAACAGGTCAGTGGACAAGTTCTGAAATGTTAGATATGATTTTTGGAATTGACTCAAATCATGATAATTCTGTAGATGGCTGGCTTTCAGTAATTCATCCTGATTGGCGGGAAATGATGTCCGGGTATTTTAAAAACGAGGTAATTGGGGAGAAGAAACGCTTTGATAAAGAATATAAAATC
>CAZTDH010000295.1:0-2874 GCA_964612615.1 uncultured Paludibacter sp. | reverse complement strand
GAACAGTAACAGTGGAAATGCAATTTATGGCCGATCTGGTGCTGGAATGTGAACATTGCCACGGCAAGCGTTTCAAGCAAGACATTCTGGATGTTCATTACAAAGATGTCAATATTTACGATGTGCTTGAAATGACCGTGAATCAGGCCATTGAATTTTTCTCGGCACAAACCGGCAATACTGAAAAGAAAATCGTGAAACGAATGAAACCGCTTCAGGATGTGGGTGTAGGTTATGTAAAACTCGGACAGTCGAGCAGTACGCTGTCGGGTGGTGAAAGTCAGCGTGTAAAGTTAGCATCGTTTCTTGCCAACGAAAAGCCTGAACCCACCATTTTTGTATTCGACGAACCAACCACCGGACTTCATTTTCATGATATTAAAACCCTGCTCAAAGCCTTTGATGCCTTGATTTTAAAAGGTCATACAGTAATTATTATCGAACACAATATTGAAGTTATCAAATGTGCCGACCATATTATCGACATTGGTCCGGAAGGCGGTGATAATGGAGGAAATGTAGTATTTGAAGGTACGCCGGAAGAATTGCTTAAATGTAAGGATTCATATACCGGAAAGTATCTGAAAGAAAAGATATAGTAGGGTCTGACTGATGCTGTTTGTCAAAACTTATTAGCAAGAAATGTTCAACTGATGCTGTTTGACTAAGCCTACAAGTTGGGTAAGCTAAACTAATGCTGTTAGACAAAACTTTTTAGTAGGGAGTGCTAAACCGATGCTGTTTGACTAAGCCTACAAGTTGAGTAAGCTAAACTGATGCTGTTACACGAAACTTTTTAGTAAGGAATACTAAACTGATGCTGTTTGACGAAACCTACAAGTTGGGTAAGCTAAACCGAGACTGTTTGGCAAAAGAAATTTTCTGAAGTGCTCTGTTTTTGAAGGAAAGGATATAGAAAAAAGGCAGTTTTAATGGTTTTGAAACTGCCTTTTGTTTACGATTTTATTAGTGAGTTACTTCACTCCCACCACTTCATAACCGATATTATCAACAGCGGTTTTGAGTGCTTCATCACTAATTTCTCTGGTAATAATTAGTTTTGCAGAGTTTGAGTCCAAGTCCACTGTTGCATTCACACCATCGATGGCATTCAGTACTTTTTCCACACGAGCCGAGCAATGACCGCAGCTCATTCCTTTTATTTGCAATGTTTTTTCTGTCATTTTTTTATCAGTTTAATTAATTTGTTGGTTGCTTTCTTAATAGCAACGGGAATTTCTTTCGGAATAACAATTTTGTCAGTTCGCTTTTTGATTGAGACTAAAATGTCTTCAGGTTTACCTATCTTAGCTCTAACATTTTGAAGCCTTGCAGAGATGCTTTTCGGTATAACAATTTTATCAATGGAGTTTCTGACAATTTTAAGAACTTCCTTCGGGTTAATCGTTTTGTCTGCTAAATTACGAATCGCCTGTGGAATTTCTTTCAGTACAACAATTTTGAAGCGATTTGGTTTAATGGGCTTGATTTCAAATTCAGGTTTAAAGCGAAGTAACCGCAACGCATTCAGCACCACCGTAACCGAACTAAAACTCATGGCAGCGGCTGCAAACATAGGGTTTAGCTTCCACTCCAACATATTATAAAACACACCGGCTGCCAACGGAATGCCAATAATATTATAGAAAAATGCCCAAAACAGGTTTTCTTTAATGTTCAGCATCACTGCATTGCTTAGTCGCAAGGTGGTGACAGCATCCAGCAAATCGCTGCGCATCAACACCACATCGGCCGATTCTATTGCCACATCCGTTCCCGCGCCAATGGCAATTCCGAGGTTAGCACGTGTCAGCGCCGGAGCATCGTTAATTCCATCGCCAATCATAGCCACAATTTTTCCTTCAGCCTGCAAACGACTGATTTCTTTATCTTTATCTTGTGGCAATACGTCGGCAATAACCGTTGTAATACCCAGTTGAGCCTGAATGGCAGCAGCAGTGCGGGCATGATCGCCAGTAAGCATAACCACATCGATTCCAAGGTTTATAAACAGTTCAACAGCCTTAATGCTGGTTGGTTTCAGCACGTCGGCCACTGCAATAATTCCCATCAAGGTTTTTCCGCAAGCAATAAACAAGGGTGTATTTCCTTCGTCGGCAAGTTTGTCGGACAAAGCTTCGAAATCGAGCATTTTTACTTTGCGGTCGGTCATCAGTTTCAGGTTGCCGGCTATATAACTTTTACCGTTTATTACTCCTTCAATACCCATTCCGGCAATTGCCTGAAAGTTTTCTACCTTTAGTATTTGTATTTTTTCTGCTTTGGCTTTTACCAGAATGGCTTCTGCCAACGGATGTTCAGATGGTTCTTCCAATGATACCGCAATTTCAAGCAACTGAGTCTCGGTGACAGATTTGGCAGTAATAATATGCGTAACGCAGGGTTTTCCTTCAGTCAGTGTTCCGGTTTTATCCAAAACAACTGTATCAATTTTAGCTCCCATCTGAAGCGATTCGGCCGATTTAATCAGAATACCATGCTCAGCTCCTTTGCCCGTTCCCACCATAATGGCAACAGGAGTTGCAAGTCCTAATGCACACGGGCAAGAGATTACCAACACCGCAATACCAATGGACAATGCAAAATCGAATGGTTGTCCAGCCATTTTCCAGGCCACAGTGGCCACTATGGCAATGAGAATAACCACCGGTACAAAAATGGCACTGATTTTATCTGCCAGTTTGGAAATGGGAGCTTTCGACGACGATGCTTCTTCCACCAACTGAATGATTTGCTGAAGCGTAGTATTATTCCCAACTTTCGTTGCACGGATGGTAAACGAACCTGATTTATTGATGCTTGCCGAAAGTACAGTGTCGCCTTTTTGTTTGAATACAGGCATACTCTCACCGG
>CAZTDH010000294.1:0-2878 GCA_964612615.1 uncultured Paludibacter sp. | reverse complement strand
TTGCTATGTGGAGCGTGTTTCCAATTGTGCGTGAATATATCCCGTATTCCACTGCCAGTTCATTAGCCGAAGCGCGACTGGCTTACGAGGAAATGGGAAGTAAAGCGCATACTTATGGACCGGCTTATACTGACCGCGAATTTCCTGAAATCATGTATTGCAGCAGTCATATTACGTTCAATTCGTTACAGCAGTTTGAGCGTTTTTATCCTCAAACTCAATTTGAAAATATTTCCTGTGGTTTGCGTATAAATCCTGAGTTCTCTGATGTGGAAACAGATTTGTACAACCCTTGTGCTCCGGGTTCACGTTTAGGTATTGTTGCTGATTTATTGGAAGATAGATTGCCGGAAGGGGTGGAAGGACTGCATTTCCATACACTTTGCGAGTCAACTTCATTTGATTTGGAAAGAACACTCGCAGTGGTAGAGGAAAAATTTGGCAAATACTTTTCTCAAATCAAATGGCTCAACATGGGAGGCGGTCATTTAATGACCCGCGAAGGTTACGATTTGGAGCATTTGATTTCATTACTTAAAAATTTTCAGGCAAAATATCCGCATCTGCAACTGATACTCGAACCCGGAAGTGCTTTTGCCTGGCGCACCGGCGTGTTGGTTTCAAGCGTTGTTGATATTGTAGAAAACAAAGGAATTAAAACGGCCATGCTCGATGTTTCATTCTCATGCCACATGCCTGACTGTTTAGAAATGCCGTATAAACCGGCAATTGTTGGTGCAACCGATGCCATTGCAGGCAAGCCAACCTACCGTATGGGTGGAAACAGCTGTCTTTCAGGTGATTTTTTGGGTGACTGGTCGTTTGAAAATGAACTGAAAATAGGAGATAAGGTTGTTTTTGAAGACATGATTCATTATACAATGGTTAAAACCACTATGTTTAATGGAGTTTCGCATCCTTCTGTCGGAATATGGACAAAGGAAAATGAGTTTAAACTTATCAGAGAATTTGGTTACGAAGATTACAAAAACCGCATGTCATGAGATTAGATTTAAGAATCGATTGGAGTGAATTAGATGCCCTGGGACATGTAAATAATTTACAGATAATGAAATACGTTCAGGCAGCAAGGGTAAATCATTTGGAAAAAGTGGGGATTTCTCAAACTCATGCCGAGCAGAACGTTGGAGCTATTCTGGCATCTATTCACACACAGTTTTTGAAACCGCTTTTTTATCCCGGAAACGTTACTGTATTTTCACGTGTTGAATACATTAAAACTTCAAGTTTTAAAATTCATTACGAAATTTATAACGATAAAAATGAACTTGCTGCCGAGGCTCAGGATATTCTGGTTTACTATGATTTTGGCAAGAAACATAAACTTTCAATTCCACATGATTTAAGGAAGAAATTTGAAGATATAGAAAAGAAGATATTTGATTTATAACAAAAAACCACCTGAAAAGGTGGTTTTTTGTTGAGAAGTAATTAATTTACAGGTGCTGGGGGAGTTGGTGGAGTTTCAGGATGATGTTTACCACCTCGTTTTTCACGATGTTCTTTCATCTTTTCCATTTTTTCAGCCCGCATATCCTGAAGTTTTTTGAACTTTTCAGGACCGATAATTTTGGTCATTTCTTCCTCATTAGCTTTGCGTTCCGCATCAAATTTTTCTTTCATCTCGGCTTTCATTTTTTCGCCTTTTTCCATTTGTTCTTTGTGCTTTGCATCTTGTTTTTCAAACAATGCCTGCACTTTAGCCTTTTCAGCAGCACTTAAACCTAATTCCTGAGCCATTTTTTCAGCTCTTTTTTCGGGCGATACCATAGGTTTGTCACCCCGACGGAATTCTTTTTTAGGACCTCTTTCACCTTGTGTAGGAGTTGGGTCTTGAGCAGAAACGACCAAGCTAAACATAAAAGCCATAGCCAATACTAACATTCCATACTTTTTCATAATGCACTAATTTTGATTGTTATTAATACTTTGTTGTAATCTGTATCTATTGACTTTCAAATCGAGGAAGAGTTTAAAAGCAAGCTGTAAATTTCGATTAATTAACAATAAATTTGCTTTACGAAAAGAGTTTATTTTTTCAGTAAAACCTCTGCTATTGCCTGTTTAAATGATTCTTTTGGCATTGCTCCCTGAGCCATTTGCGGTGCGCCATTCATAGGACAGAATAGTAAACTTGGAATACTCCGGATTCCGAAAGCACCGGCCAATTCCTGTTCTTCTTCGGTATTTACCTTGTAAATGTAAATCTGACCTTCGTATTCTTTTGCCAGATCTTCCAGTATTGGGGCGATTGTTTTACAGGGACCGCACCACGATGCGTAAAAATCAATGATACAGGGCTTGTCGCCCAGGTATTTCCATTCAGTTGGATTCTTTTCGTAATTTGCAACTTTTGCTATAAATTCAGCTTTTGTAATGTGAATTGTTCCCATTTTCTTTGTTTCTTTTGGTTGATTATTGTTTGAATTTGTATTTCCTGCACACGTTGATAGGCTCAGTGCAAGCAGTAAACCTGCAAAAAATATTTTTGTCATATTGAACTGTTTTTAATGATTATTTTTGTCAGTTATAATGCACAGCCCCATATCGAAGGTTCATCTGGCTCAATTTCATTTTTTTCCAATACAAAACCGATTTCTTCAAGTTTGCTGGCAATTTTATCTCTGGAAATCTCATCCGTGTGTGAAACTTCTATTTTACCATTAATGCGGTCAACTTCAGCTCCAAAAACACCTTGCAATGTTCCTATTTCTTTCAAGGTCTTGTTTGTACAAGACAGGCATTCCGATTTGGATAATATAAACGTACTGTACATGATTTATTTAGTTGTTTCTTCGTTTCTTTTAAACATATCAAAAAGTAAATAGCCCATCAAAGCACCGTAAATTGTACTTAT
>CAZTDH010000293.1:0-2881 GCA_964612615.1 uncultured Paludibacter sp. | reverse complement strand
AACTAGTTGAAATGTGCGGACGCAGATTTCAAACGGCTGTTTTTACCATTTTGTACTAACAGACAAATACCCTCCTCAAAAACGATCACACTTGAGTGTGTCCATTTTGCCTTTAGGCATTCTTATGCGGTGATAAAAGAGACTAATCACCGCATTTATTACGGTGATTATTTTGTCATACGGCGAATAATGTTTATATTTGTCGCAAAAATAGCGGAGAATGAAAGTATATATACATCAACAGAACGAGTGGCCAACTTTTAGTTGGGACAATGAGCAGATACTATTGTCATTAGGAACCGTGCGAAATATGCAGGGAAAGATAATGGGAAGAATGGAATCGCTTGGCTTTGATTTGAGGAAAGAAGCAGAACTGGACACACTAACACAGGATGTCCTAAAGTCAACAGAAATAGAAGGAGAACTCCTCAATCCAGACCAGGTGCGTTCGTCTATTGCCAGGCGTTTAGGTTTGGAAATTTCAGGCTCAGTAGAATCAGACCGCAATGTAGATGGTATGGTAGATATGATGATGGATGCAATGCAACACTTTGATAAACCATTGACCTCTGATAGACTTTTCAATTGGCATTCGGCATTATTTCCAGTTGGTAGAAGCGGAATGTATAAGATTACTGTAGCCGATTGGCGGAATGATTCTACGGGACCTATGCAAGTAGTATCAGGAGCTATGGGAAAAGAAAAAGTCCATTATCAGGCACCTGATTCTTCCCTGATTAAAAGTGAAATGGTTAGATTTATTGACTGGTTCAATAATGAGAATAATATAGACCTAGTTTTGAAAGCCTCAATTGCACATTTATGGTTTGTGACAATACACCCTTTTGATGACGGTAATGGTAGAATAACCAGAACACTGACCGATATGCTATTAGCAAGATCAGACGGAAATTCCCAACGGTTTTATAGCATGTCAGCTCAAATCCGGAAAGAACGCAAACAGTATTACGAAATTCTTGAGTCAACACAAAAGGGTAATCTTGATATCACCAACTGGTTGCTTTGGTTCTTGAACTGTTTAATGAATGCTTTATTGTCGACAGAATCAATTTTATCCAAAGTTCTTTTTAAAGCCGAATTCTGGAACAAATATTCAAAAATCATTCTAAATGAACGACAAAGATTGTTGCTCAATAAATTGATAGATGGTTTAGATGGTAAATTGACAAGTTCAAAGTGGGCAAAAATAGCTAAATGTTCTTCAGACACAGCATTAAGAGATATACAGGATTTGATAGATAAGGACATATTACGGAAAGAAGATGCCGGTGGTAGAAGTACAAATTACGAATTGAAATAAATTTACTTCCCAATCATATTACTGTTTGTATGATTGGTTATAATCCCACATTACTTTTGCATACTTTTTATTCAAAAGAGTGCATGTGTAATGACTGCTGACCACCTATCGAAAGGATAGAAGCTGAGTGCTAAACATACGAGTTGAAATGAAGTAAAGCGGAATAATTCAACCAATGTTTAGGGGAAACGGGCTTCAATCTTTTCGAATGGAAATTGAGATTCTGAGTGTTGCAAACTTTTCTAATTTCGTCTTGATATTTGTTTGTATTTTACTGTCTTGAAACTGCACCCCACCCCACCCCGCCTCCTATAGGAAGTGAGGTGGGGTGGGGTGATTTTTAGATCGTAATTTAACCCATATCTTCCTCATATTTAAGCTAGTAGACAAAATCCTTATCTTTAACTAAAACATTTGTTTCAACCCCCTACTTTATCCTGTTTTCTTAAGTATATTCTTTGATATTTAATTGTCTTTTAACCTCATATTACTACCTATATTTTCCTGAAATAAGTTTACGTATGAACGTAAACAAAAAACAGGATTATAAGAACTAATATTTTCTACATTCCAAATTTGGGTAGCAATAATTGAATCCTTACAGAATTTTGTTTTTTTCTGCGAAGCATACCTGAATCTGACCAAAAAATATAAATCAATCAAAAAAGTGTAGGTTGTTTTTATTAGTTCTGCCTATTGATTTTTCGTGGATTTGAATAAAACAGGAGAAATACAGGGAACTGAATTTTTCGTGTTACAACTGTAACATCCGTACATCAACAGATTATCAGCATGTTAGCGTGTAACAAGCATGTAACAATTGTAACAAGCGTGTAACTTTTGTAACAAGATTGTTACAAAATAATATTTATTTGTTACAAATTAATTCTCTGATACATAGTTTCTTATACCCTATTTTCTCTATTTGTTACAATTGTTACAAGAAAAAGAGGTTTGAAAATAAAACAAACATATTGAATTTCAATGAAAGATTGTCTAACCGGAACTAAATTTAAAAAATCATGATTTTGAACATTGATTTTTGATTTGTTACAAGTAGCTTAATGTCTATATACTTGTATATCAACAGCATACAATATAGCTTAGAGTTAAATAGAGCATTTTACACTGAATTGTTTTCAGTTTGTTACAAGAAAAAAAAATCTTGTTACACTTTATCTCTTTAAATTACAGCAGCTTACCTCCTATTTTCTTTATTTGTTACAAAAGTAACAAGAATAATAGGTTTGCTGTATTTATATCATTTTTTAGAATGATAATGGTCAGGTATTATATCTATCAAAAAGGTAATGAAAATTAGATAGAATTTGACATGCATTTTGTTGTCAATTTAGGTGTCTAAATCACCCGAAAAAAATTGAATTTTTCCTCAAATTATTAGTTAGTTTATTTCAAAATTTAATTACTTTTGTAACCAACAATGTAACTAACATTGTTTGAATTCATTTTATTTTGCTCTAAATTTAATCAAGTTTATTTTTAGAAATGAATTCAAAATTTCTTAATTTTCTTTGAAAATCAATCGATAGGTTTACAATT
>CAZTDH010000292.1:0-2891 GCA_964612615.1 uncultured Paludibacter sp. | reverse complement strand
GGAACACATTTTCCGCACGATTCTTCCTGCACAAATTCAAGGAAAAACCGAGCTACATCCACCATACACGAATCTTCATCCATCACAATCAATCCACCGGAACCCATAATCGCACCGAGTTCGTTCAGCGATTCGTAGTCCAGCGGCACATTCAAATGCTGTTTGGGAATACATCCACCCGATGGCCCACCAATCTGAGCAGCTTTAAAAGGTTTTCCACCAATAGTTCCACCACCAATATCGTAAACCAAATCACCCAGACTGGTTCCAATCGGCACTTCCACCAAACCGGAATGATTAATGGAACCAGCCAGTGCAAAAACTTTCGTCCCTTTACTTTTCTCTGTTCCGAAGGAAGCAAACCAGTCACCGCCTTTGGTCATTATTACCGGCACATTAGCAAAAGTTTCCACATTATTCAGTACCGATGGCTTGCCCCAGAGTCCTTTCTCAGCCGGAAATGGTGGTCGTGGACGAGGTTCACCGCGCTTACTTTCAATGGAAGCAATCAGCGCGGTTTCTTCACCACAAACAAAAGCACCCGAACCCATTCGGATTTCGAGATTGAATGAAAAGCCTGTTCCTAATATATTATGGCCAAGCAATCCGTATTCCCGAGCCTGATCGATAGCATTTTGCAAACGTTCCACTGCTAACGGATATTCAGCACGCACATAAACGTAGCCTTCATCTGCACCAATGGCATAAGCACCAATGGCCATGCCTTCAATCACGCTGTGCGGGTCACCCTCCAACACGCTACGATCCATAAATGCACCGGGGTCACCTTCATCAGCATTACAAAGAATATACTTTTTATCCGATTTATTTTTATTGGCAATCGACCATTTAATCCAGGTAGGAAAACCGGCACCACCACGACCACGCAAGCCTGATTTCTCCATCTCCTTTATGGTACTGATGGGTGTCATTTCATGCAAAGCTTTTACAAGTCCGGTATAACCTTCATTGCCAATATAATCTTCAATACTCAACGGATTAATTTCACCGCAGTTGCGCAACACAATTTTAGTCTGACGTTTAAAAAAGGCCATATCGGTCAGCATCGGAATTGGGACACTCCCTTGTCCTTCACGGAAAATCAACCGTTCAACATACTTATTATTTACCACATGACTTTCAACAATTTCAGCAACATCCGCTGCTTTCACCTTGTGATAGAACACTTTATCACACCCCATTACCACCACCGGACCAAACGAACAAGGACCAAGACAACCTGTTCCAATAACAGATATTTTGTCATCCAAACCTCTGTTTTTCAGCTCTTCATCAAACTTATTCTTAATTTTTTCAGAACCGGAAGCAATACAGCCACCACCCATGCAAACAAGGATTTTTTCTTTGTTTCTATGTGATTTGCTGACTTTTTCCTTCAATTCGGTTAAATCATCAACCGATCTTAGCTTTAGTATTTCGGTTTTCATACAGATAGATTTTGAAGGTGATAATGTGAGATAAGTTTAGTCCCCGACTGACTTTATAATTTCTGAAACAGAAGATGGTTTTACCCGTTGAATAACTTCATCATTCAGCGTAATAACCGGTGCTAATCCGCAAGCTCCGAAACAACGACTTACTTCAAGCGTAAATTTCTTATTTTTAGTAGTTTCACCCACTCCTACTTTCAGTTCGTTCTTGAAAGCTGCTAATAAGTCTTTACCGCCACGTACGTAACAAGCTGTTCCCTGACACACTCTGATAACGTTCTTTCCTTTTGCTTTGGTGGAAAAAAATGAATAAAAACCAATGATTCCGGCAACTTCACTGAATGGGATTTTCAATTCGTCACTAATTTTTTTTATAGCCATCTCAGGCAGATAACCATACAGTTTCTGGGTTTGCTGCAAAATGGGTATCAGCATACCCGGTTTATCCTTACACTCCTGAATAATGTTGCTCAGATGATTCAATAATTCTTCATCAGTTTCAACATCGTACTGATTTTGTGAATTTTCATTAAGCATAGTATTTTTATTTTAAAAATGCATAATTACTAAATTATTTTCAATCAACAAAAGAATTAGAGAAAAATTTCTTTAATTATCTCAAATGAATTGATATTTAACCGTTAACCCATTTTTTAATACACATTTAAAGTCAATTTGTGCATAAAAACCAACTTTACATTTTTTTATTTATTGACATATTCCATAAAGACAAAAGAAGCTGCATTACAATTGCAGCTTCTTTTATATTACCAGTTTAGAATCACTTTTCCACACTCCCCACTTTCCATCACATCAAAACCTTTTTGGAAATCGTCAATTTCAAAACGATGGGTTATTACGGGCGTTAAATCAATACCGGTTATCAGCATTTGTTCCATCTGATACCAGGTTTCCCACATTTCCCGTCCATATATACCTTTCAATGTCAATGCTTTGAAAATTATTTTATCCCATTGTACGGTGGTAGAATTAGGTAAAATTCCCAACAATGCAATTTTAGAGCCATTGTACATATTCTCAATCATACTTTCAAATGCAATTGGCGAGCCTGACATTTCCAGTCCAATATCAAAACCATGCATTTTCAATTGTTTAATTGCTCCTTCGATACTTTCTCCTTTACCTGGATTAACCGTTAATGTAGCACCCATTTTCTTTGCAATTTCCAAACGATAATCACTCAGGTCGGTTACAACAATATTGCGTGCCCCGGCAAATTTACAAATTGCAGTTGCAATTGTTCCAATAAGTCCTGCTCCGGTAATGAGCACATCTTCGCCAATCATCGGAAACGACAAAGCCGTGTGTGTAGCATTTCCAAACGGATCCATAATAGAAGCAATTTCATCCGAAATACGGGCATCTAAATGCACCACATTTTCAGCTGGGAGTGACAGATATTCAGCAAAAGCTCCGTCT
>CAZTDH010000291.1:0-2898 GCA_964612615.1 uncultured Paludibacter sp. | reverse complement strand
GATTGTTATCGGGACAGGCAATGCATTCCGGCAGTTTTGCTCCCGCATTAGCTTCAGTCGTTGTGCCGTGCCCCAAATAAACTCAACATGACAAAAAAAATAGTTATTTTATATCTGATATTCATTAGTTCTAATTTGTTTTCACAACAATTAGCTTTTCCTAAAGCTGAAGGTTTTGGTCGTTTTGCAAAAGGTGGTCGCGGAGGTGATGTATATTCTGTTACAAATTTAAATGATTCCGGCATTGGCTCATTGCGTTATGGAATAGAAACAGCAAAGGTTCCACGTACTATTGTTTTTGATATTTCAGGGAATATTTATCTTTCAAAACGATTGAAGATTATGAATCCGAATATTACCATAGCCGGACAAACAGCCCCAGGTGATGGGATCACTCTTACAGGATATGCTTTATATGTACAAGCAGATAATATTATAATCCGATATATACGTTGCAGATTAGGAGATGCTAACAGTGAAATAACTGATGCCATTAGCATTACAAATGGCAAAAACATTATTCTGGATCATGTTTCGGCCAGTTGGTCTGTAGACGAAACGCTTTCATGTCAAAGTGGTACGGTTGATTCACTCACAGTTCAATACTGTCTTATCTCTGAAAGTTTAGATAATTCCATACATAATAAAGCTGAGCACGGAAAGGGTGGAATTATTGGAGCATTGCACCAGAGTTTTCATCACAACTTATATTCTCACCACAATTCACGTAGTCCAAAGGTTTCAGGTCGCAGGCATTGCGAAGTAGATTTTCGGAACAATGTGATTTATAACTGGGGCAAAAATAATTGTTATGATGGCACATCATCGTATATAAACTGGGTGAATAATTATTATAAAGCTGGTCCGGCTACTGAAGAAAAATGTCGGTTTCGAATATTTCAACTTTTTGACAATCAAATTAAAGAAGACAAACATAATTCGCCTGAAGACTCAAAAAAATACGTAACATCACTTTATGCAGAAGGAAATTATGTTGATGGGTCACCAAAAATAACCAAAGATAATTGGGCAGGCGGTATTGAATTTATGGAAGGAGCTACTGAAGCAAAAAACAGAGCATTAAAACCAGCTTTTATCGCTCCTGTTATCAATGAACAATCAGCAATTGAAGCCTATCCTTTAGTTCTGTCTCAGGCCGGAGCTTCTCACAAAAGAGATTCTATTGATATACGCATAATAAATGAAGTTAAAACCGGAACATCAACATATGGTAAAAATAGTATTATTGACACTCCAAATGATGTTGGAGGTTTGCCAACTTTATTAAGCACAAAGCCATTTGAAGATACAGATAAAGATGGAATGCCGGATGTATGGGAAAAACAAAAAGGATTAAATCCGAAAAATCCTGATGACAGGAATATTGTAAATACTGATGGTTATACAATGTTGGAAGAATATTTAAATAGTATTAAATAAAGCACGATGGCACAACAACCGCTCATGGCACATGCGTCACAGCCTTCGGGCAGTTTATGCCCCTTGCTTTCGCATTAGCTGTGCTGATCTTCGATTCACCTTGTCGTTTCACGACAGCGAAGTTGTCTGAATCAGAATTCCTGGCTTGCGAGGAATTCTGATAATAAATGCCCATAGCCACAGTAGTTATGAACTATATTAAAAGACAGAACACAAGTACAATCACATCATAGATAGATATGAATATAGAAATTAAAGTATACAATGACAAACAGTCTTCGGATGACAAAGAAATTTGCAACCAACTTTCAACAATTTTTGACAACGAACTAACCGAAGCTGAAAGTAAAATTTGGCATTCCCATCCTGTTTGGTTTTTGGATGGTAATCCAATTGTTGGATACAGTAAATTGAAGAATTGTATTCAACTATTATTTTGGAGTGGGCAATCCTTTGATGAAGCCGAATTAAAAATAGTTGGTAGTTTCAAAGCAGCCGAAATGCGATATACTTCTGTCGACCAAATTGACACAAATGATTTAAAACGTTGGCTCAAAAAAGCAGAAACAATTCAATGGGACTACAAAAATATAGTAAAAAGAAACGGACATTTGGAAAGATTGAAATAATTGGGGTTATCGACATTTAAAATTAAGTTATGAAAATAACACCCGAACACGATGAACGGTTTGCAAAAATGATTTTTGCATCGGTATATCCGCTCTATGTAGCAAAAGTTGAAAGAAAAGGCAGAACAAAAGCAGAATTGCATCAGGTAATAGCCTGGCTGACCGGTTTTGATGACAAGCAACTGCAAGTACTTATTGATGAAAAAGCAACTTTTGAAACATTCTTTAAGAGAGCGAAACTGAACTCAAACTCTTATTTGATAACAGGAGTAATTTGTGGCTATCGGATAGAAGAAATTGAAAATCCTTTGACAAAACAAGTACGGTATTTAGACAAGTTGGTGGGCGAATTAGCAAAAGGCAAAAAGATGGATAAAATTTTAAGAGTTGGGTAAGAAATAAATGACAAATGACACGACAGAAATAAACACAACCTAAATATGATTACATAAAAATGAACCAAATAGCATACGAAAAAATAATTGTAGATCACATGATTAGTCTTTATTGCCGTAGAAAGCATAAAACCAGAATATTGTGTAATGATTGTGAGGCATTGAAAATTTATGCAATTGAACGATTGATTAAATGCCCTTTTGGTGATGAGAAAGGAGCTTGTAAGGATTGTAAAGTACACTGTTACAATAAAGATATGAGGGAAAGAATACGAGAAGTGATGCGATTTTCCGGTCCACGAATGTTTTTCTATTATCCCAAGGACGCATTTTTGCACTTTAAAAGAAAATAGCACGCTCGCATGTAGCGGTTTGCATTCACATTCAAACAATTTCAGTATGAAAAAACAATTAATATTATTATCGATTCTGAC
>CAZTDH010000290.1:0-2901 GCA_964612615.1 uncultured Paludibacter sp. | reverse complement strand
ACATTTTGCTGATACAAAACCGGCATTTGCATAACCGAACCAATTCCGGTACCCAACCATTTACCATGATTATCGGCGAGATAACATTCGATCGAGTCTTTGGTTTGGATACTGTCAGGAGTCATTTTGGCAAGAAAAAGCCAGAGATTTTGGTAAGGATATTCGCCTCTGTTTCTAATGTTTACATACAAATTATAGGTGGCTGTTGTATCTTTAACCGGAATGTCAAACCGGCATAAACTGTCTTTGCTCCAACCTGTTGTAGTAATTGATTTATATTTCAAATAAACATCGTTATTAATACAACTCACTAAAAGCAGCGAAATGAAAATCGCTGAAAAAAATCTATTTTTCATTGTTTGTTGTGCCGTTATCGCTTTTCTTTATTGGTCTTTGAAATCGTGGAGCATTTCCCTGTGCTTCATTTTGAGCTGGTCGTGCCTGCTGAGGTCGATTATCAGGACGTCGGTTTTTATTGTTATTATTCGGACGTTTTTTATTCGAGTCGAAACGTGTCAAACTGCCCTCTCCCACACCATTTTCATAATCTACAACAATTGGTTTTGAAGTTTCTTCTGTTTGATCATCAAGCATTTCCGGTTTAGACCCCTTGCGGTTCATAGCTATAATCTCTTTTGCTCGTTTAGCCGAAATAGTAACCAGATTTGCTGCAAAGTTTTGAGAAGTTGAATAGGCTATCAAACCTTTAAAAACATCAGTTTTGAAATGATAATAGGTATTATCAACTGTTTCGAGCTGAATTTCCTTCGAAGGAAAATCTTTAATTGCATCCTGATACGAATCCAGTTCAAAATTCATACAACATTTTAATTTACCACACTGTCCTGCAAGTTTTTGCGGATTTAGCGAAATATCCTGAATGCGGGCTGCACTGGTCGATACTGAATTAAAATTCGTCATCCAACCCGAACAACACAGTTCACGACCACAAGGGCCTATTCCGCCAATTCTGCCTGCTTCCTGGCGTGCTCCGATTTGCTTCATTTCAATGCGTACACGGAATGTTTCGGCAAATACTTTAATCAATTGTCGGAAGTCAACACGCTCATCAGCAATATAATAAAAAATAGCTTTGTTGCCATCACCCTGAAATTCCACATCGCCGATTTTCATATTTAACTGCAAATTTTCGGCTATTTGTCGGGCTTTTATCATCGTTTCCTGCTCCTTAGCCTTTGCTTCCTGAAATTTTTCCAAATCAGTTTCTTTGGCTTTCCGGTAAACGCGCCGAACTTCAACTTTTTCGGGGTGTACATTGTATTTCTTCATCTGAAGCAATACCAACCGACCAACCAGCGTTACTTCACCAATATCGTGTCCGGGTGACGACTCAACAGCCACAACATCCCCTTTTTCAAGCGGAATTTTAGTACTGTTCAAATAATAACCTTTGCGGGTATTTTTAAATTGAACTTCTACGAAATCTGTTTCTTTCTGTGTCTCAGGCAAATCACACATCCAGTCGAATGTACTGAGTTTCTGAGTGGAATTGCGGTTGCAGCCTTTTTTATTCATGCAGCAACCACCATTATTTAGTTTAAAATCCATTGTTTTCTTAAGTTTGTAAAGTTTAAAGTCTGAAAGCTTATAAAGTTTGTCTGTTCATCTTACTTTATGAACTTTATAACTTTACAAACTTTACTGTGAAATTTATCTTTTTAGCAGCATAATTACCTTCAACACCAGATCGAAGAAAATCATTTTTGCATTTACATTTTGTTCTATTTGTCGTTCGGCCAATGCAAATTCGGCCATCAAATCTTCCACATTACGTTCATTTATAAACGGTGAGAATTTATGCGAAAAATCAGCTTCAGTCGTGGTTAAGTAATTTAAATCCGGCTGTTGCATATTTCTGATAAAATTCTCACGCGTCATCCGCTGGGCATAAATCAGAAAGTTTTTCTGCCGTTCGCGCCCAATTCCAGCCGCAGCCATATCGTCCGACCATTTCCGAAGTGTTTTCAGCGAAGCATGGTCTTTTTTATTGCCAACCTGCCAGGCCAAACGCATTATCATCACAAAACGGTCAAAGTTTTGTTTGTTCTCATCACTTTCGCTCAGCACTGACAATGCATTCAAATAGCTTCCGTTAGCAATATGAGCAGCATAAGCGGCATCATCCGACTCTATTTCAAGGTCGTCATTCCGAAGCAATGCCCTTGATATTTCATTCTCGCTCAATCGTGGCACATGCACATGCTGTGTTCGCGAAAGAATGGTACTTATCAGTTGATCCGGTTCGTTGGAAACCATTAGAAAAACCGTTTTTTCGGGTGGCTCTTCCAGTATTTTCAACAATTTATTGGCACAGGTTTCGTGCATTTTCTCCGGTAGCCAAATAATCATTATTTTGTATTCCGATTCATAAGTCTTCAGACTCAGTTTGCGGATAATTTCCTCACTCTCATTCGAATAGATCAATCCCTGTTTAGCATCGCCCGAAATCTCAGCATACCATTCGTTCACGCTGAAATACATTTTTTCGAGCACCATTTTGCGGAATTCGGCAATAAAATCATCGCAAACAACCGATTGTTTTCCGGTAGGTTTTATAATCGGAAATACAAAATGCAAATCGGGGTGAGCCATTTTTTTGTACTTCACGCACGAAGGACAAACGCCACACGAATCAGTTTCAGTTCGATTTTCGCAACAAATGTATTGTGCATACGCTATGGCAAGTTGAAGCTTTCCGATACCTTCTGCACCCCGTAAAAGCTGTGCATGTGGTATTCGCTGCTCAGCCACCGTGTGTATTAAACGTTTCTTAATCTCCTGTTGCCCAATAATTTCCGAAAATAACATACTGAAACTTTACACTTTTATTCCAAATTCGGATAAAGTGCAAATATACAAAAAAGTAAGGAAAATGAGAAA
>CAZTDH010000289.1:0-2904 GCA_964612615.1 uncultured Paludibacter sp. | reverse complement strand
ATGAAACGTAGCTTTATTTCATCCATCCTATCAGGAACTGCATTAACTACTGTTTTTCTGTCCGGTGCTCTTCCGGTACAGGCAGAAAAAAAGTCAACTGAACCCCAAAAACAAAAGCAACCGAATGTTCTTTTTATCGTTGTCGATGATTTGAATGATTGGATTGGATGTTTAGGAGGTCACCCTCAGGCACAAACTCCAAATATGGATAGATTGGCCGCCAAAGGTACATTATTTACAAATGCACATGTTCAGGCACCACTTTCCAACCCTTCCCGTTCGAGTGTGCTCACCGGCATGCGCCCTTCAAGTACGGGAATTTATGGTTTGGCACCGGGCTTTCGTTCCATTGATGCTACCCGTGATTGTGTTTCGCTACCCCAGTATTTTAGTAAACAGGGCTATTTTACAGCTGCCTATGGTAAAATATTTCACGATGGAGCTATCCCAAAAGAGATTCAAAAGAATGAGCTTGATGTATGGGGCCCTGCACCTTCAATCCCTTTGCCAACTAAAAGGTTGGTTCAATCTAACATTCCGGAAAGAGCTATGGATTGGGGTGTTTTCCCGGTAGATGATCGCGATCAGGCCGATTGGAAAACAGCAGATAATGCCATTGCTCAATTAAAGTCGCGTCCAATGGACAAGCCATTTTTTCTGGCTGCCGGTTTCAGATTGCCTCATGTTCCCTGTTTTGCTTCACAAAAATGGTTTGACATGTATCCGCCCGAAAATGAAATTCAATTACCGCCCTATTTAGCAAACGACAGGGCTGATGTGCCATTCTTTGCGTGGTACCTGCATTGGAATTTGCCTGAACCAAGACTTTCCTGGCTGAAAGCAAACAATCAGTGGCACAACCTTGTACGTTCGTATTTGGCCAGCACTACCTTTATGGATAGTCAGATTGGGCGTTTGCTGGATGCTCTGGATGAGTCGGGTG
This sequence comes from uncultured Paludibacter sp., assembly GCA_964612615.1. Lineage (GTDB taxonomy): Bacteria > Bacteroidota > Bacteroidia > Bacteroidales > Paludibacteraceae > Paludibacter. The sequence continues at coordinate 1,961 of CAZTDH010000289.1, read as the reverse complement.
AAGCTTCGAACACGGTTATTGTGCTATGGTCGGATAATGGTTGGCATTTAGGCGAAAAGGATATCACGGGAAAAAACTCACTTTGGAAACGTTCTACTCATGTTCCGCTAATTTTTGCAGGACCGGGAGTTAGTAAAGGGAAACGATGTGCGCAACCGGCCGAGTTACTCGACATTTATCCATCATTGGTGGATCTTTGTAATTTGCCGGCTAAAACAGGCATTGAAGGTCACAGTCTGAAACCTCAGATGAAAAATCCAAATACAAAACGAATTTGGCCTGCCATCACTACTGCCAATCAGAACAATCATGCTGTGGTAACTGATAAATGGCGTTTTATTCAATATGCTGATGGCTCTCAGGAACTTTACAACGAACAGAATGACCCCAATGAATGGAAGAATCTGGCTTCGGATGCTAAATACAAGAAAGTAATTGACGATTTAAAAAAATGGTTACCCAAAAAGAACTTGCCACTCGCACCCGGAAGTGCACACCGAATTCTTGAACAGAAAGATGGAATCTGGTACTGGGAAGGAAAACCCATTAAGAAGGAAGAGTTGATAGACTAAAAAAAGATTGATTTTAATAGTTTGGAAGTACGAAAATGAAAATTTAATCTCTCAAACTGATTTTGTAATTAATATATATGAGTATCCGCTTGGATAACTAAAAGAATGTCATTTAGGATGAAACACCAGAGGTGTTCAATATGCATAACCCCCAGTGGAGCTTGCGGAACTGGGGGTGAGGAAAATAAACACTAATGAATTATTATCGAACTCACTTTAAATTAAACAATTGACAGTTTTTGTGGTCAAATATAGAAATTTAAATCAAAACAATATGAAAACAATAAAAAATAGCCTCTTTCTGTTTTTTATGGTTTACTTGACTATAGTTGCATTTGGTCAAGATTACCCTCATGTGCCATATGGCACTTTATCAAGACAATTTTTAGATATTTATAAAGCACCTTCAACTCATCCAACTCCTGTTTATTTTGATGCACATGGTAATGCAGGAGACACAAGTATGCCTAGTTCAATTGTGACCTCACTGAAATCCAACGGAATATCCATTGTGGCCTGGGAATCATTGACTCCAATTAATAACATTTTTGACATACAAACAGGGTGGGCTGATGCGGAACTCATGTTCAAATGGGTAAAAGCAAATGCTGCCAGCTATAATTTTGACACTACAAATTTTATTATCGGTGGTACTTCACGGGGAAGTATTCTTAGTTGGAAGTATGGGCAAAGACCGAATCCAAACACAAGAGGACTTTATATGTATAATGCTCTTCCAAGTGTTTGGGGTGACTCGCTAACATGGTGGCCACCAAATGATGTGAAAGTTACAGCTCCCCCTGTCTTTTTTCTCTATTTGAAAGAGCCAGGATGTTCAACCCTTCCTCCTACTGCCCCTAACTTTGACATACATGATCCTAATAATGGCTATAAAATTTGTAATAAATATACCAGCTTAGGAATAGGAAGCAGGGACACACTTATTTGGGGTATGGAATTAACCAATAACAAAGATAAATATCAATATTTGCTTAATTTTGCACTTAAAGTGATTAAACCTTATTCTCCGGCAGCTATAAATCCTGTTTTTTCTGATAACTCTGGCATTCTGGTTTTTCCTAATCCATTTTCTAATCAACTATCTTTTTCACTTTCAGACAATGAGTCGGCAACAATTATACTCTACGATTTTCTTTCCCGTAAAATTTTACAACAACCGTTAACAAATTCAACGACAATAAACACTCAGCAATTTGATGACGGAATTTATTTTTATCAAGTAGTAAACTCTACACGAATTATTGCCAACGGAAAAATTATTAAGAACTGAAATAGCTGACTTTCAGATAAAAAGCAGGAATGTTTCTATCCAAAAATATTTAGAAAAAAGTATATGGAAAATATAATAAAAAACTTAAATGAAAATTT
>CAZTDH010000288.1:0-2927 GCA_964612615.1 uncultured Paludibacter sp. | reverse complement strand
GGTACTGGAGAAGATAGTGATTTAGAGGAACGTTTGGCCAGAATTGGCATTTTTTGCATTTCTAAAAAACATTTGGTAACCATCTTCCACTTTTATCATGTTCATTTTGATACAAATATAGAAGAAAACCAACTTCTTTTTCTGGAAAATAATAAAATGAATATATCATACACCCCTTTTGGAATCATAAAAACAAATTAACACATGAAATTTGAACACCGTATAAGATTCATTTATCAAAAACTAAAACAATCCGTTTTTACCTATAAATATAATCAGGAAAAATATAAATCAACTTTTCTTGGTAAAAATCCACAAAAGTTGGAAATAGAATTGCATCCAATTCCAAAGATTATTTATTGTTTTTGGACAGGAAATAACGAGATGTATGTTGATAGAAAAAACTGTTTAAATTCAATTTACGCAAATTCTGGCATTGAAGTTAAATTGATTACTTCTGAAAATTTAGCTTCTTTCGTTCTGGCTAATTTTCCACTACATCCGAGCTTTGACTATTTATCTTTAGTTCACAAATCGGACTATTTACGATGTTATTTTATGCATCATTTTGGAGGAGGTTACACAGATATAAAAACCTGCAATAACTCATGGGATAAAGCTTTTGAAATTATTCAGAAAACAGACAAGTGGATATTAGGCTATTCAGAATCAAGAGCTAAAGATTTAGCAAAAGTTGAATCGCTAATCCAAAAAGATTTAAATAAACACTTTCTATCAGTACTAGGTAATTGTGCATATATTTGCCGTCCGTACTCATCGTTCACAAGGGAATGGTATGAAGAATTACACTATAGATTAGATGAAAACTTTTTAAATTTAAAAAATAATCCCGGCAATGTAATGGGAGATAATGCAAACTATCCCTTAGCTTGGACATATATTTTAGGCAGTATTTTTCATCCTTTAAATCTTAAATATCAAGATAAAATTATTAAATCAAATATTGTTAAACCTGGTTTTGTAAATTACCGCTAATACAAAATAGCTGTAAGTGCAATATATTGATATATAAGACACTATATTTTTGTAACAATTATAAACAAACACAATATGTTATCAATTATTGTTTGTTCGCGAAATAAAGAACTTTCAAGCGAATTTCTTAGAAATATAGATGAAACCATTGCTGTTGATTATGAAGTAATTTGCATCGATAATTCAAAAAACGAATATTCTATTTACTCTGCATATAATAAAGGTATTAATCAGAGTAGATTTCCATACCTGTGCTTTGTGCATGAAGATGTTTATTTTCATCACAAGAACTGGGGTAAGAAAGTAATTGAGCATTTGCAAATACCTGATATTGGAATTATTGGACTAGCCGGAGGCGATATTGCATCGAGAGTTCCAGCCATGTGGTCAACATTGAATCCATGCGAAAATCTAATTCAGTCTTTTAAAAATGACAGAAAACCATCTGAATTAGTGCAACTCCCTGCCAATTATACCAATACCAGACGGTCGGTTATTTTGCTCGATGGTGTTTTTTTATGTATGAATCGCATTTTTTTTGAAAATATTAAATTCGACGAAACATTTGGGGGATTTCATGGTTACGATTATGACATTTCAATTCAATCAATAATTGCCGGATTTAACAATTATGTTATATATGATATATCAATTGAACATTTTTCGCCTGGAATTCAGGATAATGCCTATTATCGGACATTAGTGAACGTTTTTCAAAAATGGGAACACCAACTTCCATTATTCGAAAAATCAATACCAAAAGCTAAACAAGAAGAATTGTTGCCCCTCATTGAAGAGAAAACAATAAAGATTCTTATTAAACGATTGGTTCGAACTTATTTCGCCAAGTCTGAGATACTGAAAATAATTCCTTATTACCTTCATTTAACCAATTCTAAAAACCTGACATTTAAAATTAAGTTTCTAAAATTCAGGATATTATCCATTAGGATTAATTCATTTCTACGTAGGAAGATGCATAAATCAAAAGTAATTTCAACTTTTCAAAATTATCCAAAAACTGAACCCAAAGTTTCAATTATAACTCCTTGTTTCAATCGTGAAAAATTTATCGGTGAGACTTTGAAAAATCTACAAATGATGAATTATCAAAACTGGGAATGCATCGTGGTAGACGATGATTCAACTGACAATTCAGCAGTAATAGTAAAAGAAATGGCGGCAAAAGACAAGCGTATAAAATATCATTACCAGACGAAATCGGCAATTCCGGTAACAAAAAACTATGCAATTTCTTTATCAACAGGTAAATATATTTTTCCACTTGATTCTGATGATCTGATTTCGCCGGATTATATTCGTGAGGCTGTTGACATTTTGGAGAATAATGAAAATGTCAAAATCGTATATTGTCAGGGTGTGTATTTTGGAACCCGGAAAGGGAAATGGAAACTACCTACCTATTCGTTTGAAGAATTACTGATTTCAAATTGTATCCATAATTCAGCCATGTTTCGTCGCTCCGATTTTGATAAAACAAACGGTTACAATCCGAATATTTTTGCAAGCGAAGAATGGGATTTATGGATAAACATGCTAAAAACAGGAGGTGAAGTATATAAAATTGAAAAAAACTACTTTTTTTACCGCAAACATGCTGAATCTACTATTGATAATTTAAGCGATAAAAGAGCTGAAATGCGTAAACTTGTTTATGAAAATAACAAAGAACTCTACAACCAATTTCTCGAAAATCCTATTCAGTTGTTGGTAGAACATCGAAAATATAAACAAAAATATAATCTATTGCGCAAATTAACTTTTAATCGACCTCTTGAATAAATGAATGCTTTTAATTTGGTTACCGCTTTCGCTTATATGAATAAAAACTGATAAAAATACCATGAAGCGCGTGATTCCTTCCTGAGATCGGAAGAGCACACGTCTGAACTCCAGTCACCTGAAGCTAT
>CAZTDH010000287.1:0-2937 GCA_964612615.1 uncultured Paludibacter sp. | reverse complement strand
AAAGGTTTGTAGTGAAAAAACAGAAACGAGTGCGAGGATAAGTATTCTTAAATTTCTTGTATACATAAGTTGTCTGATTGATATATAGACTTAGTAAATTGTTTTTATTTTTTGTTTTCTTCAGTGGTTTCCAAATGTTCCAGTGTTTCACTAATCGGAACAATCGGAATTACCTTAGCCAACACAGTAATTATGAGTAACGCCAAAATCATAGGTGCTATGGTTACAAGTATTTCAATCAATGTTGGCGTATAAATTTTCCAGTTCATTGGCACATTCTGAATTGGTAAATATGGATGTTCCATAGTAGGAACAACTATAATAAATCGTTTGAACCAGGCACCAAGCAACACCATAATACCTATAAAAAGCATAGGAAATGGTTTTCTCATTCTTTTGAACAGCAATAAAATAATAGGTAATACCAATCCGAATAGCTGAACTGACCAGAATAACACGGCATGATTTCCTGTAAACAAATCACGAATAAGTATGGCTTCAAACTCTTTCATTTTATAGCCCGCCACCATGTATTCATTCAGGTTGAAATACAGATAAACCAATGAAACCAATACCAGCAGTTTACCAATCATGTCGAAGTGTTTTTCGGTAATATAATCTTCCAACTTGTAGTTTCTACGGAAAAAATACATAGCAATAATCACCGCGGAAGTACCAGACACAAATGCTCCGGTAACGAAGTATGGTCCAAAAATGGTTGAATCCCAACCCACACGTGAGGTATTGGCAAATAACCATGAAGTAACGGTATGAATAGCCAGTGCTACCGGAATGATAAAGATAGCAATAACGCGGGTTGACTGCTGAATCAGTTTCTTTTGTTCCGTAGTTCCTGCCCAGTTCAATGACAAAATTTTATAGATATTCTTTACAAAAGGTGGAACATCCAATTTTTCGGAACAGATTTTCAAATCCGGAATCAACGGAATATACAGAAACAACGCACTTATTACAATGTAAATTGTTACTACCGTTACATCCCACAAAATCGGCGACTGAATACGTCCGTGAATAAATACATTCAACAAGCGTTCGGGGCGCCCCATGTCCATAACAATTACCAAACCCGCAACTGCCGCAAAAGCCAGCGCAATAATTTCGGCAATGCGCGACAGAGGTGCAGCCCATTTCTGACCACTCAGTCCGAGAACTGCACTGATAAGCATACCAATCAAACTTGTTGCTACAAAAAACACGAAGTTTGAAATGTACATTCCCCACGACACATAATCGCCCAAGCCGGTTACTATCAATCCGTTTTTCAACTGCAACCCGTAAGCACCGAGACACACCAACAAAGCAGCACCTAAAAATGCAAACCAAATTTTGAAACTCCAGTTCAGTCTGATTGACCGCAGCAAATCGGAAGTAATTTTATCTGCTGTATTATTTTTTGCCATAATATTTATCGATTTCCAATTAAACAATTTTCAATTTCCAATTAACCGGTATCAAGACTCCAGCCGTTCTCCTGCTTCTTCTTTATCTTTATCCTGGAATGGATATTCTTTGCCTTTTGGGGGTAAATAATATACACGTGGATGTGTTCCGAGTTCTGGCATCAAGGTGTAGCCACCATTATCTTCGAGCAATTTTCGGAAACGAACGGTTTCTTTGGTAGTTCCATTGGTAACAGCATCTTCGTTTTCGTCGCCAAAATAATACACACCATTCGGGCAAGCCGAAACACAATACGGTAATTTACCTTCACGTACACGGTCGGCACTGAACAGACATTTGCTGATAGTTCCTTTTTTCTGCGGTACGTTCAGTTCCACATTATAGGTTTTACCTTCATCTTCGAGCGAATGAATTGGTTCAGCCCAGTTGAAAACGCGCGCACTATACGGACAAGCCGCAATACAGAACCTGCAACCAATGCATCGTTCGTTATCAATCAGCACTATACCGTCTGCACGTTTAAAAGTAGCATCCACCGGACAAACAGCTGTACATGGCGGATTGTCGCAATGCTGACAAGGCTTAGGCATATAATAAGCAGGTGTATTTACCGAATCCTGCATTTTTAGCACGTTGATATGATGTTGTTCGGGGCGAAGGTGGTGCGCCTCGTTACAGGCAGCCATACATTTGCGGGCATTGCGGCATTTCGACAGGTCGATAACCATAACGAAACGTTTGCCGGGCAAACCATCGCGGCCTTGTTTCTGAAGGTAAGTTAGGTTTTCGATATTTGGTTTTACAACCTTCGAAGCTTCACTTTTATCTATTTCAAGCAATTCATTTTCGGCTGTGAGTACGCGTACCCTTTCAGCTGCATTCTTTTTCTTATCGTAGTTGATACCTGCAAAAATGGCAGAACCGCCAATCAAGGTACCAACCCCCACAAGTCCTATATCCTGTAAGAACTCTCGTCTGGTTCTTTTTTTAGGTTTTTCGTTTTTCTCACTCATTTGATGGAGAATTATATATTAGTTAATGAAATTTTCGGTTGCAAAGATAAAAAAATAAATTTACTCTATAATTGTAATAATTACAATTTTGTGCTATTCTTTCTAAATTTTAAGGCCTAAGCTTTATAATTCGAACCTGTTTAGAATATCAATACTGCAAATATATACGAAAGTTTTTATTAAAAATGTGTTTTTCAAGAGAATAATTTAAATTTCAATGTTATAAAGTATTTAAGCAATGAATCATAGCAAACAAATTAATATTTTATTCGATTTTCATTAACAAATTACCTCTATAAAAAAATATTTCTTACATTTGCATTATATAGAAATTAATTTTTGTCGTATCAAGCACGATTTAGTTAATTAAAATGCATCTTTTCTGCCTTATCAATTTTGAGTTTTCAATTACCATTAATCTGATTAAACATTATGAAAACAGAACAACGAATTTATTCTCATGCCGATGGTTGGCTAAAAAAAAGTGATAATAATCTTAGTA
>CAZTDH010000286.1:0-2946 GCA_964612615.1 uncultured Paludibacter sp. | reverse complement strand
ATGCCGAAACAATGGCAGTACTTAAATCATGCGAAATAGATTTCACCAAACCACCCATATCAGCCGAAATGATAATATCCATTAATAAAGTCCCGCTTGGTACACAAGGCAACTTATGCTGTATAACAGGAGGAGAGGGGACAGGCAAAAGTAATTATATCTGCGCTCTGGTTGCAGGTACGTTGAATACGGAAGACGAAGATATCGACACCTTGGGAACTCGTATCAAACCCAACCGGCAGAAAAAAGCCGTTCTGCTTTACGATACCGAACAATCAGAACTCCAGCTTTACAAAAACACCATAAACAGTCTTAAACGGGCAAAGCAAAAGCATTTCCCTGAGAGCTTCAGAGCGTATTGCCTCACTGGTATGTCCCGAAAAGAAAGACTTCAAGCAATAGTCCAAAGCATGGATAAATTTTTTTATGAGTTTGGCGGAATTCATTTAGTAATTATTGACGGTATAGCAGATTTAATCCATTCGGCCAATGATGAGGCAGAAAGTATCCGGATTGTGGACGAACTCTACCGGCTAGCCGGAATCTATCAAACTTGTATTGTCTGTGTGCTGCACTTTATCCCTAACGGGTTAAAGCTCCGCGGACACCTAGGCTCGGAACTCCAGCGAAAATCCGCCGGCATTCTCTCCATTGAAAAAGATGACCAACCCGGAGTGTCCGTTGTAAAAGTGCTGAAAGTCCGTGATGGCAGTCCGTTGGATGTCCCACTTATTCAGTTTGTATGGGATAAAAATGAAGAAATGCACATCTATTTGGGTGAGAAGACCAAGGAAGAAAAGGAAAAGCGCAAGGAAAACGAACTTACCGCTACGGCTAAGTCAATCTTCGCTCAAAAACGCTACTACACCTATCATGAACTTACCGATAAGCTGCAAGAATATTTGGACGTAAAAGAGCGCACCGCTAAAGGCTATATCAAATTCATGCGAGAAAAATACATTATCCTCAAAGACCCCTCCAAAACAAACTATTTTATGATTGGGCATGGATAACCTTTTTCAATATTCTCTTTGCCACAGAGTGGCTAAATGTGAGTATGGAACATTCCGATCTATCGGAAACCCCCAGTAAGTGAAGCGCAACTGGGGGATGAAATGCACTCTCATATTCCAGCCCCGAAGTGGGCTAAACTGATAAGCATACAATCTGGTTAGTAATTATTTGCGATATATACCGATTTACGATATATATCGCAAATAATTACTTTTACCCAAACGGCTCTGAACAATCATACCTTTTCACATATTTTCTGTCATTAAGTGTCAGAAATGAATGAAATATCATTCATTATGGATTTTTTGAAACTTAATGAATGATTTGTCACTCATATCACACATTAAATTAGTGTTGTGCTTTTGCATTCAATATACCCTGATAAACGGGGTTTATTGAATGTGATATTTCCATTAGATTGTATATAAAACTATTGACCCGTTTGTAAATTTGCTACTGCATACAGAGGATAAACCTCAATATTTTGGTAAGTTGAAAAATTCTCCTGAGATATTCGAATACCCTTTTCGGATTTTTTTAAATCCATAAAGATTCTAAGACTTTGCATGCTTCCTTTCGTTCCAGCTTTTACTTCTATTGGTAAAATTTGAGTGTCTACCTGAATTAAATAGTCAACCTCAGCATTACTACTCTTGGCTTCGCGATGCCAATAATAAAGATTTTGTCGTTGATAACAGGATGCGGATTTTATAAGTTCTAAGCCAACGTTCAACTCGGCAAGAGCACCTTTGTTTATCGACTCAAAATCATTTTTAAGCAATACTTCCGAAAGTTTCAAGCCCAAAATTCGTTGAAAAATCCCTGAATCAAAAACGATAAATTTCCGCATTTTGGGATTTATTTCAGCTCCTAATGGCACTCCATTGGCGGCACTATGAGTAATGGGCAGTATCATTCCGGCCATAGTCAAAAGTTCAAGAGCATCTTTCACTTGCAAATGATTTGCATCTGGCAAAGCTTTATTGAATACGAATTTCTGTCCGTTTTGTTCTACCACTGATCTAAAAACCATACGAATAAGTGTTGGTGAAGACCTCTTTTTATATTTGGCAAAATCATCTTCATAAGCAGAAATCAAACCGTCAAGAACACGCTGGCACGATAATAAGTCTCCACCCGAAAAATAACTGGAAATAACTTTAGGCATTCCACCCAAAACCAAAAATTGCTTATACAGCTCCAATGCTTTTGAATGAATGGCATCAGATAATGGTTTTTGCGGAGAAGCATCAGCAATGGTTTTGCGAAGTAGTTCGGCATTGGCAGCATGTAAAAACTCGCCAAATGAAAAAGGATAAAGAAACAACGAACTTACACGCCCAACTCCATAGGACGGAAGTTCGGCCAATGCAAATTCCAATAATGAACCGGCTGCTATAACATGTAATTCGGGATATTGCTCATAAAAAAAACGCAGGGAAGAAATAGCTGGCAAACAACTTTGAATTTCGTCGAAAAACAAAAGTGTTTCGCCTGGAATAATTGCTGTTTCGTAAAGAACAGATAATTGTTCACAAATAGCTTTAGGGCGCAAATTTCCCTCGAAAATGCTTTTTACTTCACTATCCTGTTCAAAATTCACTTCTATATAACTTTTAAACTGGCTGCTGAAATTCCGAACCACCGATGATTTACCAACTTGTCTGGCGCCTCTTATCAAAAGTGGCTGTCTTTCATTGTCATTCTTCCAACGAATTAATTCTTCTTCTATATCCCGCTTGTAATATGCCATTTCAAAATGTTTTTAATGATATTTTGGCTACAAAGATAATTACTTTATTGTTTTTACAAGGCAATAAGCGCAATTATTTTCGATTTATACAAGGCAATAAACACACAATAATGTCATTTATACAAGGCAATATTCATATTTGTTCTGTTCTATAAGATATTTATCTCTCATGTTTGCTT
>CAZTDH010000285.1:0-2963 GCA_964612615.1 uncultured Paludibacter sp. | reverse complement strand
GGTTTTGAACTTGCTTTGCTCGAAAAATATACTGAAAAACAACAATTGCTTGATGCTGTAGCAGATGCTAATGCTATTATTATTCGCAGCGACATTATTGATGCGGAAGTTATTGCTGCAGCCAAACAGCTGAAAATTGTGGTTCGTGCCGGTGCCGGTTACGATAACGTGGATTTGGAAGCTGCTACAGCTGCCGGAGTTTGTGTGATGAACACTCCGGGACAAAATGCTAATGCTGTGGCTGAACTTGTTTTCGGATTGCTCGTTTATGCTATTCGTAATTTCTACAACGGAACTTCAGGAACTGAATTGTTGGGTAAAAAACTGGGTATTCACGCTTACGGAAATGTGGGTCGCAATGTAGCTCGCATCGCCAAAGGTTTTGGCATGGAACTGTTTGCTTACGATGCTTATTGCCCTGAAATTGTAATGACAAATGATGGCGTGAGATGCCTGAAATCAGTCGAAGAATTGTATGCAACTTGCGATATTGTTTCTGTACATATTCCTGCAACTCCCGAAACCAAAAAATCAATCAATGCTGCCCTGCTTGGTCGTATGCCTAAAGGTGCAGTGCTTGTAAATACGGCCCGCAAGGAAGTGATTGACGAACAGGGGATTTTGGATTTTATGGTGTCTCGTCCCGATTTCAAATATGTAACTGATATTGAACCGGGAAATAATGCCGAAATGACAGAGAAACTAGCTGGTCGCTACTTCACAACTCCAAAGAAAATGGGCGCTCAGACTTCGGAGGCAAATATTAATGCCGGAATTGCTGCAGCGAAACAAATTGTTGATTTCCTTGTAAACGGAAACCAACAATTTAGAGTGAACAAATAGGAGAAGAATTTACGATATTATAAAACGATTTACGATTGCCTCAAAGCAATTGTAAATCGTTTTTTTATTCTTTATATTTCCCTGACAGCTTGAGTTGAGTAATGAATTTCGCCCAGGCTGCTTCACGCTTTTGATAGTTTAAAAGCCTTAGGGTATTGGTTTCGATACTACTTAAATGTGCCGGATAACCATCTGCAAAATAATATTTCCCATCCTGCAGGTTGTGATTCAGCACCAAATCATTCACAATGGATGACATGATATCCGAAGTAATGCGGAAAGTAAACAGCGAGTCCGCACCGACATAGCAAGTAAGTTTCAGGCACGCATTCACTTTGACCACCGCAGCCGAATCACTGAAACTTAGTTCCCCGGTTGATCCATTTAACCATTTGATGTTTTCTGCAGTAAATATAACCGTATCTTTCATAATAGAAGAAAACATCGGAATTCCCCTGAAAGTGATTTGCGAAGCAATAATTTCTTTTGTGTCGCACGAGGGGAGAAAAAACAATTGCAACAATAAGACTGTGTGAAATAATGTGTGTTTCATGCTAAATCTTTGGTTTTCAATTCTGCAAATATAGATATTCAGCATGAAATCAGTATGATTTTTATTGAAAATTTCAACCTTATACACCAACATTTACCCACAAATCGTTTTTTCTCTTTACTTTTGTGCCACAACGTTTTTTTAAACCGAAAAACATGCAACTTAAAACAATTCTTCCTGTTCTATTCTTTCCTTTTATATCCTTGTTTGCATCCAATCCCGTCGATGCTTTTGTCCAGAATCCGTTGCTGGAAAATGCTAATATCAGCCTGCTGGTCAAAGACCTAAATACGAACGAGACACTTTATCAATATCGCCCCGGAAATTTGGTTACACCCGCTTCTACCATGAAGCTGGTAACCACTGCCACCATACTCGAACTGTTTGGACCTGACTTTCGCTTCGAAACCCGACTGGAAATTGATGGTACAATCAGCAAGGACAGCACCCTGAATGGTAATCTGTATATTCGTGGTGGAGGTGACCCAACTTTAGGTTCGGAAAAGTTGGGAGAAAAAGACTTTCTGCCACGATGGGTACAAGCAATAAAGTTAGCCGGCATCAACAAAATAACCGGACGAATCATGGCTGACGAAACCATTTTTGAGGATCAGGTACTTAATCCCAAATGGACATGGGAAGATATAGGGAATTACTATGCACCGGGAATTCACGGCATTTCGTATATGGATAATACCTACCGCATGGTGTTCCGCTCGGGTGCAATTGGTACCACACCCGAGATTCTGCGCGTTGAGCCCGAAATTGCCGGACTGGAAATGGATAATCATCTGAAAAGTACAAGTACAGACCACGACAAAGCCTATTTTTATGGCGCACCTTATTCGCTTGACCGCAGCGTGTATGGCGAAATACCCGCCAACAAAGCTGAATTCACCGTAAAAGGCGACATTCCCAATCCGGCATTGTTGCTGGCGCGCCATTTGCATAAAAAGCTTACCGAAAGTGGTGTAAAAATCACTGACTTTGCTGTGGTTCGCTCCATTCCGGCCAACAGCAAGCTTATTTACAAGTATTATTCTCCGGCATTGAAAGACATCATCACCGAAACAAACGTGAAAAGCAATAATCACTTTGCGGAATATCTTTTCAAGTTTATCAGCACTAAAACTAGCCCCATCGGGAGCACCAACGAATCCATTTCGGCAATCCGTACGCATTGTAAGGCACTCGGACTGCCCATGGAGCAGTTGTATCAGTACGACGGTTGTGGACTATCGCCTGCCGATGCGGTTTCGGCTAAATTCTTCGTTGACTTACTGACTTATATGAAAACAAAAAGTCTGTATGCAGCTGATTATTATAATAGCCTGCCCGTTACTGGTGGTCGTGGCACGCTTTCAACCATGTTGGTAAACACCCCATTGGAAGGAAAAGTACATGCCAAAAGCGGGACGATTGAAAACGTGAAATGTTACGCCGGCTACATTGAACTAAAAGAGCGTACGCTGGTTTTTGCTATCTTGGTAAACTATCCTAATGGAAGTACACATGAAGTAGTGAAGACGATGGAAAAATTCTTGTTAGAGATAACTGCCCCGAAATC
>CAZTDH010000284.1:0-2967 GCA_964612615.1 uncultured Paludibacter sp. | reverse complement strand
CACAAATTCTAAATCGAAGAGCAGAATAACTAATTGATATTCTGCTCTTTTATTTATCCCTATCCCATAATTATGAATTATGAATTGTGAATTATGAATTATGGTTGTATCTTTGCAACGTGAAAAAACGCTACTTCATATACCTCTCCTACAAGGGAACCGCTTATCACGGCTGGCAAATTCAGCCCAACGGAATATCCGTTCAGGAATTGCTGACGAAGGCTTTAAGCACGGTTTTACGTTCCGAAACCGAAATTACCGGAGCCGGTCGAACCGACACCGGCGTTCATGCACGGCTGATGGTAGCTCATTTTGATGTGGGAGCTGAATTACCTGCGGATTTTGATATGACGAACAAGCTTAACAACCTGTTACCCCGCGATATTGCCATTCAGCAAATTGTTGAAGTTCAGCCCGATGCACATGCACGCTTTGATGCGGTTTCGCGTCGCTACGAATATCACGTCGTTACCGAAAAAGATGTTTTTAAAACAGAATATGCTGCGCGTTTGAGTGATAAGCTGGATTTTGAAGCAATGAATCAGGCCGCATCCGTTCTCCTCGAATATCGTGATTTTACAAGCTTCAGCAAACTGCATACCGACGTAAAAACGAATAATTGCGTGATTAGCCGTGCCGAATGGACAAGCCGCAACGGTGAGTGGATTTTCACAATCGAAGCCGATCGCTTTTTGCGAAATATGGTGCGGGCGGTTGTAGGTACATTGTTCGAAGTAGGTCGTCACAGAATGTCAGTCGACGAATTCAAAGCCGTTATCGAAGCCAAAAACCGCTGCAAAGCCGGCGTTTCCGTTCCGGCACAGGGCCTGTATCTGGTTGATATTCAATACCCTGAAAATCTATTCCTGTAAAAAACCACAAATTCCGTTTTTCAAAATTGTAAATTGTAAATGATTAAATTGTAAATCCCTGATGTGGTTATTCTTAGCTTTTGTTTCTGCTATTCTGTTAGGTTCGTACGAAGTTTTTAAAAAGGTATCTTTAAAAGATAATGCGGTTATTCCGGTCATTTTTGTCTCGATTCTGTTTTCGTGTCTGACGCTGGTTCCCTTCCTTTTTTTATCCGAATTTTTCCCCGAAACGCTGAAAGGTTCGGTATTTTTTGTGCCGCGGGTCGATTTTCACGCACATATACTGTTCGTACTGAAAGCTACCATCGTGCTGACTTCCTGGCTGTTTGCCTATTTTGCATTGAAACATCTGCCACTTTCGCTTGCTTCGCCCATTAAAGCCACACAACCTGTTTGGACAGTCGTTGGTGCTATGCTTATTTTTGGCGAAAAACTGAACGGATTTCAGGCGGCCGGTGTGGGAATAACCTTGCTTTCGTTCTATCTCTTTTCAATTGCCGGCAAAAAAGAAGGCATCTCACTGAAAACCAATAAATGGTTTTGGTTTATCGTGATGGCTACACTTACCGGAGCATTGAGCGGTTTGTATGACAAATACCTGATGAAACGCTACGATGTGATGTCGGTTCAGGTCTATTATACTTTCTATCAGGCTGCCATTATGGGAATAATCACCTTGTTTTTATGGGCACCTACCCGCAAAAAAACTACGCCTTTTAGTTTCAAATGGGCAATTTTCTGGATTTCGTTCTTTCTGGTAACTGCTGATTTTGTATATTTCTACGCACTGACTTTGCCCGATTCCATGATTTCGGTGGTATCAACCATTCGTCGCTCGGGCGTGGTGGTGCCGTTTCTTTATGGCGCTTTCGTGATGAAAGACAAAAACATCAAATTAAAATTAATCGATATGATTGGTGTGCTGATTGGGATGTTTCTGTTGTATCTGGGGTCGAAATAATAATAGAGAAAGATGTAATTTTCTTATTCATAGCACAACTTAAAGTTGTACTACGAATATCTCAACGGAATTTTGTAAATATTTGATGTTTTTGCTGATTTATTTATGTAAATTTGAAGCGTATTTGAACCCAAATTTCATAACCTTTTAGATTTATAAAAAATGGAAACTCTCCCCTGGTTCGGAGTTACGTCCTCACTACTTCGCGCTAAAAGCAAGTTTCCAAACTTTCCTATAAAAATAACAATCTACTGAATTTAACTTCGTTGACCGTTGGTTCAGGAATTAAGGTCAGCCGATTTTTTTTATGCGATAGATATTTTGCTGCATTTGGTTTCAATTTCGAGAGTTGTATGTATCTTTGTGTTATCAAAACATAAGAATATGCCAAAACTATATGAATACTTCGGATTGATTTTTTTGTTTTACTCTCACGAGCATGAACCAATACATGTTCATGGCAAATATCAAGACACAGAGAATAAGGCAGAAATTATTTTTGAGAATGGCAAGTTTAAGGAGATTATTATCAAAGAAGTTCAGGGTAAAAAGCCATTGAATACTCAAAACTTAAGAAAGTTCAAAAAGATAGTTGAATTGTACAGAGACGATATAATAAGAAAGTGGATTGATTTCTTTATTTATAATATTGAATTTCCACCTGAGAAAATTACAAAAAGAATGTAGAACTATGGTAATTTCAATCATTCATGCAGAATATATTGGTGAGTATAGTATTCGGTTTTCATTCTCCGATGGAGTTGAGAAAACAATTGATTTTTCCGTTTTTTTGAAAAATGCAAGGAATTCAATGACAAGGAAATATCTTGACAAACAATTGTTTAAAAAATATTCCGTTGAGTTTGGAGACATTGTTTGGAACGATTATGAAATGTGTTTCCCAATTTGGGATTTACACGAAGGAATTATTTAAATTCGTAATTTCCTTGTTCGGACTAGCGTCCTCACTACTTCGTGCTAAAAGCGAGTTTCCAAACTTGCCTTTAGGCATACCATTCGGCTGAATTTCAAATTTGAAGTTCAGCCGAATGTTTTACAACAAACAGCATTTATTCCAAATTTATTTATGTAAATTTGAAGCGTATTTGAACCCAAATTTCATAACCTTTTAAA
>CAZTDH010000283.1:0-2994 GCA_964612615.1 uncultured Paludibacter sp. | reverse complement strand
ACAATAATGTGATTTTGCATGTGGTGCATAAAGCAGATTGCGAAGTGTACAGAGCTGATGGCGAGAATATTCCTCAACTAGAGCTTACTTTCCCCCAGCAAATTGAAGATAATTACGAGCAACTGTTCAGTACATCGAAATGGATTCCATGTGCAGATAAAATAAACCTTGTTCCTTCTTTTTTTATACAAAGCTGGAAAAATGCTTTGCTCACTGAGCGCTTGGAACAAAAAATGAATACGATTGAAAGTTTATTAGCCGACAATAATCAACATTGGGAAGAAGCTTTCTATATCATTTTGGCACGCAGTTTTGGTTTTGGAACAAACAGTCAGGCATTTGAGAGTTTGGCAAAATCATTGCCTGTTTCAGTTTTGGGAAAACACAAAGACAATTTATTTCAGTTGGAGGCTTTGCTTTTTGGTCAGGCCGGATTATTGACTCAAAATGAAACTGATTCGTATACTGTTGAGCTAAAAAGAGAATATAACTTCCTCCGGCTGAAGTTTGATTTGAATCCAATTAATGGTTCGCAATGGAAATTATTACGTCTTCGACCTGATAATTTTCCACATATTCGTATTGCACAATTTGCAGCTTTGATTCATTCCTCTTCCAAGCTGTTTTCCAAAATTGTAGAGCATCCAAACCTTGATTACCTGAAACAACTATTTGCCTGTGAACCAGCAGACTTTTGGAAAAATCACTATTTGTTTTCAGACGAAAGCCGATTGAAAGAGAAGAAGTTAGGCGTTCAGTCTGTAAATAGTATTTTAATTAATACCGTTGTACCATTTTTGTTTTGTTATGCCAGTCATAAAAATGATGAAGAGCTGAAAGACAAAGCTGTACAAATTTTGGAGCAAATTCCTTCCGAACGCAATTCAATAGTCACAAACTGGCAAAATATAGGATTGTCATCCCATTCTGCTTACGATTCACAGGCTTTATTGCAATTAAAAAAGCAGTATTGCGACGAAAAAAAATGTTTACGCTGTCGAATAGGACATAAAGTGCTAACTTTGCAACACAACTGATTTTGAAAGAACATCAAAGAATGAAATCAAAAATAAAAATAGCGTTAATCGTTTTTGCCATCAGCTTTCTGGTTTATGCTTGTGCCAATCGTGGTTCAGGACCAACCGGAGGACCAAAAGATACTACACCACCCAAGGTGATGAAATCTAGCCCTGTGAATGGGTCGCTGAACTTCAAAAAGAAACAGATTGAGATTTTGTTCGACGAGATGGTTTCCATTGAAAAACCCAATGAAAACATTATCATTTCGCCGCCTCAGCAAAAACCACCCGATGTAAAATCCTATGGTAAAAGCATTGTCGTGAATTTTAATGAAAATCTGCTTGACAGCACCACTTATTCTATCAATTTTGGAAATGGTATTGTGGATTTGAACGAAAAAAATGCAATCAAAAACTATCTGTTTTCATTTTCCACCGGTAATCAGATTGATACAATGAAGATTTCGGGAACGGTAATAAATGCAGAAGACCTGAATCCGCTCGCTGGAATTATTGTTGGAATTTATCGGGAAACGGAAGATTCTGTATTTTTCAAAAAACCATTTCTTCGCATTGGCCGTACCGACGAAACAGGTAGGTTTAGCATTAGTAATATGAAAAAGGGCAAGTATAAAATATTTGCATTGGGAGATGCCAATCACGACTATTTCTTTCAGCCGGGTGAAAATCTGGCTTTGTGTGATTCGATGATTACTCCTACTTCCCGGATGGAACAAATGAGAGATACGGTGTGGAAAGATTCTACTACTGTTGACAGTATTCATACCTATATGGGAACGCGCTATTTGCCCGATAACCTGATGCTTCGCTTATTCAAAGAAAATAAAAAGCGTCAGTATTTTGTGAAGTATGAGCGGAAAGAACCCTTTGTTTTCAGTTTATTTTTCAATGCTCCGGCTGCAAAACTACCTGAACTGACAGCAATGAATTTTAATTGGGACAAAAAATTTATTCTTCAGAAAAGTCAACACAATGATAGTCTTACATATTGGATAACAGATTCAACAGTTTGGAAAATGGACACGCTACAATTCCGAATGAGCTATCTGAAATCGGATTCGGTGTTTAATCTGAAACCGGCAACTGATACCATTAATGTGGCGATGAGGAAACTCCGGATAAACACGAAAGCGAAGAAAACCACAACTGCTGTTAAAAAAGAACCATTGAAGTTCAATACGAATATTGCCGCCGCTTTTGATGTGTTTAATCCAATTGTATTGAGTTTTGAAGCACCGTTGGCAACAATTGATGTTTCGAAAATCAAGCTGCTACAGAAAATAGATACTACCTACAAGCAAATTCCGTTTAAATGGCGGCAGGTTGATTCAACTAAAATCAGCTTTGCGATTGATTACAAGTGGATGCCGGAGAAAAGTTATCAGCTTAAAATTGACTCTGCCGCATTCAAAAGCATTTACGACCGAACAAGTAATGCTATGAAAACGGATTTCAAGATACGTTCGTTGGATGAGTATTCGAGTGTGAAAATGATGTTGCCAAAGTTCAATCCAAAAGTTGTTTTTCAGATTCTTGATACCAAAGATGTAGTTATTGCTTCTAAACCTGCACTCGAAAAAGGAACATTATTTCAGTATTTACGTCCCGGTGATTATTATATGCGATTGTTTATTGACGAAAACGGCAATGGTATATGGGATACAGGTGATTTTACTGTCAGAAAACAACCTGAGCAGGTATATTACTACCCCAAGAAAATGACTTTGAAAGCAAACTGGGATTTTGAAGAAACGTGGGATTATGAGCAAATACCATTACTGGAGCAAAAACCAGCAGAATTGAAAAAATTGGCAAAGAAATCACAGAATTAATAATCAGAAAATATTTATCTTTGCAATCGTATCATGAAATGCGGCAGTAGCTCAGTTGGTAGAGCATCAGCTTCCCAAGCTGAGGGTCGCGGGTTCGAATCCCGTTTGCCGCTCAAATGGTA
>CAZTDH010000282.1:0-3004 GCA_964612615.1 uncultured Paludibacter sp. | reverse complement strand
CAGGGCATACCTATTTCAAAGTGAGATCTTTTGCTAAGAAAATATTCGAAAAGAAACATTATTGGATGCCGATTAAAGACTCTCAAACACAATTGTACTCAGCTTTTTCTCAAAACCCTGGTTGGTAAAAATTCAAAATTGATTCAATAATCTTAATACGAAATGAATATGATGAAAATTTCAAAATATAAGTCTTTGCTACTAATTGTTACAATTTTATTTATCGGATCACAAGAACTGATTTGGTCACAAAAAAAAATAGCAACTAAAGCAACTATTACAGTAACTGGATTTGTTAAGGACACAGAAGGTAATCCAATATCAAATGCCAAAATTTATGGGAATCAAGGTGCTATTGAAACAAGTACCGATGAAAAAGGTGCATTTTCTATGCAAGTAAATGTCGATTCTTATTATTTGGTTGAGGCAAATGGATATAATTCAGTAACCGTTAATTCCATAATTGGTGAACAGAAAGTTATTTTATCAAAAAATGATTATTTGTTAGGAAGTAATGATAACCTTAATATGGCATTTAAAAATGTAAAAAAAGGATTGTCAGTAGGGAATGTAACAGACATAAAACCCACTGAAATTTTAATGCAGGATAATGTATCCAGGTTTCAAAATATATTAGATACCTATGGTGCAGGAATTAAAAGTGGGTACAATTTATTAGGGTTAGGAGATGCTTTAGTTATTGTAGATGGTTTACCCAGAGATGCATCTACACTACAGCCGGAAGAAATAGAATCAATAACTATTTTGAAAGATGTAAATTCAGCTCTTTTGTATGGAAGTCAGGCAATGAATGGAGTTATTCAGGTAAAAACAAAACGAGGTACAGCTAATAAAAAAGTAGTTAGAATGTCCATCGAAAGTGGTATAAATACTCCAATAGCATTGCCTAAGTATTTGAATTCAAAAGATTATATGACTTTATATAATGAAGCACAAACTAATGATAATCCTGCTAAAGTACCAGATTACGATCCAATTGAAATAGCTAAATACGACGGAACTAATCCTTATCGGTATCCTGATCTTGATTATTATAATAAAAGCTTTTTAAACCCAAGTTATAGTACAAGTCGTTTTATAGGAGAATTTAGTGGTGGTAATAATGTCGCTAAATACTATGCCAATTTAGGTTGGGAACATTCTGATGTTTTATATAAGGCAAATAATGGAGTAGCAAATGGTTCTGACAGACTACGTGTAAGAGGAAATATTGATTTTAATATTAGTTCAACTATAAAAAGCTACATCGATGCTGCCTTTATATTTAATACAAGCACTGGCCTCAGAACTGATTATTTTAGCATGGCCTCATCATACAAACCAAATGATTATGCTCCATTACTTCCAACTGATGCATTTGAAAATCCAACAATAACTGACCCTTTAACTCATGTAAACAATAACTACATTCTGGGCGGAAATTCGTTGATTTCAAAAAATTCGTATGGTAAAAATATTTATGGTGAGTTTAATCTGGCTGGGTATTCTCGCAGTTATAATAGTAGTATGCAGTTTAATACCGGAGTCATATTTGATCTAAATGGTATAACAAAAGGATTGTCATTACGTGGGGATGTTAGTTTTGATACAGATGGAAGTTTTTCTGAATCCATTCAAAATACCTATGCCCTTTATGAGCCCAGTTGGAATGATTTGACCGGAAAGATAGGTTCTATAAAAACGATTAATGCTGATTCTAAAACTGGTGTGTTAACTCTTTCGGCAGGAAGTTTATCACGAACTATCGGAACAAATATTTTATTGGATTATGATAGAACATTTGGTCTTGATCATCACGTAGCAGCATCATTATTGGGCTATTATGCTTTTGCAACTGTACAAGGTTCACTTCATAACGATAAAAGTGCTCATATTGGGATGAGGGTAGCTTATGATTACAAGAATTGTTACATTTTAGATTTTACCGGCGCTTTAATTAATTCTGATAAATTGGCTCCCGGTCATCGTGTAGCATTTTCACCATCGTTGGGATTAGGTTGGGTTGTTTCAAAAGCATCATTTTGGAATACTAATAAAACGATTGATTATTTAAAAATTAAAGCTACTGCAGGAATTCTTCAAACGGATGCTTCATCTTCTTTTGGATATAACAGATTCAGAGGGTTAAATTCCGGCGGTAGTAGTTTTGGAACTGGCGACGCAAATGGATATAGTTTTGCTTCAACTTATGTTTCTCAAATTGAAAATCCAAATCTAGGATTAGAAAAAATGAAGAACTTAAATGCAGGATTTGAAACAAGTCTCTTTCATAAGTCCTTATATATTGATGCAAGTTATTTTTCTACACTTTATACTGACCAAATTACACAACGGTTAAATTATTATCCGGGTTTCATTTCAACATTTGTTCCATACGAAAACTATAATGAAACTTCATACTCAGGATTAGATATTGCTATAAAATATCAGAAAAAGTTGGGTAAAGTAACTTTGGGAACTGGATTAAATGTCTTGTATTCAGTTTCTGAATACGTAAAGCGTGACGAAATTCACAATAATGCTTATCAGTATCTGGTGGGAACACCAACAGATAGTTATAGGGGACTAAAGAATCTGGGATTATTTGCAACAGATGCAGAAGCAACGGCTGCAAATCAATTGTTTGGAACAATAAGAAGAGGTGATATTCATTATGCTGATTTGGATGGAAATGGATATATCGATGATAATGATAAAACTGTAATTGGAAATTCTTCACCACGTGTTAGTGCTGACTTAAATTTTTCTATTGCATATAAAGGATTCTCTTTATTCGTAACTGCAAGCACTCGTTTAGGATATAACTGGATGATGAGTTCAACTGAATCTCCCAATAAATATTACTGGGTGGATGGAACTACAAAATATTCCGAAATGGTATTGAATCGTTGGACTGATGCTACAGCAGCTACTGCAACCTATCCACGTTTAACTGCTCAAACCAGTCAAAACAATTTCAGAACTTCTGACTTTTGGATGGTAA
>CAZTDH010000281.1:0-3009 GCA_964612615.1 uncultured Paludibacter sp. | reverse complement strand
GGTATTTGTTCATTCTGTTCCAGATACTCAAGCGTTTCGGCCTTTCTGATAACATGCGTTTTATTCTCCATGTCAATCATTACGATATTGGGACGTAAGGTAATGAACTGCATCCATTGAGTCATGTTGTATGCACCCACTTTGTGCACCACCAAATGATTTCCTTTTTCGAGTAACGGCATGGTGATACTTTCGCGAACAATATCGATGTTCATACACAGCGGTCCATACAGAATCATTTCTTCAGTATGATTGCCAAATGCTTGTGCGGGACTTATTTTATGATCATACCAGAATGCTGTAAAAAGAGAGTTTACACCAAAGTCAAGAATCGTAGCACGACGGCCATCCGATAGACGTTTAGAAGCCAACACCGTTCCCAACAAATATCCGGCATCATCAATCAGGGCGCGTCCGGTTTCGAGAATCAACAGCGGCAAATCCTCGTGTTTAAAACCATAGCCCAGAATCACATCGGTAATAGCATCGGCGAACTGATCGATAGACGGAACAGTGTCCGAACCGGGCAAATAAGCACCTTTCAATGTGTTAGCTGATGGAAAACCACCTCCAAGGTCAATATATTGAATAACTTTATTGTATTTTTCTTTAATCTTCCATGCCAGTTCGCATAGATTTTTTGCAGCAACACCATAAGCAGAAGGTGAAAGCATAAACGTTCCGATATGGCAATGTAAACCTACAAGTTCCAAAAACTCAGAGTTGATAATTCTAGTTATTGCATTCCATGCTTGTCCGTTTTCGAAATTAAATCCGAAGCGATCCCATTTTGGGTAAATGCCAGTATCCATATTGATACGAATAGCAACACGGGGTTTGAGTTTATTTTCTTCACTCAGGCGAATAAGCGAATAAAGCTCGTCGTAATGATCAATGTGAATCAACGAATTGTTACGGGCAGCTTTTATGAGTTGTTCATCAGTCTTATCCGGTCCGTTAAAGATGATTTTATTACCAGGAACACCATTTCCAAGTGCTTTTTCGTATTCAAAACCCGAAACCACTTCAGCCCACGAACCTTCCTGATGAAAAACCTGACAAACGGCGTTCATATAGTTGGTTTTATACGACCAGGCAAACTGCACTTTGGGGTAACGTGTTTTAAATATGCGGGTTGCATTCTGATAATTCCGGCGAATTTGTTTTTCGGAAATCACAAACAACGGCGAACCGTAATCGTTTATTAAACTTTTTACCGGAACACTTTCAATATGTGTAACAGGTTCGTATTCAGTGCGTGTTCCGAATTTATTCATTAGCCCGGTATTCATTTTCTGAATAATGGGACGTTCATATCTTATTTTTTCCATGCTAGTATTTTTAAGTAATTTCTTGTATAAACTATAAACTAATTAAAGTTCTCCTGTTCCCGAAATCTTCTGAAATTCAGCAATATTGGTAATCAAATCCCATGCATACCGCACAAAAATTTTGCCAACTTCATATTCGGTAAATGGTTTTAATTTTTCACCCAATGCCATTTTCACGAGCGAGGCAGGTTGATTTTGACCAGCTGCAGCAGTCAGGTAAATCCATGCCGGAAAACGTGGATTAACTTCCATGATATACGATTTTCCGTCAGCAGTTTGCATCACCTCCAGTTCGCATCCACCACGCCATTTTGTAGCTTTAATAAACTTCCGGGCAAGGTCGATGTATGAACTGTCGTCAAGGGTGATTCCTGCCCATGCTTTTCCTTTGTCGGTAATGTAAAGTTTACGCATTGGAACAACGCTGATTGTATTTCCTTCTCCATCGCCCAAAGCTGCAATATTTATTTCAGTTCCATCTATAAATTCCTGAACAATAATGGGTAAACCCCATTTTGCCTGAATTTTGTAGAATGCTTTTTGAGCTTGTTCAAGTGTGTTGGCAATGATTGCATCGTAAAATTTGCCTTTCACCACCATAGGATAACCTATTTTCTCAGCAACTTTTCCTAAGTCTTTTGCTTCAAAAATCACCTTATCGGCAGGAACAATAAGTCCGTGTTTTTTCCCAAAATCGTAAAGTTTCACTTTATCACGGGCTTCAAATTGATCCAAATCAGGAAGAAAAGTACTTATACCCATTGCTTTCAATTTATCTCTTAGTTTGATAAAGTTGAAAAGTTCAGCATCGAAATTTGGTATGATAAGATCCAGCTTTTCAATTTCATTGATATGTATCAACCGACCAAGTAAACTATCTGTGCCAGCTGAAGGATAGGGAATTTGATAGGTCTTATCAACCAAATCGTGCATATAAATCCCCGGTTCAAGAGCCTCGTACGATAGTCCGATAATACGAACATCAAAATCTGCACATTCACGAATAGCACGAATCACTGCCACTCCCGGACCGGGACTGTCGATAGCATTGAGCGCAGTTACAGCAATTACTATCTTTCGATTCTCAAAATGATTTGTTTTATTTTTCATAAATCATTATTCTAAAATACCATAATCTTTCAGTTGTGACTCAAAATCATCCAAATCTTTTACAAATTGACTTTTATCCACATCGTATTTTTCACAAATTGTCTCAACAATACTTTCAAGAGGAATTTCTTTTTTCAACTGTGCTATTATATCAGTTCCGATTGGATTAGCTGAAAAGGAATCACCTGTTCCCGGATTAAAAATAAAACCTTCTTCGCTTGTTGCTATATTTTTTTTCAGTTTCATGGTCTCTGTATTTTTATTTTTCTATTTCTATTACAATTAACATTGTGATTGCTTAAATTGTTCAAATATAGAGTTCATATTAAAAATGATATAATTGTTTCAGTGAAATGCCACTTTTCTTCAGTAAAAAGCTTGAAAAACCAAACTAGTCGACCAATTTCAAATCAAGTTGATCTTGATTTTTTATAATTACAACAGAAAGTAAACTCAGAATGAATTGTATATTCGCTTTTGTTTATGTCGTTTGATCTAAAATATTTTGTATTTTATTACACTATTAAGTTATAATTATGAATTTAATTGATCGGAAACTGTATAATAA
>CAZTDH010000280.1:0-3009 GCA_964612615.1 uncultured Paludibacter sp. | reverse complement strand
GTATATTTTTGTTTAAATGTGGGTAAAGTACTTACATCCCTTGTCCCGTAAGGATATGCTTTATATCTCATCAAATACTCTTCGTACATATAGTTATTTGTCTCTGACATCTGTTCAGATGCAGTCAACATAACCGGTCGTTTGGCAATAGTTTGAACTGAATAATTTCCTGTATAGTCAACTTTAAATCCACTGCTTCCACGCTTTGTTGTAATCAAAATAACACCATTACAACCTCTGGCACCATAGATTGCTGTAGCAGAAGCATCTTTTAAAATTTCTATAGATGCTATATCATTGGGATTAAGTGTGTTTAAGAAATTTCTATCACCTTGTGAATATCTTG
This sequence comes from uncultured Paludibacter sp., assembly GCA_964612615.1. GTDB lineage: Bacteria > Bacteroidota > Bacteroidia > Bacteroidales > Paludibacteraceae > Paludibacter. The sequence goes on along the minus strand of CAZTDH010000280.1, from coordinate 2,663 downwards.
TACCACTTCCGGGATCAATATTTGCATTTGATACCGGAAATCCATCAAGTACGTACAATGGATCATTTCCAGCTCCAACAGATGCTGCACCACGTATCAAAACTTGCTGTCCACCACCAGGTTGAGCACTGCCACCCAACACCGTTAATCCGGCTGCCTTTCCAGAAAGGGTTTGGGTTAGTGAGGAAGCTGAATTCATTTGTAAATCTTCCGGTTTAATTGAAACTATTGCAGCATTAATATCGCTCTTTTTCATTGTGCCATACCCAACTACTATCACTTCATCTAAGGCCCTGTTGTTTTCAATAAGCTTCACGTTTAATGAAGTTTGAGAGTCAATTATAATTTCTCTGGCTTGATATCCAATATAGGAAATCACTAAAGTTGATTGAGGGCTTGCCTCAACTGAAAAATTGCCATTAATATTAGTAATAGTACCAGTCTTTTCACCCTTTAGCATTACTGATGCTCCGATGATTGGGTCGCCTTTTTCATCGGTTACCAAGCCGTTAATTTTTTTTCCTGTTATAGATTTTTTTCCTGTTTCTTTTACAATTGCAATTGTATTACCGGTACGCAGGTATGAATACCCTTTTTTGGAAAGTACCTTTTGAAGTATCGATTCAATACTTTCGTTCGTTACTTCAATGCTAACATCATTTTGATTATCAATATCCTGATTTAAGTAAGAAAAACGGACATTCGATTTCTTCTCGATAGCCTTAAAGAAGTCTGTCAACGTTACGTTTTCCAATTTTAACGTTACGGTATTCTGCGCAACAGTACAAACAGGAATCATAATTAGAAATGCAACCAATAATAATGTTGCCTTCAATAGTTTTGTGTTTTTTCTGGTCATGAATTCAAAATTTTTAAATTTATTCTGTATGAGTTATTTAATAGTTCATTTAAATTTCAGGTAAATTAGTTCACCATTTTTCTTATAGCTAAACTTGTAATGTATCGAAAGGTTTTTCATAATCTCGTTTATATCAGTTTCGTGATACGATGCTGTAAGCTGTTTTTCAGGAAGTTGACCATCAATATTGAATTTCACGCCATAATATCTTTCAAGTTTTGGCAACACTGTATGCAGGTCTTCAGATTGAAAGTATAAATCTCCTCTTGTCCAGGCAGTTTCAACCTGTAAATCTGATGTAGTCTTTTTTAAAGTGCCACTTGCATACGTGTAACGGAGTTTTTCATTTGGAGAAAGTATAATTTTATCATCAGGATTATTGTTTGTATAGGCCTGAATTTTCCCTTCTACTAAACTTGTTTCAAAATAATCTTCCTGAGGATAGGCAAATACATTAAATTTTGTTCCCAAAACCTGTACATTCACTTCTTTAGACCTCACTATAAAGGGAAGATCTGCATTATGAGTTACTTCAAAATAGGCCTCACCTATAAGTTTAACTTCTCTGTTTTTTGTGCCAAAAGTGGCCGGATAGGTAAAACTTGTATTAGCACTAATAAGTACCTTCGTACCATCAGGTAAAACTACACGGGTGCGTTCACCATTGGCAGTTTCAATACTATATTCGTTAGTTGCTAAATCATTAATAGTTGATCGTTTCGTGATATAATAGGCTGCAATTCCGACCATTAATGGTAAAATCAAAATAGCTGCAACTCTTTTTAAATAATAATTAAATGCTGCAGTTTTTAATTCATTAACACTCTCATCTTCAGCTACATTTTCTTGTACTTGTTTCCGTGGTTGTATAATTCGTTTCAGGTTTTCTTTTACAGCTTCAAATGACAAAATATTTCGTTTCCCTATTGGAGTATATTCTTCCCATACCTGATATAGACATTCGTCCAAAATTTGTTCATCAAGTGAGTATACAAGTTCACGTAACCGAACAAATTCCTGTTGTTTAATTGTGCCGTACAATTGCTTTTTAAGCAATGCTGATAATTCCTTAGTTTCCATAATTTGTGGATGTTTGATAGTAATACAATTCGTAATTAAAAATCTCATTGGTGGTTTTGTATGTTATATAACATAAAAACGAATAACCGCAAAACATTTTTGTTTTACGGTTATCAATTAGTAGAAAAAAGCAATTTTATTTAAGCGGAGAGCCTCATTTAAAATTCATTGTGTAAGTTAACTATGACATCATAAAGAAAATGAAGAACAAAAACGACAACTCCTTCATTTCATTTCTTAATGTTGATAAAGACTGTGAAAGGTAATTATAAACCGAAGCTTCCGTAATATTTAATTTCTGCGCTACCTCTGTAGCAGACAATCCTTCTTCTTTACACATTTCAAATACCTGAATCTGACGGGGTGATAATTTTTGTTTTGCTTTAACTAATGCTATTCTGAAAAGCTCCATATCAAATTCATGATCAGGTTGGGTCGTAAGATTATGGTTTTCACAGTGAACCAGGTAGTCTTCAAATACCGGGTCAGAGAAATTCTTCTTAATATCATTCAGTAGTTGATTCTTTGCAATTTTATATAGCCATGCTTTAAACGACAAGTCAGTATCTATTTTAGACCTGTGTAACCACACTTTAATAAAAGTATCCTGTACTATTTCCTTTGCCTGAGAATGTGACCGGATCATACCAAAAACATATCCGTATAGCAAATCAAAATATTCATCGTATAAAGACTCAAATGCTTTATATGACCCCATTTTCAA
>CAZTDH010000279.1:0-3026 GCA_964612615.1 uncultured Paludibacter sp. | reverse complement strand
TTCGGGCTGAAAGGACGATGATTAATTTCAACGATGACTGGACATTTCGTTTTTCACACAATGTAACTCAGAAAGTGGGTGTGCGTGTTAACCTTCCACATACCTGGAATGCACAGGATGCATTGTCAGGGAAACCAGACTATAAAAGAGGAATCGGAAATTACGAAAAATCTATTTTCGTACCCAACGAATGGAAAGGTAAACGTATTTTTATCCGTTTTGAAGGCGCCAACACGATTACCAATCTACTTGTCAACGGAAAATATGTTGGTGAGCATCGGGGCGGTTATACTGCATTTGTGTTTGAACTGACCAATACTCTGAAATACGGAGAAAATAATACTCTTTGGGTTCGTGTAAATAATGCCGAACAACTGGAGGTTATGCCTCTTGTCGGTGATTTTAATTTCTACGGTGGTATTTATCGGGATGTCTATTTAATGCTGACCGATGATATCTGTATCTCACCACTTGATTATGCATCACCCGGTGTTTATCTGAAACAGGAAAAAGTTTCGGCGACCGAAGCACTTGTACAAGCCCGGATTCTTCTTTCTAATCAATCAGTTTCAAAGAAAAATGTTATTCTCCAATTGAAAGTAAAACAGGACAATAAAACGATTATTCAGGAAAATAAAGTCCTTGTTATAAATCCGGACAATAAAGATATTGATGTAACTTTTCCGTTGAATTTTAAAAATCCAACCTTATGGAATGGCGAATCATCTCCTTTTATGTATCAGGTGGAGGTTTCGTTGGTTATTGATAATAAGGAAACAGATAAAGTTGTTCAGCCTCTTGGATTACGAACTTATTCGGTGAATGCAACCAAAGGTTTTGTATTGAACGGGAAACCCTACCAACTAAAAGGAGTTTGCCGGCATCAGGATAGAGCAGAAATTGGTAATGCCCTCACCAAATCGCAACACGATGAAGATATGGGATTGATGCTTGAAATGGGAGTCAATGCAATTCGCTTGCCGCATTATCCACACGCTCCTTATTTTTATGATTTGTTGGATCAGTATGGTTTTGTGGCTTGGAGTGAAATTCCATTTGTGGGACCCGGTGGATATACCGATCAGGGCTTTATCAATCAGGAATCATTCAAAGCTAACGGTCGGGAACAATTGAAGGAAATGATACGACAGAATTACAACCATCCATCCATCTGCTTTTGGGGACTTTTCAATGAGTTGAAGGAAGTGGGGGATAGTCCGTTTGATTATATTACTGAATTAAATAAACTGGCACATACCGAAGACCCAACCCGCATCACCACCTCGGCAAGTAATATTGAAGGCAACATCAACAAAATTACCGATTTAATTGCCTGGAACCGCTACGATGGCTGGTACGAAGGTATGCCCGATTGTTTGGGAACCTGGCTGGACAAAACTCACAAAGAAAATCCAGGTTTCAAAATTGGAATCAGCGAATATGGTGCAGGTGCCAGTATTTACCAACAGCAGGATTCGTTGAAAAAGAGTTCGCCCACAAGTCCCTGGCATCCTGAAAACTGGCAAACCTACTACCACATTGAAAACTGGAAAGTACTCTCGCAACGACCCTATTTGTGGGGAACCTTTATCTGGAATATGTTTGATTTCGGGGCTGCACACCGCAACGAAGGCGATCGTCCGGGAATTAATGACAAAGGATTGGTTACCTTCGACCGAAAAAACAAAAAAGATGCTTTTTATTTTTATAAGGCGAACTGGAATACAAAGCTACCAACCTTGCATATCTGTGATACACGAAACCTTAGAAGGACAGGCTCAGTGGTAAACGTGTTAGTTTTCAGTAATTCCGGAAAAACAGAACTATTTGTAAATGGGGTGAGTAAGGGAGCGAAATCACCGGATAAATTTTCTACAATTACGTGGCAGAATATTAATCTGAGCACCGGTAAAAACAGAATTGTGGTGAAAGCGACAGTTAATGGAAGAGAAATAACCGATACCTGCGAATGGAATGTAGGTGATGGTCAGGTTAAGTTGTTGAATAATAGGTTTTTTACAATTAGTAGCATAAACTAAACAATTAGAACAGTATAAAAGTACAATTTTATAAGTGTTCCCGTTTATTCCACCTTATTTTTGTATCATGAAGAACCGAAGAAAGGTCAATAGCAAATTATAAATATCCAAATAAACAAAAATCACCATGAAAAAAAACATTACTCTATTATTCGTATTATTTACATTGTGCTTATCAACAATGATCAATGCACAGCAAACCCTTTATTCGGATGATTTTTCGTTCCAGTCAAACTGGGCACTATCATACAGCGGTGGTACGGCTACATTCAGTAACAATGTGATGACCCTTACGGCCAATACTACTGGAACAACAACAGTTGGCAGAAAATCTACATTACCTTACACTCTATTTGCATCTGACTCGGTTCAGGTTCAGTTTGATTTTAATTCATCTATGATGGGTTTTCAGGCTTTGTTGGGAACAACACCAAGTAGAATACAGGTTGCCAGAGATAATGGCATTGATTTACGATTTTCGGGCGAAGCTACTACAGGTACCAGCGGTGCAAAGTATATTACTACTACTCCCAATGTATGGCACACTATGACCATCAAGTACAAAAAAACGGCTTCAAGTACAACTGCTACATTTATTGTTGACGATGGAGCAGGAACTTTAACACAGATTGTTGACTTGAGTTTACAGGCAACAGGCTATAATTTCATACTTAATTCTATTGATTTCAGGGCATTATTAGGAGAGGTTTTGCAGGTGCGAAACCTGAAAATTATAGGTACACCGGCTAGTTCAGGATCTACTCCTTTACTTTATTCGGATAATTTTACCTTTAAAAATAACTGGATTGAACAGCGACCGTTGAATGGAAGTCTGAGTTTTGATGCTGACCCCGATAACACGTCCAATAACATTATGAAGATTACGCATATTGCTACCACACCTGCATCACAGGATTCAGTAACTTCTGCCATGCCGGTCTTTAATTTTACTGGAACGAATTTCATCATTAACTATAAATTCAGAAC
>CAZTDH010000278.1:0-3031 GCA_964612615.1 uncultured Paludibacter sp. | reverse complement strand
CTGTAACTCAGCTGTCTTTCGACTTCGGAGGTTCGAATCCTTCACTGCCCACTATCAAATTTACTATTTAAACATTTACAATTTACAATTCAAATAGTACATTGTAAATTAAAAAATGGTAAATGAATTGCGGAAGTAGCTCAGTTGATAGAGCATTAGCCTTCCAAGCTGAGGGTCGCGGGTTTGAGTCCCGTCTTCCGCTCTCAAATGAAAGAGATTCTGACTTAAGTGTTAGAATCTCTTTTTTTTGCAATTCAATATCAAATGTTTATAATTTTATCTCAAAAAATCATGATATTTTAATGAGGTATAGCAAAATTAATATATCTTTGAACTTAAATAAAATTCAATAGCTTAAAAATTTTAAAACACATACATTATGAAAGCACAGGAAGACGATTTATTGGTATATGATGAAGACGACGCTGTTAAATTTATTATCAGCTCATTACCGGCAGATGCGAAAGAACGTATTAACGACGAGAAAATCGAATATGTTTTGGATGTAGTTTATGAATATTATGATGAGAATGGGTTGATCGACGAAGATTCGACCGAAGAAGCGAGCATTGACGAAGAAGAAATGTTCAAATTTATATTGAAATGTTCGAAAAAGGATAAAATGGCTTTAAGTGAAGACGATATTCAACTCATCCTGGATGGAGAATATGAATATGGAAAATCTCTGGGCATTTATCGTGAAGATGAAGACTAAGAACGTTCTTTTTAGGTTTTAAAATAGCACAAAAAACACCAGGAAAATTTTCCGATTACTTGGTGTTTTTTGCATCTGTAAATTCTTTTATTTCCGGTTCATGTATTATCTTATTTATGCTTCAGTTTGGCTGATTACCCTGCTTCCGTTTTGGTTGTTATATTTACTTTCTGATTTTTTGTATCCAATTGTATATTATGTGGTTGGATATAGAAAAAAGGTAGTTCACACAAATATCCGAAGATCATTTCCTGAAAAATCAGAGAAAGAAGTATTGAAAATAGAACGTAAGTTTTATCGTTTTTTTTGTGATTTATTTATGGAAACCATGAAGGAAATGCATTTTAGCGAAAGTGAAATGAGACGGAGAATGACCTATGGAAATGTTGAAGGTATTCTTGAGCAATATGCCCTTGGAAAAAGTGTTATGATTATGACTGCCCATTATGGAAATTGGGAATGGACCTTGGGTTTTCCACTTTTTATGCCGGGCGAACAAGCTTCAAATCCAGTTTATATGAAGCAAACGAGTCAGCATTTTGATAAATTAATGTATTCGCTGCGTTCGAAATTCGGTGCTGAATTAATTGAAAAAAAAGAACTGCTTCGGATTATGTTTCGATTAAAAAAAGAAGAAAAACCCGGCAATTTTTGGATGATTTCTGATCAGACTCCAACCGGATCGGGTGCAAATTTCTTCTGGACTCAGTTCTTGAATCAGGATACGGCCACACTTACCGGTACTGAGCAATTGGCAGTGAAATTTGATTATCCTGTTTTTTATGCTGATATAACGCGCAAAAAAAGAGGCTATTACCACTGTGAATACATTCCGATTTCTTTAGAGCCAACAAAAAATAAAGAGTTTGAAATTACCGAGAAATATATGCAATTACTGGAAAAACGGATTCAAAATTCTCCTCAATTCTGGCTCTGGTCGCACAGACGATGGAAATATCAACGCAACTAATTCATTAATAATCAATTGATGCAAACCGCTGTAGTAATCTTGAATTGGAACGGAGAAAAATACTTGCAACAGTTTTTACCCCTTTTAATTAAATATACAACCAATCCTGATACTGAAATCATTGTAGCCGACAATGCTTCAACTGACTCATCGTTGTCGGTGTTGAAAGAGCAATTTCCTTCGGTTAGAACCATTGTTCTCGACAAAAATTATGGTTTTGCCGATGGTTATAATAAAGCATTAACTCTAATTGAGGCTGATTACTATGTCTTGTTGAATTCTGATGTTGAAGTTACATCGCACTGGCTTGAGCCAATGATAAATTATATGGTTGAACATGAAGATGTTGCTGCATGTCAACCTAAAATATTATCGTATTACAACAGAACACGATTTGAACATGCCGGAGCTGCAGGTGGGTATATCGACAAGTTCGGATTTCCTTTTTGCAGAGGTCGTGTGTTAGGTTTTGCTGAGGAAGATCTTGGTCAATACGATACAGTAATAGATGTTTTTTGGGCTACCGGTGCATGTATGGTTGCACGTTCAGCCGCATACTGGCAAGTAGGAGGGTTGGATGATGAGTTTTTTGCACACATGGAGGAAATAGATATGTGCTGGAGACTTAAAAGCCGAGGGTACAGAATTGTTTGCATTCCTGAATGTACTGTTTTTCATATTGGTGGAGGAACATTGAACGTAGAAAGTCCCCATAAAATCTATCTGAATTTCAGAAATAATTTATTAATGCTTTATAAAAATTTGCATGTAAAAGCATTGAAAAAGATTTTATTTTGGCGATTTATATTTGACTATGCAGCTGCATTACAGTTTTTTATAACGGGAAAACCACAAAATGCGTTCAGCGTATTTAAAGCCCGAAAAGATTATAAAAGGATGTTGCCTGAGTTTGTAGAGAAAAGGAAAGAAAATAATCTTTATTCGACAACTGATAATCCAACTGAAATTTTGCCCAAAAGTATTGTTCTCAATTATTATCTGAAAGGAAAGAAGACTTTTTCATCACTTTGGAATTAAACAAAAAAACGAGGCTTATGACCTCGTTTTTTTTTTATTTAAATTGAATTTGTATCAACCACATTTAGAATATCCACAACTTTTGCAGGTTAAGCAACCTTCCTGATATACCAACGTATGTTGCTTGCAACTTGGGCAAGCCTGTTCGTTGATTTGAGTTCCATCAGGAATGTATTTCTTCAATGCACGTTCAACACCCACTTTCCAGGTATTAATGGATTCGTTGTCAAGTTGTAGGCCCGAAACCAGTTTTATAACCTGATCGATAGGCATTCCGTAGCGTAATACACCTGAAATCAGTTTAGCAT
>CAZTDH010000277.1:0-3037 GCA_964612615.1 uncultured Paludibacter sp. | reverse complement strand
AAACGGCATCCGTTTTCAGGAACTATATTGATTATGATTGGAAGCTTTTTTATTATGCCGCGCATTATCGATGCTTATCCATTGTATTTCCCGGGAATTAATGGAGAATTCACCCACATTTACTGGCCTCTATTGCTTATTCTAGCCGGTGTTTTAATCATTCTGGGAAAAATTTTCGGACCAAAATGGGGCTGGAATGAATGGAATAATGAATGGCAGCATAAACACCACCACCGTGAATATCGTCATTACCGACACCATAATCGATCAAACTGGACCGGTGAAGGGTTTTCGAAAAACAGTGTTTTCGGTAGCGGTGATCACATTGTGCTTGATCCGGAATTTAAAGGTGGTGACATGAATGCTGTGTTTGGGGGCATCACACTCGATTTACGTCGTACAAACCTGCCCGAAGGTAATACCTGTTTGGAAATTAACGCTGTATTTGGTGGAATTACCATTTATGTACCTGCCGATTGGTATGTTGAAACACATTTGGATGCCGTATTTGGAGGATTTCAGGACAACCGCATGCCTAAAGAACCAACAGACAAAACGCGTAAACTTATTATTACCGGCTCGTGTGTATTTGGTGGAGGAGAACTAAGAAACTAATGATAAATGGTTAATGATTTGCCGGACTTTGCTCCTTTGCAAACCGGGAAAATTTGTCAACTGATATCTGTCAACTGATAACTATAATGCATCCATTCTTAGAAAATACGGCTAAAACTACGCAATACTTCCTGCTATGGATAGTATATGCCCTGCTGCAAACTGTAGCTCTCATTTCAGTTGTAACAATACCTGTCTGGATATTGGTAGTTGATTCGGTAATTCATGCTGCCATTTTTTCCGGAATCGGGTTGATATTGTGGAGCGTAGTAAAATTTGGAAATTTTTCGGCACTTACACTTTATCAGCAATTGGTGAATCAGATAGCCATGGCATTGTTGAGTCTCACAATTTGGTTGGGTGTCGGTTACGGACTGTTTTTTCTCATTTTCGGAAATGAGTTAGCAATGCTTTTTATTCCGGTGTTAGCTCTCAGGGCTTTTATTGGATTATTGATTTATATAATTATTGTTAAGCATTTTAAAAATAATTTGTCCGATTCAATTTCCCTTAATGAAATTCAGGAAGTCCCCATAGTTCCAGCAGAAATAAAACCCAAAAGAATTCAGGAGTCTGAATTGTTGGAGCGCATAGCCGTAAAATCAGGCACTAAAATTCATGTTGTGTTAGTATCTGACATACTTTATCTGCAGGCTGATGGCGACTATGTTCAGATTTATACCCGCGATGGGAAGTACCTGAAAGAGCAAACCATGAAGTATTTTGAAGAACACTTGACTGAAAATCAATTTGTAAGGGTGCATCGCTCAGTGATTGTAAACGTGGAAATGATTTCGCGTATCGAATTGTATGAAAAACAAAATCAGTTACTTACACTGAAAAACGGACAACAAATTAAAACCAGTCCGGCTGGTTATAAAGCCTTGAGAATGGCATTGAATTTATAGAAACTATACTTCTTAATTACAGCTGAGGGAATGATTCAAAGTCATTCCCTCAGTTTTGTTTCAGAACTTGATGCAACGTTTTCCGTTTTTTATTCATCTATAATAGAAAACTTCCGAGAATGAAATCAACATCACTAATTACATTGGCATTCATTTTCTGTTTGTTGTTCCACGGTTGTAGTCTAGAAAATCGGGTGGAAGTTAAGATAACATCAAACGACACCATGTTTATATATGTCAAACAAAAGGTGTTGAACGATAAATACAAGTTTGTTCTTCAACTCGATTCAATTACCAATGAGTCAAGATGTCCTTTAGGAGTCGAATGTATATGGGCTGGTAATGCAAGAGCAAGATTCAATCTCACAGAAACGGGTAATAATCATCAATTCAGTTTGAATACTAATACAGCATTCAGGAATGATACGATTATCGGAGAAATCAGATACAAATTAATTAATCTTCTGCCCTACCCTTCTGTAAATAATACTTTTCAATACAATAGTTATTACGTGGTTATTGCTGTCAGCAAAAAGTAATTAAAAAAGCAGCTACCCGTTTCCGTGCAACTGCTTTTATTGATTTTGAAAGGCAAAAAATCGTGTGTTTTATTCCTCTTCTTTTTTGGTTGCTTCGTATTCTTTGAGCAATTTATCCTGAATATCCATTGGAACTAATTCATAACTGGCGAATTTCATGCTGAATGAAGCACGTCCCCCTGTAAGTGAACTAAGTGTGGTGGAATAACTGCCCAATTCTTTCAATGGAATTTTAGCCGATAGTTTTTCGTACCCTTTTTCACTTTCCATACCCATAATAATTGCACGGCGACCTTGTAAATCACTCATTATATCACCCAGTCGGTCGGATGGTGTCTGAACAACCACATCGTAAACCGGTTCAAGCAATTTTGGTCCGGCATCTTTAAATGCAGCAGAGAATGCGTGTCGACCTGCCAAACGGAAAGAGATTTCATTTGAATCAACCGGGTGCATTTTCCCGTCATACACAATCACACGCACGTCGCGGGCATACGAACCGGTAAGCGGACCTTGTTCAATGCGATCCATAATTCCTTTCAGAATAGCAGGAACGAAACGTGCATCGATAGAACCACCCACAATACTATTGATAAGAACTAATTTACCACCCCAATCCAAATCAATAACCTGTGTGTCACGGTTACTGATTTTGAATTCCTGCCCATTAAACCTGAACATTTCAGGGGCAGGCATACCTTCGTAGTAGGGCTCAATAATCATGTGAACTTCACCAAACTGACCCGAACCACCTGATTGTTTTTTGTGACGGTAATCGGCACGTGCATTCTTGGTAATGGTTTCGCGGTATGGAATTTTTGGTTCCTTATATTCAATCATTATTTTATCGTTGTGCTCAACACGCCATTTCAGAGTGCGCAGGTGGAATTCTCCCTGACCATATAAAATTGTTTGTTTCAACTCTTTAGATTGTTCCACCACCCAGGTTGGATCTTCTTCGTGCATACGGGTCAG
>CAZTDH010000276.1:0-3052 GCA_964612615.1 uncultured Paludibacter sp. | reverse complement strand
CTCTGCTTATTCATTTCAAAGTGAAATTAATCGCTACTTTTTGAATGCTTGAAACAGGTTCACCATTGCAAAACTCCGGCAACCATTGCGGCATTTTACAAATCAATACTACTGCTTCGGCATCCAGCTCTTTATCAATACTTTTATTAATCCAGGTTCTGCTAACCCTTCCACTGTTATTTACCTCGAATTTTACAACTACATTTCCCTGTATATTATTTTTTATTGCATTTTTTGGATAATGCAAATGCGAACTCAAATATGCTATCATCGCTTCTTTTCCACCAGGATAAGTGGCAGGATTATCTGCTTCGAAATAAGGAATAACCTTGCCTTTATTGTCGAAACACTCTCCTGATATCAAAACTCCATTAGTATACTCATCGGTACGTCTTGGTTTGGCATTTGCCCAATAAAAATTCAACTTTCCATTCTTTTTTCCATTTTCTACATAAAAATCTTTACTCAATTGTCCGTTTTCATACCATTCACGATATCTTCCTTCAATCTTCCGGATAACTTTATTAATTTCTTTTGGCAATGCTTTTGGATAGAGTAGATTTGCTAATGAATCTTTATTAATATCTTTAAGATTTGCTTTCAAAAAATACTTTTCCGATCTTAATTTTCCGTTAAACGAGTAAACCCGTTCAATTGCTTTCAGCGTGTCAACAGGATCGGGAGATAAAATCTCATAATTGTCGCAATAGCGTATTGCTTGTACAATCTTACCCGCATTATCATAAAAAGTAGTATCCTGCTTACTCACTTTCGATAACCAGTCTATTTTTATTGCCGGTAATTTGAAAGTGTATCTTGCAGAAGAAATATAAGAAACAGGTTCACCATCGTAGGTGCCCGAACTCCATTTCGGCATCGATTTCAATACACGTTTCAATTCAGCTTCAAACAACGGGTGGTCACTCTTTATGGTTCGGGCATTACCTACAGTTCCATCGGGTTCTATATTAACCACAAGCTCTACAGAGCCTTCAATCGATTTTTCGAGTGCTTCTTTCGGATAAATGACATGTTCTCTTAAGTAATCATTGATAGTTGTTTTACCTTCATCAAATTTCCCTGTAGTTGCAAATGGATAAACGGCAACTTCTTTCCCTGTTCTATCAAAACATTTTACGGGAATTGTATTCCCCAAACTATCACGGTTCGTTCGCTTTAACTGTCCGTTGTCCCAATAAGTGATAAGCCTACCGTTGATATTGCCATTTTGAAACTCCACTTCGCGTCTCAGTTGTCCGGTCTCATACCACACTCGTCGCATGCCGTGCATATACCACGAATGACCTGTGCCTTTATCTTTGGAATACCAACGAGGCGGTTTTTTAAAGTCAAACGTAGGATTATCAATCTGAAAAAACTCTTCTTTAAGTTTACCCGTTAGATAAAATGTGTTGATAATTTTCCGGTGTTCATTTGCAGGGTCTGTCCATCTTACTGAAAACAGACTTGCATTTTCCTTTGAGGGAAGTTCATTGCTATTGGTGTCAAAGTATAGCGTATCTTTTTGTATCTCATTCTTCTTGTCAAATAGTTTGGTAAGATTATTTTCAGTCTTGCTTTTTTTGCCAACTGCTTTCAGTTCTTTTTTAGTCATTTCACGTTCAACAACAAAATTACTTACTCCCACACTGTATTTTTTACCTCCCTGAACATGACAAACGCCCTTATCGGTAAGGAAATATGGATTTATATATTCGTAATATCGCTTGTTTTTTTTAGTGGCATTATCATCCTGATAGTCGTTATTGGTATCAGCTAAAAAAGACACACTTAATCGCAATTGGTGTTTTTTGGAAACATCATAATGCGCCAATATACCCAGTGGAGTGAAAGGCAATACCGTTTGTCCCTCCTCTACGAAAATACTCCCTTTTTTGAAACCGGAGTAGGAGGCCAAAGTACCATCCGGATGTTCGATTAGAATTGAATTTACATGACTTGTATAGCTTACACCTATTGTTGTGTCCATTTCGTACTTATCAGTTACCGAAACTACAATTCCTTTTCTGATGGCACCTACCGTATCCCGATCGATTGATGAAAACTCAAATGATTTCATTTTACGTGACGGAGTATCGCCAAAATACTTTTCTCTCAGGTCGGTTAAGTTAGATACCGATATAGATGAACCCTTTCGAAATGGTAATGCATAAACAAATGATGTGTCAATTTTGGGATTTGGAAAGCCCCTGAAATAAGAAGTTGAATATGTTGAGAAACCAAAATCCCTGTTCCTTTCTAACAAACTGACAGAGAAAAGATGACCGGCATGACCACTTACTACCTCTTTAAATTCAGTTTGAGATAAATTGTTAGCTTCATTTATTTTTACAATAACAACGTAACTTCCTTCAGTATCTTTGGTATACGAAAAATTATACCCGTTATTCCCGTTTCGTTCACAAGTAACTTTTATTGCCTGGTTCTGGCTTGTAAGAGCAAATTGAATCCCCGAAATAAATATAAAAATAAGAGTAATTAGTTTCATGATTTTTCTTCAAAGTGATAATATAATTCGAACTATGTTTGGAAATTCACTGCACTGACAAAGGGAATGTCGGATTTGAAAAGTTTTTGTAACAACGCATCAATCTTTCACACAACGAACTGAACGTCCCCATTTTTTTGACGACGGATAAATTGTTAATGTCGGGTCTGAGAAATGAAGATAACAGTAAACAGCATTTGTTGAACTTGATTCAGTGGTTGTCCACCAAAATGCATGAAATGTCACATTGGCAAATGAACCGTTATCGATTCTATATCCACTTGGCAAAGCCGTGAAACCGGTTTTATTGTTTTTCGATAAATCATTTCCGATGGAACCAACGGTTGTACCTCCAGTATACCAATCGGTGTTTGCCGATAATGATTTTGCAATTTTATTACCCACCTTAGAACCATCATAATTGTATCCATTTGCAATTAAATAATCCTGTAAAGCAGTCCAATCTGCACTTGTAGCAACATGCCAACCAGCAGGAGCTAAATTACGGCTATCGGACACTGCATACCAATTGTAAAGACGTCC
>CAZTDH010000275.1:0-3055 GCA_964612615.1 uncultured Paludibacter sp. | reverse complement strand
AACTTGTATGATACCTAATAATTACCAACTTAACCAACCAAATAATGAACCGGGAACAGTACATTCCGTTTGATAAGGAATTCTTACTCGAACAACAACTGGCGAAATATACCGCACACAAACAGGAATCGGAGGACTTCAAAAAACTATTTGATATACTCGAGCATTATTTTCACTACGAAGCGTTTGACCTTATCCGCAAGTTGAAACTTAATTACGCTTTATTCGATCCCGATTTAAGTGCTGGTGAACGGGCAGGATTTATGGCTAAAAGTGATTTTTCTGTTTTCAAACAAACACTTCTTAAAGTGCTTGAGCGTGGCAATTACAGCTTGGTTGGTCAGCAAACATTGGATGAAGCGTTTAAAAGTTCCGACTTGATAGGACTAAATCTTGCCATCGACTTTAATGATTTTAAAGATTATGGATTGTATGTGCGGGGCCATCACAAAACCAGCGAAAGTGTACGTAAATTCTTTTTTTGGAAAAAAGAAATAGAGTTTGAATACTACGACCGGGTAATGATTTATCTGAATTACAAGGATGCAAACTATTTTAATGAGAAAAAAACAAGGCTAAATACCTTGCCGTTTGATCCGGGCTGTATTGTGTTGAAAGTTTTCAAACGTGTTCCGAAAAACGATCTTGAAACTATATTTCCGAATGCAGTACCGCAAATGTCGACAACCGATAAATTGCTGTTCTGGATACCGGGATTAGGTGGTGGCATTTCGCTATTAAGCACCAAAGTAGTTCCCGCATTAGTGGCCATGTATGGGGCTTACAAATCGGGCGAGTCGATAGATTTATTGAATAGCAAAACTTCACTTACGCAGGGTTTAATTGCATTGGGCATATTGGGTGGCTATCTGTTCCGTCAGTATAACAGTTTTGTGAACAAGAAAATAAAATACTCCAAAATGCTTTCGGACAGTTTGTACTTTAAAAATCTGGGAAATAACAGCGGTGCATTTTATTCACTACTAAACTCATCGGAGGAGGAAGAGCTTAAGGAAACCATTTTGGCCTACTCGTTTCTAAACCGAAGCGAGAGCCCTTTAACGGCTGAAGAACTTGATAATAAGATTGAATCGTGGTTTAAAACCGAATTAAATACCGACCTCGATTTTGATGTGGAAGATGCATTATATAAATTAAAAAATATTGGTTTGGGTATAGAATCAAATGGGAAATGGGAAGTTCTTTCGTTAGACAAGGCGCTGGTCAGAATAGATGAAGTATGGGATAGCATTTTTGAGTATAATCAAAAGTAGTTAAATTGCGTGTCGAAAAACGCAGCTAAACGAGTACGACAGACTAAAATACACGTCATGATAAAATCAGAAAATTAAGCAACTGTATTACTATGAAGTGTGATTTAAGCAAAGGGTTTTATTCAGGTTTGCAATCAATATTATCAGTTTTAGTTCTGCTATCCATAACCCTTACGTTACAAGCCGCAACCGGCAACTGGACCAGCACAGTAACCGGAGGAAGTATTGTTTACAACACAACCGACCCTTCCACACCGGTCAGGGATTTTGCCGGAAGTTATGTCACAGTTGTCTATCTCGAAAATCTCGGGTTAAAGAAAATAGGACAAAACACCAATGCCACGGATGTGGCCTGGTTGCTGTCCAAAGGCTACCGCGTTATTGAGCTGAATTATGCTAACAATACAAAAGCTGTTAGTCCAACAATCAATGCAGATATTATTGCAATAAATACAGCACTAAATGCAGGTTCATTTTGCGGACTAAGCACCTGCTCCAAATACAAATCGTATATTCTGTTCGAAGGTTACCGCATTGCACGCGACGTATCCTACTTCAAAGACGATCCGACAGTATATAATGTTGATACGCATTACACAGTAGGTGATTCATTACACATGGATATCATTTATCCGGCAAATTCTTCAGTTGCAGTACCTGTTGTGTTGTCATTTTCATACAGCAACAGCTATCCCAATTATGATGGTACGTTGGCAAAACTCACCGATGTGTATAAAGATCAACGGCTGAATCTGGGAAATACGCTGGCCGGTTTTAATGATTCATTTCTCGAAGGCGCACCAGCTAACGGTATTGCCTGGGCTATTGCCGATCATCCAAAGTATTGTACCTGGGGAGGCGGTAAACCTGTTGGAGGAGCTAATAAAACTTATGGAGCGTACGAAACAAATCCCGACGCTGCACAGAAAGTAAAATCAGCGGTTCGCACATTGCGGGCTTTAGGAACAGGATTAGGTTTATCCGGTAAAATAGGCATCTTTGGATTTTCACGCGGCTCAACTGCCGGTTCAATGGCTGTAGGCGACCGGACTGTGGCTAACTTTGAAAATGCCGGATTGTACATTGGCACTTCCGACGATGTGCAGGTAGCTGGTCTTGGTTCGGGTATTTTCGATTATACATTAATCTCAACTGCTGCAGAAAGTGGCACCGTTGGCAACCTTACCACCAATTGTCCGTTGGCATGGGGTGCTATGGCGAGTAATCTGGCTCTCTGGCAATCACAGGGTTCTGCTTATCTGGCTCATACAAATGCCACAGCACCGGTTATCTTTTTCTATAACACCGACGATGCAGCCTATTATCAGGATCAGATTGTGCAGTTCAAAGCCAAATTAGATGCACTAAGCGTTCCAACGTCGGTTATAACTAACTATGGCACAGGTCATGCAGTTCCTCAAACCAGTGCATCGTTAACCACCGTTTATAATTTTTTCAATCAATACCTGACTCCCCCTAATGTAACAACAGGCATAGAAAATCAGTTACAGAATAGCGCTTTGTCACTTACTTTATCACCAAATCCTGCCACAACAGATGTGACATTGAAATTCAGCGTTTCGACGATTGCAAAATTAAATATCACATTGTACAACCTGACTGGAATTGAGTTGTATAAATCGGAAAAGCAGGTAGATAACACAGGAATGCAGACTGAAACGATTCATTTAGAAAACCTGAATCTGTCACAAGGTATTTATTATGTAAAAGTTCAAACTAACGAAATGCAGGGAATACAGAAGCTTTTGAAAAAATAAAAC
>CAZTDH010000274.1:0-3057 GCA_964612615.1 uncultured Paludibacter sp. | reverse complement strand
GATATGGGTTATTGTGATATTGGACCATTCGGTGCAACTACCCAAAGAACGCCTAACTTAGATAAAATGGCTGCCGAAGGAATGATGATGACTAGTTTTTATGCTTGTCCCATAAGTTCACCTTCGCGCATGGCATTAATGACCGGAAGTTATCCTATCCGTGCCGGTATGCCCGAAGGCGTTTTTATGCCTGCAGATAAGAAAGGAATAAATCCGAATGAACTAACGGTGGCTGAATTGCTGAAAACTCAGGGTTATAAAACAGCTTGCATTGGCAAGTGGCATTTAGGTGATGCACCTGAATTTATGCCCAATCGTCATGGTTTTGACTATTATTATGGTTTGCCGTACTCCAACGATATGAGTCCGCGTGAAGATGGTGGAAAATCCCAATGTGAGGCAACATCCGACCCGCGTCAGAATGAACCCATGCCGCCATTACCACTTTTGCGGAATAACAAAGTGTTGAAACAGGTAAAAACTGATGAGCAGGAAGCTTTGATTGAAGATTATACCAAAGAATCTGTTCGGTTTATTCACGAAAACAAGAATCGTCCGTTCTTTTTGTATCTGGCTCATAATGCAGTGCATGTACCATTTCATCCTTCAAAAAAATTTAGTGGGCGTACGGGAAATGGCGAACTGGCCGATTGGGTGGAAGAGACAGATTGGAGTGTTGGCGAAGTGTTGAATGCTTTACGAAAAGAAGGGTTGGACGAAAATACCATGGTGATTTTTACTTCCGATAACGGTTCACCTTTCCCAATGCAGGGTCGTAGCCAAAAAGGTGGAAGTAATTTGCCATTCCGTGGAGTTAAACACACCGTTTACGAAGGTGGTCTGCGTGTACCGACCATTGCTTGGTGGCCTGGCAAAATTAAAGCCGGTACAAGTTGTGATGCCATTACTTCAAACATGGATATTTTACCCACACTTGTAAAGCTGGCGGGTGGAAAAATGCCCACCGACCGCAAAATTGATGGCGTAAACCTATGGACACAACTTTCGGGAGAAGCCAATGCCAAAGCACCTCGAACTCACTTTAATTATTACCTCAACTATGACCTTGAAGCAATTCGTGAAGGCGACTGGAAACTTATTCGTAAAGAGGAAGATGGTCATTTTCTGAAAACACCAGAATTGTACAACCTTAAAACAGACCAAAGCGAAAAAAATAATGTGGCAGCTCAGCATCCTGATATTGTAGCAAGATTGGAAAAACTGGCACAATCGGAAGCTGCTGATTTAGGAGATGGAAAACCCGGTCCGGGCTGTCGAAAATCGGGTCATGTGGATAAACCGAAAACCATTTTGCCGTCAAATTACCTGCCATACCGGAAGCTGATTGCTCCCGCCGGAACCCCGGCAAATGATTTGCGCTGGCTGGCTAACGAATCGCGTATGTTGACCGCTTATGTTCAGAAAGCCATTGATTTTTGTGCAAAAAAAGGAGGTGGTACAGTCCTGTTTGGTGCTGGCAGATATACCATTGGGGCGATTATGCTGAAAGATAATGTAACCCTGCAATTGGACACTGCCACGGTTTTGTTTGGCTCTCCATATCCCAATGATTATAAGACCGTTGACGGAAAATTTAGCGGGTTGATTTGTGCACGCGATGCAAAAAATTTCAGCGTTAAAGGTGGTGGCACCATCAACGGCAATTCCAATGCTTTCGACATTCTCCTGCCCGGTGTGGGTATTGATGGTAAACCCTCTGCCTTGTTGCAATTCAATAATTGTTCCGATTTTGTGTTGGGAAACCTAAAACTTAAAGCAATCAACGGTTTGCCGATGGATTTAACTAACTGTTCGGGAAGTCAGGTGAAAGACGTGAAAATCAACAAATAATTTTTTTCAATGAAAAAGCAAATAGCATTCTTATTATTCTCTTTCATAGTTAGTTATCTATCAGCACAAGAAACCCCTTTCTTTAAAGACGGAGACAGAGTTTGTTTTGTAGGAAACAGCATCACGCACAGTGGAGAGTTTCACCACAATATTTCCCTATTTCAAATGACCCGCTTTCCGAATCAGCAAGTCAGTTTCTTTAATTGTGGTGTTGCCGGAGATGTAACTCAGGGCATTCTGAACCGAATGGACGATGATATTCTCATTCATAAACCAACGCAGGTGGTGATAATGATTGGGATGAATGATGTTCAACGCGGGCTGTATGCTTCAAAACCAAGTTTTAATGCTGATACCTTGCGATTGAGACAGGAAGCAATTGCAAAATACAAAGTCAATCTGGAAAAAATTGTTCAGGTCTTTTTGTCGAAGAACATAAAAGTTATCCTCCAGAAACCCAGTATTTACGACCAAACCGCCACTATTGCCGCAGCTAACAATCTTGGAGTGAATGATGCCCTGAAAGCATGTGCTGATTTTATAGAAATACTGGCGCAGCAATATAAATTACCAATTGTGGATTACTGGACATTGATGAATAATCTGAATCTGGATATTCAAAAACAAAACCCCAAAGCAACCATTATCGGTAATGACAGAGTCCATCCGGGTTCCGTGGGTCATTTAATTATGGCATATCAATTTTTGAAATCGACCGGAATGCCTGCTGTTGTTTCGTACATTGATATTGAAAAAGATAGTAAAACCAGCAATAAACGGAGTAAAAACTGTGAAATTAGCTCGCTGAAGAATGATTCAAAAAATTGGAGTTTTTCGGTAAAAGAAAATGCACTTCCTTTCCCGATGGTTGCTGCACAGATGGATGCACTGAAACTGATTCCTTTCAACACTGCATTGAATCAGGAAATACTAAAGCTCCCAATGCTTCAATCGGGAAAGTATAATTTACTGATTGATGGACAATTAATAGGATGTTTTCCGGATTCTGTTTTGAAAAAAGGGATCAATCTGGCTGAATTTCCTGCTACAGCACAATACAAACAGGCAATAAAAGTGCGAGATATTCTTTCCGAACTCTGGAGTTATGAGGCCAGATTACGCTCGATAAAATTTATTGAATACAATCAGTTTTACAAAGATTGTCCATATAAAGCTGATGTTTCAAAATCGTACCAGTACATGGAT
>CAZTDH010000273.1:0-3063 GCA_964612615.1 uncultured Paludibacter sp. | reverse complement strand
GCCAGAATTTCCTTTTTCTCAGTCGAAAAAATAGCCAGTCCTTCCTGTGAAATCTGCAGGTGTTTAATCAGTTTCTCGCGCTCTTTATTCAGTTGTTCTTTGGTTTCGAGCTGCAATTTATACAGTTTCACAATGTTTTTGCTTATTTCACCAAGCTCGTCATTCGGAAATTCTATATCTGTGTTGAAATACTCTTCTTTTTCAGCTTTTTGAATGAAAAAACGCAGTCGATCAATCGATTTGGTGAAATTTCGGGAAATAAAATACAGAACAATACCGGCAGCAATCAATACCAAAAGCATGAAATAGAGAAAAAATGTATTGGCTTTCAGCGTATTAATTAGGCTCACATTGTAAGGCAATGCACTTCGAACATATCCTTTTTGGAAACGATGTGCCAGATAATAATACTCTTTTCCGGTGGAAACTGAATGGCGGATGGCTTTTCCGTTCGGGTTGTAGTTCGCCATTTGTATTTCTGGTCGGTTGGCGTGATTTTCAAGTTTAGTTCCTTTTTTTACGAATGAATCGAATGTGACATCGCCAATTGAATCTATAACAGTAACACGTAAGGTGCTGTCTGGGAATAATTTGACATAATCTGAAAGCATATCCCAGTTTGGATTACGCTCTTCTATAAACCGATTAATACTGAAATTATAGGTCGATAATTGCTGGTCGAGTTGGTCAGTACGGAATTCCTTCTCCCTTTCATATTGAAAGAAACTGATAATGGCAAACATCAAAAAGAAGATGCCAAAGAAATAGAGAAATACGCGGCGATTTAAAGTCATAAACTGATAATTTAAATAGAACTCCCAATCCTAAAAGGTAGTTCAGATTTGATTTATTTATTCTTTTTTGAAATAATCATATTGACAAAAATAAGAAAAAATCATTGTAGTTTTAGGGGCTAGGACAATATTTTTATCCTCGCCTTTAATTCCACCGTCCGTATTTTATCTTTATACATATTATGACCATTCATTTTTACCACGTCCAGCGAAGCGTCGGAGTTCTCGTCCCAGCGACGGCAAAGGTAAACCGATTCATAAACACGTCCGATTTGGTACTCACGACTGATGCGAAGGCCAAGCGCATAATCTTCACCATAACTGGTATTTGGCACTTTTATATCTCGCAAAACAGGTGTATAGAATGCGCGGGGCGCACCAAGTCCATTTATTCGAAGCGCATTGTTTCTACCATTTTCGGGTGTCCATTCTTTATGGTCAATCAGTCCGGGTAGAATGGTTTCCATGGCAAAGTTGGTCATGGTGTACGAGCCAATTACCATGGCGCAGTTTTGTTCGTAGAAAGCGTCAACCATGATTTGTAGAGTGTTATCGTTCTGATACACATCGTCGCTGTCGAGTTGGATGGCAAATTTTCCGCATTGGTCGGAATGCACGCCTTCGTTCCAGCAACCGCCAATACCCAAATCGTTGCGCTTAGGGATAATGTGGATTACCCGTCTGTCCTTTATGGCATATTTCTGAATCAATTCCGAAGTACCATCAGTTGAAAAATTATCCACAATAATCAGGTTGAAATTGAAGTTGGTTTTCTGTATCAAGACTGATTTAATGGCATCTTCCACAGTTTTTACACGGTTTCGAATAGGAATAATCACCGAAGCTTCCACCGGAAAATTACTTTCGTTGAATGCTATTTCGTTGAATCTTGGTGCAAGATAAGCTCCAATTTGCTTCAGATGGTCGGTACATGCTGTTTCCATTTCTATCTGCACGGCACGGTTGCGGGGGTCAACATAATCGAACTGTTTTTCACCACTTTTTCGGGTATCGGTTTCTACTTCGGCATACAAATATTCGTTGATATGAACCAGTTCAGCTTGTTGCGAAACTTTCAACCGAAGGTTATAAAGCCCGGCAAACTGATAGCTAATGGTTGTATCTTTAACGACTTTTTTCAAATTGGCAGCATTATAAAATAATACAGAACCAAAATTGAAATCGTCGCGCAACGAACCTTCCTGATAATCAATCACCGGATAATTGGAACGAACGCTGTCTTTTATTTCGTAGTAATCTGAGTAAACCAATCCGGCCTGTGTGTCTTCTGCAATACGAAAAAAGCGTTCCAACGCAAATTGTCCGAGTTCCAGCGTACTGTTTTTTGTGTAAATCAGGGAATACGTCGCATCTGATTTTTCCGCTATTTTCCGAATGGTTTCCGAACTTTGCAGTGAGTCAATTTTCAGTGTTGTGCAACCGTCGATTTGTATGTTTTGGTCTTTATTTACAAGTATATAAATAGCCTGAACAAGCGAAGATTGGTTAATTTGTTCTACCGTTTTGGTGGTTTCAGTTAGGTTGCTGCAGGCTAAAAAGCAATTGATTTGTTTCATATTGGTTGAATAGTTGTTTTCGGATAACAAAAATACGACTAAATTTTTAAATAATCACAAAGACACGAAGACACAAGGCAAAGATATTTTTTTGAAACTTTGTGGCTTTGTGACTTCGTGTTGAAAATTGCTGAAATATATTCTATCTTTGTACTTCTTAGTTTAAATAAAGAAAAATATGATATTAATTGCTGATAGTGGCTCAACCAAAACCCATTGGTGTCTTGTAGATAAAGGAAAAGTAGTTAGTGAGATTTTCACCGACGGAATCAATCCATTTTATCAGAATGAGCTTGAAATTATTGCTTTGCTCGATTCGCAACTTATGCCTGAATTGCACGAAAGCAGTATTGAGCAGATTTTTTTCTACGGTGCTGGTTGCTCGTTTCCCGAAAAGAAATTGCTGGTCAGTCAGGCCTTAGTGCGGTTCTTTAGCAATGCGATGATTGAAATTCAGAGCGACTTACTGGCAGCTGCCCGTTCGCTTTTTCAACAGGATAAAGGAATTGCCTGCATACTCGGAACAGGTTCAAATTCATGTTATTACGATGGCAATGAAATTGTACAGAATGTATCGCCTCTGGGCTATATTCTGGGCGACGAAGGCAGTGGTGCAGTGCTTGGTAAGTTACTGATTGCCGATTGCCTGAAAAATCAGTTGCCCGAATGGATTGCCGAAAAGTTGCTTGACG
>CAZTDH010000272.1:0-3087 GCA_964612615.1 uncultured Paludibacter sp. | reverse complement strand
TATCATTACTTTTGTTGCTGCTTTTTAAATAGAATGATAAAATTAAAACAAAAAATATCCGTTTTATAATCTGATTACATTTGATCATTGAAACAACATGAAATTCAGACTAATTAGATTATTGATTTTGAGTATTTTAGCTTTTATTACATTCCCTGTTTTTGGACAAGAAAAAAGCGACAAAAATGATTATAAAGCTGAGATAGGTATAATTGGAGGTGCTTCGTATTACATTGGTGATGCCAGCAGTACATTTTTTGATTATCAAAATATTAAATCGGCTTTAGGAGGCTTTTTTCGATACAAAATAGACAATCGAATAGCTTTTAAAGGTGAATTAATAAGCACTGTAATTGCCGGAAGCGGAATTGAAAATCAGGCTTTTGCCGCTGATATAGTAGGAGAATATAACTTTTTTGATTTAGAACAAGACCCCTACAAGCGTTTTAGCAAAATATATTCACCCTATTTATTAGCCGGGGTTGGATTAATGAATTATGATTACCAGGCGGTAAATATGACAAATCCAAGTTTCGTATTTGGGTTGGGAATGAAACTAAAGCTAGGTAACAGGCTGAATTTGAATTTGCAATGGTCGAATAGGTTATTGTTAGCTGATAATATAGAAGGAGTTGCAAAGTATAATAATATGAACAATCTTAATGGATTGAATATTTTCAACAATGATTTCATATCCAGCTTAACAATTGGAGTTAGTTTCGATATTTGGAAAAAAGAATGTAACTGCATGAATCTCCATCAGGAGGATTAATGCTGCTTAAATTAAATAAAGATGTCATCACTTAAAGACAAAATAGATATTTCTAACCTACCGAAACACATTGCCATTATTATGGATGGTAATGGCCGTTGGGCTGCCGAACGTGGTTTTGACCGTATTATTGGTCATCAGCACGGAGTTACTTCGGTTCGTGAGATTACAGAAGTTGCTGCGGAGATAGGAATTGAATACCTGACACTTTATACTTTTTCAACCGAGAATTGGAGTCGACCACAATACGAAATTGATGCACTTATGGAGCTATTGATTGATACCATTGAGAAAGAAACTCCTACACTCAACAAAAACAATATCCGTTTGATGGCAATTGGCGATTTAAGCAGACTACCCGGAAATGCCGAAGAAAAGCTAAAACGTTGTATAAATCAAACTTCTAAAAATACCGGATTGGCTTTGGTGCTCGCCTTGAGCTACTCTTCGCGTTGGGAAATAACCAATGCCCTGAAAAATATTAGCAAAGAAATAGAATCCGGTACACTTACTGTCGATGACATTTGTGACGACTTGATTAGCAATAATTTAACAACAAAAGATATTCCAGATCCTGATTTGCTTATCCGCACCAGCGGCGAAGTGCGTATCAGTAACTTTTTGCTATGGCAAATTGCTTATACCGAATTATACTTTACCAATACGCATTGGCCGGCATTCAGACAAGAAAGTTTTTATGAGGCAATTATCGAATTTCAACACAGAGAACGTCGATTTGGCAAATAAAAATTTACAAACCCCTTACTTGCGACACCCAATAAAATTATGCAATACAAACTGCTTTCGTTAATAACATTTCTTTTTTTCTTTGGTCAACTCTCAACAGCTCAAACCAACTCAGAAAAAGACACAACCAGCTTACCAATAATTGAGTATTCCAATGCCACTCCCAAATATGAAATTGAAGCTATAACCGTTACAGGAGCAGCAAATTATGAAGATTTCGTATTAATTGGATTTTCAGGCTTATCAGTTGGTGACAAGATTAATGTACCCGGTGATGCAATAACCAATGCGGTTAAACGGTTTTGGAAACAAGGACTTTTTGCTGATGTAAAAATATATGCCACCAAAATAAAAGATGGCAAAATTTGGCTTAACATTGCATTAAAAGAACGTCCAAGAGTCTCTGAAATTAAATATGTAGGACTGAAGAAAACTGAAATTGAAGAACTTGAATTGCGCATTGGTATTGTAAAAGGCAATCAAATTACACCGAATATTTCTGACCGTGCAAAGAAAGTGATTGACAAATACATGGAAGAAAAAGGATTTTTAAATGTATTGGTCAATGTATATCAGAAAAATGATCCGGCAAAACCAGGATACGTAATTGTGGAAGTGAATGTGGATAAAAAACAAAAAACAAAAATCCATTTACTAACTTATTACGGAAACAAAGCATTGACTCATAACCAGATAAACAGGGTTATGAAAAAAACAAACGACAATAATATTCTTAATTTCTTCCGTACCAAGAAATTTGTACGTGAAGAATATGAAAAAGACAAAAAAGCCCTTATCGACAAATACAACGAAATTGGTTACCGTGATGCTTACATTGCTGCTGATAGTGTTGTTCCCTTCGACGAGAAAACGGTGGATGTTCATATTACTGTAAATGAGGGTAAAAAATATTATTATCGTAACATGAAATGGATAGGAAATACCATTTATCCGTACGATTATCTCAATGCCATTTTAAATATCAAAAAAGGTGACGTATATAATCACAAAAGTTTGATGGCCAGACTGGAATCGGACGATGATGCAGTTGCAAAATTGTATCAGAACCGTGGTTATTTATTCTTCCAGATTGATCCGGTAGAAGTACATATCGATGGTGATTCCATTGATTTTGAAATGCGCATGTACGAAGGAAAGCCAGCCACCATTAATGAAATAGGAATCAAAGGAAACAGCCGTGTTTATGAGCATGTGGTTCGCCGTGAATTGCGCACCAAACCGGGTGAATTGTACAGTCAGGAAGCCATTATGCGTTCGCTTCGCGAGTTAGCTCAAATGGGACATTTCGATCCTGAAAAAATTAAACCCGACATTCAACCCGATCCTGAAAACGGAACGGTAAACATTAACTACGAACTTGAAACCAAAGGTAGTGATCAGGTAGAGTTTTCGGCTGGATGGGGTTCAACAGGTATTGTAGGAAGTATTGGTTTGAAATTCAGCAATTTTGCTATTCAGAATCTGTTCAAACCTGAAACCTATAGGATCGTTCCTCAGGGTGAAGGACAAACGCTGACATTGAATGGAAGAACAAACGGACAATCATA
>CAZTDH010000271.1:0-3098 GCA_964612615.1 uncultured Paludibacter sp. | reverse complement strand
AAATCCTTGCTGGCACACCGTCAGATCATGGTGAATAATAAAGTGACAACACAATTCAATCTGGCATTACAACCCAATGACCTTGTGGCAGTAACCAGTGGACGTGGAAATGTTGAGTTGTCGCATCCAAAACTGAAAATTATTTTTGAAGATCAGTACCTTATTATAGTTGAAAAGAAAGAAGGTTTACTGACTGTCAGCACCGGCGATTCGGACGAAACTACTGCTTTCTCTATCCTGAAAACACATGTAAAGAAAAGCTCACCCAGCAATCGTATTTACGTGGTTCACCGCCTCGACCGCGAAACTTCGGGAGTGATTATGTTTGCCAAAACAAAAGAAGTGCAGATGATTCTGCAGGAAAACTGGCATCGTATTATTACCCGACGCATTTATGTGGCCTTGGTAGAAGGTAAAATGGAAAAGGAAAAAGATACAATCGTAACCTGGCTTACTGAAAATGAAAAATCACTTAAAATTCATTCGAGCGAAACCGATAATGGTGGACAACAAGCCATAACACATTACCGCTGTGTGAAATCGAACGAAAACTATTCCTTACTTGAAATTGAACTGGAGACCGGTCGCAAGAACCAGATTCGCGTTCACATGCAGGGCATTGGCCATCCCATTGTGGGTGATAAAAAATATGGTGCAGGAATCAGTCCGATTGGCAGATTAGGCCTTCATGCCCGCTTATTGGCTTTTTACCACCCCATTTCAACGGAAGTAGTAAGTTTTGAAACATCAGTACCCCGTAATTTTCTGAATATTTTTCATTAAGATACAAGAACCAAGATAAAATCAGTTCAAACTTATTCTACAATAAAAAAACCTTTCTGAAAAGTTTCAGAAAGGTTTTTTTTATAAACTATAAACTATAAATTATAAACTGATTACAGTTCCCACGCCAAAGCACTTGCACCTAACACGGCTGCATCAGCTTCTTTTAAATCCGAGAATAAAAGTTTGATCTTACCTTTCCACAAAGGAAGGAGGTTTTTTTCCATATTTTCACGGATTGGATTCATAATCAAATCGCCTGCTTTTGATAGTCCACCAAAGATAACGATAGCTTCAGGTGCACTAAATGCGACGAAATCAGCCAAACATTCGCCTAAAATCTTACCGGTGTAGTTGAAAATTTCTTTTGCCACATCGTCACCTTCGATAGCTGCATCGAACACATCTTTCGAAGTAATACTGTCGACCGGAATATTGCGCAGAAGGCTTTCTTTGGTACTTGTTTCCAGTATTTCGCGAGCAGAACGTGCTACACCGGTTGCTGAAGCATAAGCTTCCAAACAGCCTGATTTACCACAACCACACAAACGACCGTTGTTTCGGATAGCTGTAACATGACCTAACTCACCCGCAAAACCATCATGACCATAAAGCACTTTACCATCGATAATGATACCACTTCCAACACCTGTTCCAAGTGTAATCATAATGAAATTTTTCATGCCATGAGCTGCTCCGTAGGTCATTTCTCCAAATGCAGCAGCATTGGCATCATTCGTCAAAGCTGCAGGTATTCCGAATTTCTCAGCCATTAATTTGGCAAAAGGAATTACACCTTTCCAGGGAAGATTTGGCGCAAATTCAATGTTACCGGTATAATAATTACCATTAGGTGCACCAACACCAATTCCTTTAAATTTATCAGCACCACCGGCGGCATCAATCAGTTTGATTAATTCGTCGTACAAATCCTGAATATACATATTTACATCCGTGTGTGAGCCTGTTTTGATTGCACTTTTCGAGATCACATTTCCACGAGCGTCAACAACACCAAAAACGGTATTGGTTCCACCCATATCCATTCCTATTACATAGGGTTTTTCCATAATAAGTTGATATATTTTAAATTGTATTTATTCTACAGGAATATCTTTGTTTACATTTTTTGAACCAATCAGTCCGTAGTAAAGCATATAAGCCAGACAGGCAAACATTACCCAATAACTGTTGATATAACCGAAATGGTCAGAAACCCAACCCTGAAGTAGAGGAACAATACCTCCACCGCAAACCATTACCATAAAGATTCCGGAAGCAGCAGCTGTGTATTTTCCAAGACCTTCGACAGCGAGGTTGAAAACACCACCCCACATAATAGAAGTACAAAGTCCGCAAAGAACCAAAAATAAAATACTGATAGGAACATCAACGCCAATATAAGGAATTGTTACCACCATTGAAACCGGGCTGAAGATAGCCAATGCAATAAAAATAAGACCTAATGTAGATACAAAAGTAAGCATGGTTTTACTCGAAACTTTTGAACCGATAGAAGCTCCGGTTAGACGACCAACCAACATTAATAACCAATATAAACCAACAATACTACCAGCTGTTGTAGCCTCAATTCCCAAACCGGCATTTGATGCAGATTTAGACGCTGTCATAAACAGATTAGCTGTACTTGGAATACCGATTTCGATACCTACATAAATGAAAATTGCAACGGCACCCAACGTAAAGTGACGGAAAGAAAGCGGGCTGTGAGCATGTTTTACTTTACGTTCAGCTGCTGTTTCTTTGTGAGGTTCAGGAATGTCTACAAACGAAAGAACTACAAACGCCAATGCGAAAATTCCCATTGCGATGAAAAGGGCAGGACTTGCTTTTTCGATCGTACGACCTGCAGCTGCACCCATCAGATAACCAACTAAAATTGGAGTGATTGTTGCGCCAATTGAATTGATTGAACCACCAAACTGAATCAGTTGGTTTCCTTTATTTCCACCGCCACCAAGCGTATTCAACATCGGATTTACAACTGCATTCAACATACACATTGAGAAACCTGAAATAAATGCTCCACCCAGATAAACGGTAAAGCTACCAACCTGACCTGAAAGAAATTGAACACCTACACCTACAAAACCAACTGCAACCGCAGTTAAAGCTGTTGTTTTGTACCCGAATTTTTTAAGCATGATACCTGCAGGAATACCCATAAAGGCATAAGCCAGAAAGTTACCTAAAAATCCTAACTGAGATTCAAAATTTGAAGCTCCGAACTGTTTTGCAACGATAACGCCCATTGGACTTGGTAAACCTGTTACAAAAGCGATCATAAAAAATAA
>CAZTDH010000270.1:0-3141 GCA_964612615.1 uncultured Paludibacter sp. | reverse complement strand
GCAAAAGTACACTATATTTTTCACCTGAACAAATAATTTCTTGTATTAATTTCAACAAAAACAACATTTATGACAACAAATCACATTATTATGCTGATTTATTGAACTTTAAATCAAATTATTTCTTTCAACATCAACAATGCAGCCTGTGTTGACCTGATTATATTTTGTTCGCGAAGTGATCCAAACCGGAATTCACGACTCAAAGTTACAGTTTCCGAACTCACTGAAATCCAAACAGTTCCAACCGGTTTCTCGATTGTTCCACCAGTAGGACCGGCAATTCCTGAAGTGGCAATTGAAACATCAGCCTTTAGCAACCTGCGAACGCCAATTGCCATTTTTTCAACCACAGCCTGACTTACAGCACCATATTTTTCTAAATCTTCAGTAGAAACCTGCAAAACATTGGTTTTTACTTCATTGGAATAAGCTACAACTGAGCCTTTGAAAAATTCAGAACTACCGGGAATTAATGTAAATTGATGAGCAATATTTCCTCCGGTACAACTTTCAGCAGTTGCCACCATCAAACCTTTCGATTTCAACAAATTGCCAATCAATTTTTCAATCGAGATATCTTCAAAAGCTACAATAGCATTACCAAGAATCTGCGTGAGTTTGTCAATTTGCTGATTCATGGCAAATTCCAATGTCAGTGCATCATCCAACAAACCACTCAATCGTAATTTTACAATCCTTGAATTTGGTAAATAAGCAAGACTGATAAAATCAGGCAACTCGTTTTCCCAATCTGCAATCATTATTGCCAGAGCAGATTCACCATAGCCATATACCTGAATAGTTTTATGCAGTAATACCGGTGTCTTAAATTGTTTTTGAAGACGAGGAATAATTTCCGTGGACATCACATTTTTCATCTCATAAGGAACCCCTGGCATCGAAACAACAACTTTTTCATCCTTTTCAAACCAGGTAACAGGTGCTGTTCCAACCACATTTTGAATTAATGTACAATTCTCGGGAACCATAGCCTGTGCTCTGGTTAGTTCATTTATTGTAAAACCTGGTCGGGTAGAAAACAATTCTTCTATATTACGAATTACCGACTCATCAAAAATTAGTTTGGTATCAAAATATTTACATAAGGTTTGTTTGGTTATATCATCTTTAGTCGGACCTATTCCCCCTGTAAAAAGTACAACTTCAGCCCGTTTTAAAGCCTGTTCCAAAGATTCAATAATATGATTTGCATCATCATGCACTGATGTTATTTGCGCCAGCTCAAAACCGGATTTATTCAGTTCAGTAGCCATCCAGGCCGAATTGGTATCCACAATCTGACCTATCAGAATTTCATCTCCGATAGTTATTATCTCTATTTTTACACGATTTGCCACCATAAAATTATCTGTTTTTTAATTCAACATCTGCTATTTCCAACTGTTCAAACCAGTCAGAACCAAATTTCCGAATCAATGGTTCTTTTAAAAACTGATATACAGGTACTTTTAATTTTACGCCTAATTTTCTGGCACAATTACAAACACTCCAGCGGTGATAATTAACAGCAATATATTCATTATATTTTTGTAATCTTACCGGGTACAAATGACAGGAAATTGGTTTATAGAAATCGGTTTTCCCCTCGCGGAATGCTTTTTCAATAGCACATTTGCAAATTCCATCCGCATCGGTAAATGTAAAAACACATTCTGCGCCATTTACTATGGAAGTAACCGGTTCGCCATCGTCATCAATATACGAAACTCCCTGTTTATTAATCACTTCTTTTGAAACATCTGACAAATCATCCCAAATAAGCGGTAACAAATCCTCAATAATCTTAACCTCTTCAGGTTCGAGTGGAGCACCATCATCGCCTTCAATGCAGCAAATTCCTTTGCATGAAGTCAAATCACAAACAAATTTCTCGTCCAGCAAATCCAGACTTATAATGGTATCATCTATTTGAAGCATAGTGTTTTATATTTTTATAGAATTTTCGTAGGCAAATCGGTATCATTCCCTTTCAACACCGGAATGCTGATATGAAACCGAACTGCCAAAATTCGGGTGAGAATAATTGAAAAAGCTGCCAAAAACTGGGTAATTTCGGGGTTTAGATTGAACATGAAGCAAGCATAATAAACCAAACCTCCAACCACACAAGCCAATGCGTAAATATCTTTTCGGAAAATAAGCGGAACTTCATTAATCAAAATATCGCGTATAATACCGCCTACCGAACCGGTAATCATTCCCATCACAATGGCCACCCAAAAAGGAAAATGAGCTGCCAGTGTTTTCTCTATACCAACGACTACAAATAAACCTAATCCAATAGCATCGAAAATAAAGAAAGTATTGTTGAGGCGAATCAGATGTTTGCCTAACAAAATCACAAAAAGCAACGCAAACCCAGTAACAATAAGATAAGACGGTTGCAGCATCCAAAATGGAGTTACATTTAGCAGCAAATCGCGCGTTGTACCACCTCCGATAGCTGTTACCAATCCCACAACATATGCTCCAAACCAATCGAATTGTTTTGCAGATGCCAATCGAATTCCACTGATTGCAAAGGCAAATGTGCCAATATAATCGATTACTGTAATAAAATTCATTTCCGGTTTTTCAAATTTCGGCTAAAATTACTAAAAAAAGAAAGCGTATCAAAAAAATCTGATACGCTTTTTCCAATATTGTGATAAAAATTATTTTTTTGCAGGAGCTGCCGGTTGTGCAGGAGTAGCTTTCGGATTTTCACCAAAGTTTGGAGCTGCAACGTTCGGATCAGTTTGTTTGGCATGTTGAACCTGCTCTTTGTTTATTTCAGATTCATTTGGATTAGCTACACGCTCATGTTTGTGAACACCTACAGCTGCAACCGACATAACAACTACAGCAATAACAAGTCCCCAGGTTGCTTTTTCAACAAAATCAGTAGTCTTACGAACGCCCATAATCTGGTTTGAAGACGAAAAACCGGCTGCCAAACCACCACCTTTTGAATTTTGAACCAATACGAATAACGTAAGTAAAATTGAAGCAATAACAATTAAAATAATGAGAACCGTGTACATAATATTTTTTATTTTTTTGAATTTATAATCACTTTTTCCAAAAATCGAATTTGGTCTGCAAAGTAAACACTTTTTTTCGGATTATTCAAATTTA
>CAZTDH010000269.1:0-3144 GCA_964612615.1 uncultured Paludibacter sp. | reverse complement strand
CGGCAGGTACCCGTTACTCATCTACTATGTTTTTTTGGTTTTTAAACGAGTTAGTTGTCGGTTGACCTTGCCATTGTATTTAAAGCTGATCGCTTCTTTATATAATTCAGACAATCGCCGGTCACGGCATAAATTCGTTTAATTTCTGCCGCAACAAGCGTTTCTACCAATTGGTCGGATACATTTTTACTCATTAGTCAGGTTTTAGGGTTTGTTCAATTATTGTGAATTCGATATTTCACTCACAGGAACCAAACTATTCAGTTTTTTCTGTTCTACTAAAATGACAGGAGTTACTTTCTTTATTTCTTCCACTATGCTTTTGCAAAAAGCCGGAAGATCCTTGGGACATCTACTCGTAATGAGTTTGTTATCCATTATTACTTCTGCATCTTTCCAGTCTGCTCCGGCATTAACTAAATCAGTTTTAATGGATTTATAAGAAGTCATCTGTTTGCCTTTTAATAATCCGGTTTCAATTAATATCGAACCGGCATGACAAATAGCAGCTATAGGCTTTTTTTGTTCAAAAAAATCGGTCACAAACCGGACAGCAGATTTGTTTGTCCTTAGGGTATCAGAATTCATCACACCACCCGGCAATACCAACATGTCATAATCGGAAGATAATGCCTGGTCAATAGTTTTATCAACTTTAAATTTTTCTCCCCATTTAGTGTTTTTCCAACCCTTTATTTTTCCCTTTTCTATTGATATTACATCAACTGAAATTCCTGCTTTATTAAGAGCTTTTATGGGCTTCTTAAATTCTGATTGTTCAAAACCATCGGTAGCCATTACTGCTACTCTTTTCTTGTTTACTTGCTTTTTCATATTGTTTTTATATTAGTGAATACTATTCAGTTTATTTGGCAGCAAATTTGATTAATACTGCATTAAACTTCTTTGTTTCCTCCAGAAACAGACTATGACCGCTTTTTTCAAATGCAACCAGATGTGCATTCTGAATTAGTTTTTTTGTTTGTTTAGCCAAATCGAAAGAACATATTTTGTCTTTCTTTCCATGCATAATTAGGGTCGGAATTTCAATCTTTTTCAAA
Source organism: uncultured Paludibacter sp. (assembly GCA_964612615.1). Classification (GTDB taxonomy): domain Bacteria; phylum Bacteroidota; class Bacteroidia; order Bacteroidales; family Paludibacteraceae; genus Paludibacter. The sequence continues at coordinate 2,083 of CAZTDH010000269.1, read as the reverse complement.
TCATGTCTCAAATCGGTATCACGTAAAGCCATCAAGCATTTTCCCGTGGCATACGACGATGCGCTTAGATTAATGGCAGTCAGCCAACTGCCAATTCCTTTGTTTAAAGATGTTTTAGTGGCAGAGAATATCTTTGCAAAATTTGACAATAACTTTGGCCGGTCTGAATTATTTAATTCGATTAAATCATCCACGTCACGTTTGAGTAAATTGTAAGGAAAATCTTCCCGCTGCGTCCAACATGGCGTAGCCGCACCGGCTAACACTAACTTGGTAACACGCATGGTACCATACAATGAAACGTACATGGCGGCAATAGCACCACCCATTGAGAAACCACACAAGGTAGCATCTTCAATTTCCAACTGATCCAACACCCGTTTAATATCCAGGGCATGAACATCATAATCGTAATCTCCGTAAGGCTTGTCCGATTTACCAAAACCACGCAAAGTGATGCCGATAACCCGAAAGTTATGATTTATCAGATCGGTATATTGGTATTCGTACATTTCGTCACTCAGTGGCCAACCGGGAATAAGTACGATGGCTTTTCCGTTGCCGGCATCAGTCACATGAAGTCGTACATTTGGTTCCACTTCAATATACTCTGCACGGGCTATTGGAAGGTTGATATCTGTTATTGTTTTATCCATGATTTTCAAATTTATATTGATTTATTATTGAGCTAAATAACCACCATCTATGTTGAGCGTTGTTCCTGTTACAAACGAACTATCGTCTGAAGCAAGAAAAATAAAGCCTTTTGCAATTTCTTCTGATGTTCCTAAGCGTTTCATTGGATGTGCATCAACAATTACTTGCTTTCGTTCAGCATTATTATTAAGATCCAACTTATTGAGTAAAGGCGTTTCAATAAAACCGGGACAAATTGCATTAATCCGAATTCCCTCTGTAGCATATTCGAGTGCTGCAGTTTGTGTAAGTCCTAAAATACCATGTTTGGCAGCAACATAATGTGCTGATTTAGCGTAACCCACTGACCCTGAAATTGAAGAAATATTTACAATAACTCCCTTTTGCTGTTTTGCCATTTGAATCAGCTCATGCTTCATGCAATAGAACACTCCTGTCAAATCAACACTAATTACTTTAAGCCAGGCCTGTTCTTCCATATCAGCAATTTTACTTGGTTTCCCACCAATGCCGGCATTGTTAAGTGCCACATCCAGATTTCCGAATACACTTATCACCTTATGAATGGCAGCTTCTACCTGAGAATATACAGACACATCGCATTCAATAAAAATGGCCTTGGGTTGCACCAGTCTTATATCGTCTATTCCTTTAATATTTGTGGAAGTCTCTCTATCGGCAATCGCAATATTAGCTCCTTCTTTTGCGGCCGCAATAGCACAGGCTTTTCCTATTCCGGATAATCCTCCGGTTATAAATATCGTTTTATTTTCAAGTTTTTTCATTTTGTAGTGGATAAATTAATATTACTATAATTCCTTATTATAATATATTTTATGCAAGCAACCTTTCAACGAATCAGATATAAAATTTAAACTGAATGATTCATAGCCTTTTCGTCAATGGCAATGCCCAAACCTTTTGCTACAGCCATTCCCAATTGTATGTCGGCACGGAAAAAATGGCACAACTGACGGTTACTGATTTCGTCTTTTTTATACCCGACGATACCTTTCATTGAACTTACAATGTTATTTATCAAATGAATCCTGTCTTGTTCGTTCATTGCATTTCGATACAATAAGCCCGGTTGGGTAAAATGGTCATCGTCGTTTTGATTGCGGTCGAACCAATCGGCCACATTCGACTCCTCAGTTATTTGATCCAGGTGCATCGACGGTTCCCTGTAACTTTCGTCGGCAACAATCTCGTCAAAACTATTGGGGCGGTAATTCGGACTTGCTCCACCATTTTCACCTGTCTGCATCAATCCGTCGCGTTGATAATTTGTCACTGCATAAGGGCATTGGTTTACAGGAATTTGTTCGTAGTTAGCTCCTAACCGATAACGCTGTGCATCGGGATAGGATAGCAAAAGCTGATTGTTCAACATCTCTGAAATAGTTTTCGGGAATTTCGTTCAGTT
>CAZTDH010000268.1:0-3177 GCA_964612615.1 uncultured Paludibacter sp. | reverse complement strand
GCCTGATCGACAGATTCCGACCAGGTCATTGACGGTTTACCGGTACTAACCTTATAAAATCCGACAATTAGTTCAGCTTCGGTTAAATGATTCTTTTCTAACCATTTTCTGAATTCGAATTGGTTCTCAAAAAATACAGTTTGCATGAAATTTGCTAATTCTAGTTATTTCTCAAAAGTAAAAATAATTTTTGAGCCTTTACCTATTTCTGATTCAACCTGAATTTTTCCACCCATTATCAGTACCATTTTCTTAACAGTTGCAAGCCCTATACCATTACCTGTATTTCCAAATCTATCTTTTTTTCCACCTGCTTCAAAAATAATAAAAATCTTTTCAAACTGTGATTCAGGAATCCCCACGCCATTATCTTCTACTTTACATTCATAATGCGTTTCTAGTTCTGAAAAGGAAATATTTATCTCAATGACTTCTTTATCGTTGTATTTAATAGCATTTGCTACTAAGTTAATCAAAATCTGATCAATAGCAGTTTTATTAGCATAAATCTCATTAAGTTCACCCAATAGTTTAATCTCTAAATTATTTCCATGTGAGAATAATTCAACTAAATAATCAGTTAATTCACGGGTTTTTATTATAGTCTTATTTTCAGTAATAACAGTTTGACTACGGCTATAATCAAGTAGTCCATCAATTAGTAACCGTAGCTTATTTGTTGCATTTTCAATCATCGACAACATGTATTTACCATTCTCATCAATAATAGAATTATATTTATCTGAAAACAATTTGCTAATTCCTGCTATTCCAATAAGCGGAGATTTTAAATCATGAGCTGCTACCGATGCGAAACGTTCTAAATCATTGTTTTTTTCCTGAAGTTTGTAAACCGTTTCCTCTAATATTTTTTTATTCCTTCTGAGTTCTAATAAATTTACAACCTGTTTTCCTAACGATTCAAGCGATTTGAGTTGAGATTCGCTCAGTGACTTTGGATTATGGTCGATTACACATAATGTTCCTAAAGCAAAATTATCATTATTAACCAATGGTACACCTGCATAAAACACTACATGTGGATCACCTGTCACCAGTGGGTTGTCATGAAATCTGTTGTCTAACCTTGAATCTGTCACGATTAATGTTTTATCTGCATCATTTATGGCATGGGCACAAAAGGCAATTTCTCTTGGTGTCTCCGTTGCGGCTAATCCATAATGCGATTTAAACCATTGTCGGTTTTTATCAATCAGACTTATTAATGCAATTGGTGATCCACATATTTCGGCAGCGATGGTGGTTAGATTATCATAATCTTCTTCTGGTAGTGTGTCCAGTACCGAATAAGATTCAAGCGCGTTTAACCGCTCTTTTTCATTTTGTGGTATTTTGGGTGTCTTCATAGACTTTTAAATATACTTTATTACAGCTTTGTGTTGTTGATAATCTAAATAAATGTAAATCCAGTTATTAATATTTCAATCTGATACAATATTTGCAAATATAGTTATTATAGAATGTTTTTCAGAAAAAATAGCTCTATATTTGTATTAAATTTTTAAAAACATCATTCTCAGCACTAATATTATTTTTTAATGGAAAATCAGGACAATCAAATTAACATTGAACTTTCGGCTGAAGTAGCTGAAGGAACTTATTCTAATCTGGCAATTATTTCGCACTCAACCTCTGAATTTGTGGTTGATTTTGTACGTATGATGCCCGGAACTCCAAAAGCAAACGTGAAATCGCGCATTATTCTAACTCCCGAACACGCCAAACGGTTGCTATTTGCTTTACAGGACAATATTGCCAAATATGAATCGCAAAACGGAAAAATTAAAGTTCCTGATAATGGTTTTGTGCCACCGGTACCAATGGCTTTTGGCGGAGGAGAAGCTTAAGTTAGATGATAGTTTATAGTTGACAGTTTATAGTTAAAGAGCGAATTTCAAAAACTGAAGCTCGCTCTTTTATTTGAAATTATTTTTCGAGTAGAAATTCCAGTGGAATGTTTAATCGTTTATGCCACGAATTTTCGCTGTGGTCGTCACCCGGAAAGAATTTGGTGAGCCATGATTTTTGGTTGAAGCCTTTAATCTTCATTATTGAGTCAGCTTTCAGTTGATAAGGCTGATACATGGCATCCAAGGTTTTATCACCATAATCGAAATAGATTTTATGTGTTTTAGGATTGGGTAAATGACTGCTCAGATAATTCAGAAACGTATCAGGGACAGGATTATTCTCTTTCACGAAAATCCCCGGCCAATGTGTCGACATACAGGCTGCACCTCCAAAAACAGTCGGATATTCGCAAATGGCATACATCGAAATCAATCCACCCATGCTGCTTCCGGCTATAAAAGTGTGGTCTTTATCTTTATAAACTGAATATTTGCTGTCGATAAATGGTTTTAGTTCTTTCACCAGAAACTTCAGGTAATTATCTGAATTTGGACTGAAACCGTCATTCACTCTGCCCGCCGACTGTAACTGTTTTGTAACTAAATTCTTTTGTTCTGCTGTAAGCGACTCAAAAGGTTTCTGCGGGAAGTAATTAGCGTGACGATATTTTCCCGAATTCCAAACGCCAACGATTAAAAAGTCAGTAATTTTCCCTTCTTTCATGAGTTTGGTGGACACTTCATCAGCGTTCCAACTCTGCTTATTCCAGGTTGTAGAAGCATCGAACAGCATTTGTCCATCGTGCATATAAAGCACGGCATATTTCTTCCTTGGACTGTAATTATCAGGTAACCACACTTCCACGTTTCGTTCAGTTACAAATTTGGATTGAAAATCTTCGTAGAAATCAATTTTTCCGAAAGTTGGTTTTTGATGTGGAGTTTTGGGCATGAGAAATTCTATGGGAACGTTTAATCGCTCACTCCACGCTATTTCGTCGTGTTTAGCTTTTGTATAAACTTTTGAAAGGTAATTGAAATCATTATAACCTTTCCCTTTTGCTATTAAATCCACAAACGACTGCGTCAATTCGTATGGCTTATCGCTTTCGCCAGAGCCATAATCCATGTAAATTTTATGTCCCCATGGTGTTGCCATACTGCTTCGAAGATACTGGAAAATTGCAGTCGGAATCTCGTAATTTGGATCAATAGAACTGAACCAGGCTGTTGATATACAAGCCGCTCCACCAAAAATATCGGGATATTCAGAAATGGCATACATCGAAATCAAACCACCCATACT
>CAZTDH010000267.1:0-3193 GCA_964612615.1 uncultured Paludibacter sp. | reverse complement strand
GGGGAGGTTGGGTGGGGTCGCATGCCACGTCTAATATTCCAAATACAACAAAACAAATAGAACCACCGCAACCCGCCGGGTCTATTCATTTCAGTTTCATAGAAAAATCCACCTCCTACCGCAGCAACTTCGTCCGCTTCCTTTGTGAAATACTTACAGATAAGCAAATTGAATATGTGGGAGAACATTACGCCTTAGGTGCAACAAAAAGCAAAGAGGTAATCTTTTGGCAAATCGACATTACAGGTAAAGTCCGCACCGGTAAAATTATGCAGTACAATCCAGAAACAGGAAAACGCATAAAACACGAAAGCGGAGCAATAGATTGGGTTCATAGCAAACTCAAGAAATCAGGCACATTACCCGAAGACTATAATTTACAACAATGTTTTTTTGGAGAACACCTGTTGAATATTTACCCCGAAGCAACAGTTTGTATTGTAGAAAGTGAGAAATCAGCACTCATTTCAGCAGCCATTTTCCCAAATTTTATTTGGCTTGCCTCAGGTGGAATTCAAGGCCTTGCAGTTGATAAATGCAAAGTCTTAAAAGGCAGAACAGTTATTTTATATCCCGACTTAAACGCCTTTGAGAAATGGAGTGAAAAATCCCTTCTTATCAAAAACCAATGCAGTTGTAAGATTACGGTGTCAACTCTTTTAGAAGATATTTCTACTCCTGAAGCCAAAGCCAAAGGTTTGGATGTCGCGGATTTTATGATAGAACAACTTAAATCTCCTCACTCCTCAAATTCTCAAAAAGTCGAATTCCTTTCTCCACTTGGAGAAAGTCCCCAAAGGGGGAAAGAGGTCAGAGGGGTTGGGGGTGAGGTTCCACCAGTCCAAACTCGTTTCTCTCCTATACTCGACCAAATGATAGAAACAAATCCGGCTCTACTAATCCTAATCAACAAATTAGAATTAATTGAATACTAACAAAAAAAAACACAATCATAAATTACAACGACAAACTCGAAGCTAAAAGGCTCAAACTCGAAAAAGACAACCACTATCTTTTAAAACAAATCTTTAAACTCGCGGCAAACAAATCTGAGATTCTAAACCGTATAAAGGCTTACCCTTGTAAAAAACAGTTGAAACCCGACAGGAAGCCGATACACATTAAACGATTAATAAAAGTGTTAGGTGTAAATCAACGAACTATTCTTTTGCTTGACAATAGAGAGTTTATTCACAGTTATTTTTATTGGGACAACCGAGCGTACAATATTCTCGAAGTTGAAAAATTTATCAAATCATTACCTAAATTGTAAAGCGTTTTTCATTCACTATTTTAGCATTAGATAAATATTTTATTTTCACAGAGCCGTTTCTTTCCCATATTGGAATTTATGATTCAATGAAATGACACATTATTCGTTTTGATTGATGGTCAGTCAGGTTTTACAAGAAGTTTAAAACAACAACTTTTATTTTTTTAAATTTTATTGTTTCAGCTAAAGTAAATGTGTATTTTTGTACATAGTTAAGGAGAATAAATCCTACAAAATCGCCAAGGTCGAACTTAATAAAAAATATCTTAATAATGAAGAACTTAACAAACTCAAATGTCGAAAGGCAAAACATTCTGAACAATAGATTTGCATTAGAAAAAATACAAGACTACATTGGAATTAGTGGTATGTTGTTCGAAGGCGAATATAGATTCACTACACAAATGATAGCAGATTTTTTCGGTGTTGATGAACGTACAATAAAAAGATACCTCGAAAATTACGAGATGGAACTAAAACACAATGGTTACATTTTAAGTAAGGGTAAACAGCTAAAGGACTTAAAGTTACAGTTTGGTCATGTCATCAATGTCCCGAGCAAAACGACACAATTGGGGCTCTTTAATTTTCGTGCATTTTTAAATCTGGGGATGTTATTAGTGGAAAGTGAAAATGCTAAATTATTAAGATCTAAAATCTTAGATATCGTTATTGATACCATTAATGAAAGGACGGGTGGCGGAACAAAATTTATCAACAGAAAAGATTCAGATTATCTTCCAACTGCAATTCGTGAAAGCAAATATAGAAAAGAATTCACCTCTGCTTTAAGTAGATACATTGACATGGGCAATTATAAATACTCATTGTACACCGATAAAATCTATCAATGTATTTTTAAAGAAAACTCTCAAGAATATAAACAAATTTTAAAGCTAGAGGAAAAAGAAAATGCCCGGGACACCATGTATTCTGAAATTCTCAATCTTATTGCCTCATTTGAAACAGGGATAGCATTTGAAATTGAAAAACATTACAAAACATTAGGAAGAAAATTACAACCGGCTGAGGTTGACGAAATCTTTAAATACTTCTCAGAGCACCCATTACAAAGACCTCATATTGAAGATGCCAGAATAAAAATGGCTTCGAGAGACTTACACTTTCGCGATGCATTTCATAAAAAATTAGAAGAGTATATTCATTCAATATCACCTGCTGATTTTGAACGATTCTTAGGTGAGCAAAGTGTTTCATTCGAAGAACAACTTGAAGAGGCAAAAGACGTTATGAAACGCCTAAAACAGAGTGAGTAATGGACTGCATATATTTTAAAAGCATAGATGAAATTATAGCTATTCACAAAAAAACGGTGGCGGTAAGTGGTGGCGGTTCTGAAGGTATTATTGACCTCGGCTCAATTGAATGTGCTATAGAACAAATTCAAGACGATCTTTATTATCCTGAATTTGAGCATAAACTGACTCATTTGCTTTGGGTCGCTAACAAATCTCATGGTTTTATTGATGGAAACAAAAGAATTGCCATTACAGCTGCTTCAATGTTTTTACTAATGAACGGTTATATGTCAGTCGCAAAAGACTTTATGTATAGGATGGAAACAATAAGCTATCATGTGGCTGCCGGTAATATAGATAAAGAACTTTTACTTGAAATCACTACTTCCATTCTGTATGAAGAAGATTATTCAGAAGAACTGAAATTAAAACTTATTGATGCATTTTCTAAAAATGCCGTAGATTTTGACGAATAATCTCTTTATTGACTAATTCAACATACTAAAAGCAAAATAAATTACCCTTATTACCCTTGACAGTTCAAACGTGGGTAAAATAAGTAACTAACAACTCTTAATGTAATCAAATGTAAGCTCATTTATTCAAAATAGAATAAGCATTTGCCCAGATAGCTTAATATTGGAAACCCCCAGTGAGCTTG
>CAZTDH010000266.1:0-3210 GCA_964612615.1 uncultured Paludibacter sp. | reverse complement strand
AATTAATTGGAAAACATGCTTATTTACGTCAATTGATTGAGCAACAATCGGCAAGGTGCATAGCTGGTTACGTTTACGCTTCGGCCGGTGCAGGAGAATCAACCACCGATGTGGTGTATTCCGGAAACGGACTTATTGCCGAAAATGGAAAAATAATTGCAAGTTCCGAACGTTTTTCTTTCGAACCACAACTGATTATCAGTGAAATAGATATTGAACGCCTGCAAGCCGACCGTTTGCGAAATACCAATTTTACAAACGACAAGTCGAATGAAGTATATCGGACTGTGAAATTGGAAGATGCTCATTTCACACAGTTTGAACTAAAACGCAGTTTTGATAAACATCCGTTTGTTCCGCCTTTACAAAATCGTGAAGCCAGTTGCGAGGAGATTTTTTCAATTCAGGTAGGAGGTTTAGCCAAACGTTGGAAATACACGAATGCTGAAACTGTAGTATTGGGAATTTCAGGGGGATTGGATTCAACACTCGCTTTGCTTGTTTGTGTAAAAACAGCCGACAAACTTGGTTTTGACCGTAAACGAATTATTGGTATCACCATGCCCGGATTCGGTACAACCGACAGAACCTACAGAAATGCAGTAAATTTAATGAAATCATTGGGCATTACCATGCTCGAAATTTCGATAAAAGATGCTTCAATCCAGCATTTTAAAGACATAAAACACGATCCGAACCAACACGATGTCACCTACGAAAACACACAAGCACGTGAACGGACGCAGATTTTGATGGACATTGCCAATAAGCATAACGGATTGGTAATCGGCACCGGTGATTTGTCGGAGCTTGCCCTTGGATGGGCAACGTATAACGGCGATCACATGTCGATGTATGGCGTGAATTCAGGTATTCCAAAAACCCTGGTGAGGTATTTGGTTGATTTTGCAAAGCATCAACTGGATAAAATTTCAGAAGAAATTCTGCGCGATGTGCTCGATACTCCGGTTAGTCCGGAGTTGCTTCCGGCTGACGAAAATGGTGATATTGCCCAGAAAACCGAAGATATTGTAGGACCTTACGAATTACATGATTTTTTCCTGTATTACATGGTTCGTTTTGGATTCAGTCCGGCTAAAATCCTGTTTTTAGCCAAAATAGTATTTGCTGAAATATACGATATTGAAACCATTGAAAAATGGTTGAGAATCTTTATTAAACGGTTTTTTACGCAGCAATTTAAACGTTCCTGCATACCGGATGGCCCTAAAGTTGGTTCTATCAACCTTTCACCACGGGGCGACTGGCGCATGCCAAGCGATGCTGTTGCATTCTCATTTGATAATTAAACTTATACTGAATTATGCTCGATCAACTATTTTACGGAAACACGCTCTATAACTGGATGATATCCTTAATTATCATTGTCGGAGCATTAATTCTCAATAAAATTATTGTTTTACTCAATAAATATGTAATTACTAAAATCACGAGCAAAACAAAGAATCGGTTGGATGATATTCTGTTTCAAATGCTGGAATCGCCGGTTTTACTGGGAATTACCTTGTTTGCAATTTGGGTGGCTGCAAAAAGACTGGATTTAGGTATTCATGTGGAAACGATTATCGCCAAGTCGTATAAAATACTGACAGTCATTAATATCACCTGGTTTGTTGCACGATTAGCAAACGCATTAATAGAAGAGTATTGGGTTCCAAAAGCCGATGGAGGTAAAAGTAAAATTCTCGATACGCACCTGATTTCAATTCTTCGTCGTACAATACTTGCCTTTATTTGGGCATTGGGAATTGTAATGGCACTCAACAATGTTGGAGTAAATGTCGGGGCTTTGCTTGGCACATTAGGAATCGGAGGTTTGGCTTTTGCATTGGCAGCTCAGGATACCATTAAAAACATTTTCGGTGGAATTACCATTTTTACTGATCGGCCATTTCGTATTGGCGACAGAGTGAAAGTTGACAAATACGATGGGGTTATTGAAGATATTGGAATTCGAAGTACACGTTTACGGACAATGGAAAAACGATTAGTAACAATTCCGAACTATAAAATGGTAGATGCACCGGTTGAAAATATCTCAGAAGAACCGATGCGTCAGGTTATTTTAAAACTTGGGTTAACATACAATACTACTCCAGAAAAGATGAATGAGGCTATTGCCATTCTGAAAGACATCCCGAACCGTGTAAAATTTGTCGATTCGAAAGATATTGTGGCTGCTTTTACCGACTTTACAGATCATGCATTGATAATTACATTCGTTTATTTCATCAAAAAACAAGGAAATGTAATGGAAACACCCTCTGAAGTAAACTCAGAAATTTTGCGGGCGTTCAAAAAAGCGAAACTGCAATTTGCTTATCCAACACAGACTGTTTATATTGAACAGGAAAAATAGCAATTTTTACAGTAGTTCTCCTGCTCCTTCTCTGACAACTTCCGGTTCGTCTTCTATGCAATCCACAATTGTGGAATGAACAGAACCGCCCATGCCACCATCAATCACCAAATCCACCTGACTGCCGTACTCTTCATCAATCAACTCAGGATCAGTATAATACTCTTCACTGTCTTCGGTGGTGAAAATCGAGCTGGTCATCAAAGGGTTACCCAATTCGCGGACGATTGCCAAAGCAATTTCATTTTTCGGCATACGGATACCGACTGTTTTCTTGTTTTTGAAAAGCTTTGGTAGTTTGCTGCTGCCATTAAGAATAAACGTAAACGGGCCCGGAAGATTTTTCTTCATCAACATGAAAGCCAGGTCATCCATTTTGGCATATTCGCTAATCTGACTCATTTCAGAACAAATGAAGGAAAGATTAGACTTACGCAAATCGTGGTTTTTCAGTTTGGCAATAAACTCTACTCCGGCAGCGTTAAAAATACTGCAACCAAAAGCATAAACCGTGTCAGTTGGGAAAATAATGATTCCACCATTTCGCAATACTTCTGCAATATGACGAATTTGAGTGGGATTCGGATTAGTATCGTAAAGTTTGAGTAACAAGGCCAGATAGTTAATTAAGCATTACAAATCAGAGACAAAAGTACAAAAAAAATCCTGCATAGTTATTTGCAGGATTCTTTTATTCTCAGTAACCAGCTAACACATCAACTGATTAAGTGTTATCAAATTTCAAAAAGCATCTATAATGGCTTTGAAATCAGCCACTTTCAATGAAGCGCCACCAATCAAACCACCGTCGATGTCTGGTTGTGCGAACA
>CAZTDH010000265.1:0-3211 GCA_964612615.1 uncultured Paludibacter sp. | reverse complement strand
TACTTATATATTCCGCCTTTTCACTGAAATTATTTTTTTATCATAGTGCACAATTATATATTTGCATCGTAATAAACGAAAGATTTCGTGTAAAACAGAGAATTAGAACTACAATTAATATTTAAAACTACAGGTTATGAAAACAAAAAGTATTTATTTGGTATTAGTATTGCTTAGTGTAATTACATGGAGCTGTACTTCCGAAGCTGATCTTTCAAGCAAATCGCTTAAAACATCCATTAATGCAAGTGCTCAATCACTTACAACTGCAATGAACAATATTACTTCTTCGGAAGGTTATAAACTACTTTCGTCATCAGGTAAATCATCAATGGCAGCAAGTAGAGTACAGGGAACTTTTATGCCATTCGACACAGCTTCAGTAAGCTTCGGTTTAGCCGATGTAGCAGGAGTTTGGGATTATAAAGCAGCATTGAATTATCGTCGCCATTACTTATCACTGAACAAGTATTTCCTGAAATCGACGACTGAAACCAGTACCGATTTTATTTTACGCTTACCTGAATCGAAAATCAAGAGTCCAATGGATTTTGTTCATTATTCCGCCGCTGACACTACTCTGACAAACAATTACGTAGTTGATGTATCGAAATACAAACGTTGGTATCAGCAATACCGCCCGGGTTTCTATTGGTTTGATTATGAAATGAATTCAAATATTAAAATCAGCGGAACAAATGTAGGCGACTTAGGTATAGTTACTTCAAATCATGAAGCTACGGGTTATAAATTTGTTTCCAGTTTTGCTTTTGCAAACGGATATGATGCAAGCACTTCGTATAGCACCGGTGATACCATTATTTCAGTTTACAACATTGCCAAAGCAGGTCAAACCCTGTATCAGGAAAAATATACTGCAACCCGTATAAGCTCTACTTCAAGATACCGTGAAAAACAATACGATTTGACTATCGGTAACGTTGAAATTGTACGTAATGCAGGTCCTAACAGCTTAGACAGTGCTAAAGTGTATGTTGGCGGTGTATTGCAAACAAAATCAAAAGTTGAAATTGTAACCTTAACTTCGACCGATGAATCAACCATAACCAAGAAAACCCGTACCATTCAAATTACCTTTGACGATGGAACAACCACCACCATTAAAGATTTACTGGGCAGCACTATTGATGATATCGGTTCAGTGTTTTCAACCATACGTGAAGCATATTTTGCTACTGACATTGTTGACAAAGTTTCAGCTTATATCTATAAAAACAAATAACAATTCAGATTTATTATACCGTTTCTGAATTTACCCCGATAATCAGAATTAAAGAATAAATCTATATCTTTGTAGGGGAAGTTAACTACTTCCCCTATTTTTTTGACTAATAGCAAGCAATATGAAATACGTACAGGCAAAATCATCTAATTTTAAACTAGTTGAGATCAGTATATTTGCAATGATTTGGTTAGGGATATTCTCCGTTCCGTTTTTTCAGAACAGAATGTTCAATATCATCGACTGGGGTAAAGTCGTGGGTGAATGGATACGGATGTTTTCATTCCTTGTTATTTTCATTCTGAACACCTACATTTTCGTTCCTAAATTACTTTTTAAAAAGAAATACCTTACCTATACACTATTAACACTCGGAGCAGTTATTCTTATCATTGGCATTATCATTGGCATTCAAATGATAATAACTCCACCACAACCATTATCCATGCCTCGTATGGATCTTGGTCCGGGTATGCCACCAATGGAACTGGGGCGGAAGATGCCACCACCTATGGGATTTCGAACACCGGAGCAACCTGAAGAGAAATCAATCTTCATGACTTTTACCGACAACCTTATAATTTCCATCCTGATTGTGGCTGCCGGAACGTCGTTTAAAATGATGTCGCAATGGCTCAACGAAGAAAACCGTCGCAAAGACATGGAAAAAGAGCAGCTAAAAACAGAAATAGCTCTACTCAGACATCAGGTAAGTCCACACTTTTTTATGAATACGTTGAATAATATTCATGCACTGGTAGACATTAATACCGAAACAGCTAAAGATGCCATTATCCGGCTTTCAACCCTTATGCGATATCTGCTGTATGATACAGCCCATGGACAAACCAGCCTGAAAAAAGAAATAGAATTTATTGAAAGTTACATCACTCTGATGCAATTACGCTTTTCAGAAAAGATAAAAATATCAATTGATGTTCCTAAGGATATACCAGACATTCAGATACCTCCTATGTTGTTTATTTCATTTCTTGAAAATGCATTTAAACATGGGGTGAGTTATCAGGCCAATTCATTTGTCAACTTTAAAATGGAAGTTGCCGAAGATCATCTGACTTGTGTAATTAAAAACAGCAAACAACGTGTGAAAGAAAGTTTCGACAAGAGCTACTCGGGCATTGGGTTAACCAATATCCGCAAAAGCCTGGAACTGTTGTTTGCAAAAGATTATACATTGAATATTATTGAGAACGATAAAGCATTTGAAGTTTTTCTAACAATTCCGGTTTATGATAATAAAATGTATAGCCATCGATGATGAACCATTTGCACTTCAGCAAATCAAATCATACATTGAAAAAACACCATTTTTAGAACTGGTGGCGCTTTGTAATAGTGCATTCGAAGCCATGAACTTTATTTCTAACCATGAGATTGATCTTATGTTTGTGGATATCAATATGCCCGACATCAACGGAATGGACTTTGTGAAATCGTTAGTAAATAAACCACAAATCATTTTCACGACAGCTTACAGCGAGTATGCTATAGAAGGATTTAAGGTTGATGCCATGGATTATATTTTGAAACCAATCAGTTATTCCGTTTTTCTGAAAGCTGCCACCAAAGCCAAAACCTGGTTTGACCTGAATCAGAAACAGACCGAAACGCTGCAAACCACACAGGATTGCCTGTTTGTAAAATCAGACTACAAACTGGTGAAAATCCTGTTGTCGGAAATAAAATACATCGAAAGCGCAAACGAATATATCCAGATTCATCTGATTAATGACAAACCGATAACCACGCTAATCCGCCTGAAAGTGATTGAAGAACAGCTTCCGAAAGACAAGTTCATGAGGGTTCATCGTTCGTTCATTGTCAATCTGGAGCGTGTAAAAGTGATTGAACGCAGCCGGATTATATTTGACCAGAAAGTGTATATCCCTATCGGCGATCAATACAAAGAAAATTTTCAGGCATTTGTTGACAAAACATTTTTAGTCT
>CAZTDH010000264.1:0-3221 GCA_964612615.1 uncultured Paludibacter sp. | reverse complement strand
AAGAACGCTTATGGCAGCAATATATCAATCTTCCGAACACTCGTAATTACAAATCTGCGCCAGCAGGGGTAATTCGTGCGGCAGCGAGGGGGTTTGACAACTGCAGTTTGCTATCATTTTTAGTTTACCACAAACTTCTTAGATACACCATTGTACTCATAAATATATGTCCCCGATTCATATGAATCAACATTTAGAATAATTTTATCGAAAGTTGAACCAATTTGTTTCTGGTCTTTTAATTGCCCATTTATTTTATAGATTCTCATTGTAGAGGCTTGTCCGTTTTCCAATGAATAGGGCAAATTGATTGTTGTTTTGGATGGATTTGGAAATGCAGTCTGTATATTTCTAACTTTTAATTCAGGAACGTTATTTGGCAATGAACCAGTTAAAGAATAAAATTCTGTAGTACTATTAGATAAAGAATATCGATAGAGAAGTAATTTTGATTTTCCTGTATTGCTATTTATTATAGTAGGATAGTCACAATAACCTGTACCAAAATCTTTTATAACAGTTGTATTCTCATCATACACAATTATTCTTTCATCACTCCCATAATTACTATAAATACAAATTATTTCAATCAAATTATTTGTATTAAAAAGCTGATCGCTCAGACAATAGACATACATACGTTTTCCTGTAGGTCTTGGCAGGGTGACAACCTTATACAATGAATAATCTTCATTGTAAATCTTTAATTGATTTGTTATAGTATCAGGATTTTCAAACCACATTAGTCCTTTTGAAGTAGATTCAAACCAAGATATTCTAGTATTAGAAGTATGCTCTAAAGTTATTTGAGCATTAGATTGAAAAGTTAAGGATATAAATCCTAAAATGATAAATAATTGTTTCATGTTGTTGATTTTTTAAATTGCCTACTCTCAAACTTTTCGGCTTCCGATTTTATTTATTTTTTGTAAGTGTCTCATATAATTTTCTTAATCTTTTGTAAACAATATGTTATTTTATCCAAGTTGGTTTTGTTTCTTTTTTTCCTCGGCTTGCTGCAAATGACTGAGGCTTTGGGCATTTGGCGGTTTGCGGGAGCATTCGCTGTCGTACTTTTGTCAGAATCAGAATTTACAGAATTTATAAATTATCAGAATGAAAATTCGGATTAAAGATCAGTTTATATTGCAAACTTGTAGCCCCGAAGTTTATTAGTAGCCCTTTTTCAAACTTATAAGCAACAACATAATTCTTAGCTTGTGCTAAATGTACATCTTCTAAATTTATCAATGCTTTTAATTCAACAATCACCTTATTCTCAACTACAAAGTCGGCTCTGCGAGTCCCAACATTTATGCCTTCATAATATATATTCTGTTCTGCTTCTCTAACAAACTCCATTCTCATACGCTCCAATTCAATAGCCAAACATCGTTGATATATCACTTCCTGGAAACCGTTGCCAAGTGTATTGTGTACTTTCATTGCACACCCAATTATATCAAACGTGAGTTTATCTTTTTCCATCTACAATATCTTTATCTTTTCTTATTCTGTAAATTCAAAAATTCTGAAAATTCTGATTCAGACATTTTTCTGTCCCCAAAGATAAATAACATTATTAACTTGTACAATATTTTCCATCAATAATTCACCAACAATTACAACATTCAGTTTTGAAACTACCAATTGTATTTTTACATTGAGTAGTTTTCAGTTTGAAATCATTTATTTGGATGCATTGGATACTAATATTCAAAAGTGTAAATACACTTTCGGATGTGTTGGAGTGTAGGACGAAGGATGACGAGGGATGACGAGGGGTTTCAATATATTTATCTCAGGTTTGAAAGCAAATCAAACAAAACACAAAATTCTCACCATCTTATTCATATTTATAATCACTCCATTTTTTGAAAAATCACAATTATTTTTGCTCATTTTGATTGAAAATGAGAAAAATAAACACTTAATAATAATTAATAATTTTATATTATTGTTATTTGCGCGAACAATTTAGTTTTATACAAACCTATATTTCAGCTATTTAAACCAAATGTAACCTCGGGATTACAAAAAGGGAGTGAACAAGTTGAAAGCAGTTTTTTTAGAGAAATAATTCGTGAAATAGGAAAATTTGTAGTTCCTTTGCACCCGATTTCAAGCTAATTAAATTTATTCATTTATATGAGCAGTTTATCGCTTTTCCTTACCGTATTCCTTACCGGAATAGTTTTGGTTATCGCCGGTCTCGGTATAGCCATTCTCTTAGCACCAAAGTCATTCAATCTTCAAAAAGGCGAACCTTACGAATGCGGAATTCCAACGCACGGAACTTCGTGGATGCAGTTTAAAGCAGGTTATTATCTGTATGCCATTCTGTATCTGATGTTTGACGTGGAAACAATATTCCTGTTTCCCTGGGCTACCATCGTTCGCGACCTGGGTTATACCGGATTGTACAGTATTTTATTTTTCATCGTTATCCTTGGTTTAGGTCTTGCCTATGCATGGAAGAAAAATGTATTAAAATGGAACTAAAAAATATTCATATAAAAGGAATTCCAACCGAGGAATTCAACGACAACGAGTATCTTGAAAATTACCTCAAAGAGCTGGAAGCCAATGGAGTAAATGTCGTATTGAGCAAAATTGATGAACTTATTAACTGGGGACGCTCAAATTCGGTATGGCCATTGATTTATGCTACAAGCTGTTGTGGTATTGAGTTTATGGCTACAGCTGCTGCTCACCACGATATTGCCCGTTTTGGGATGGAAGTGACCCGTAACAGTCCACGTCAGGCCGACCTAATGATTGTTGCCGGAACTATGGTTCATAAAATGGCGCCGCTTATTAAACGTGTTTACGACCAAATGGCTGAACCGAAATATGTAATTGCTATGGGTGCCTGTGCTATCTCGGGTGGTCCGTTTATCAATTCATACCATGTGGTACCGGGTGTTGATCAGATCATTCCGGTCGACGTATATATACCGGGTTGTCCTCCACGTCCTGAATCGTTATTTTATGGCTTGATGCAATTGCAACGCAAAATTAAAGTAGAACAATTTTTGGGAAATAAACAACGGTAAAATGCCTCCGGCGTTATGAACCTACGGTGATATTTACTCACTTCGTTCGTGATATTAGCCTTCGGCGTTATTCATTGAAAGACAATAGACCATCGACAATAGACATTTATATATAATGGAAAATATAAAAAAGCTCATACTTAATACTGTACCAGCTGCAGTTAT
>CAZTDH010000263.1:0-3224 GCA_964612615.1 uncultured Paludibacter sp. | reverse complement strand
TATTTAAAGAAGTCGAAAACAGATTAAAGAAGAAATGTCTTTTTTGTCAGGCATTCCCGATTGGACTGGTTATGCCCGATGATAAAAAAGAAGATACCGATGCTTTTATGAAAACGCATTTGAATGATGAGAATTTCAAGGGCGAAATTCTGGAACGATATAACGGTTTTATAAAAAAGTTGAATTTAGTAAGTCGATGACGAATTGTGAAGGATTTATTTACAAAAAACTACCTGTAATAAATGGAAAACAATAAAACCCTTTCGTCAAAAGCCGGATTATATTCTTCGATTGCATTAACAGTACTTACAATCTTTACATTTGGATTTGCCATGATGGCTATACCTCCATCGGGTCCTTATTGTTCCGGCAACTGTATGGAATATCCATTTCGTGATTTACTGAATTACTATCCAAGAGACTATCATTGGATGTATCTGGCTATATTTCAGCTGTTCGCATTTTTGATATTTATTGTTTCAATACATTATTTTGCCCCTGTTGAGAAGCAGATTTTTAGTTTCATCGGAGTTGCATTTGCTTTGATTTCCACTACGGTTTTATTAGCTGATTATTTTATTCAATTTGCTGTAATTCCTATCAGTATGATGAAAGCTGAAACTGAAGGTATTGCGCTGCTTACTCAATATAATGGACATGGAATATTTATAGCATTGGAGGAATTGGGATATATCACCATGAGTATTTCATTATTCTTTTTAGCTCCTGTTTTTTCTTCATCCAAACCACTGGAAAAATCTTTACGTTGGTTGTTTTTCTTGCCTTTAATTTTGAATGTTGTGGCATTTGTGGTTTATTCAATCCTGTTTGGAATCGACCGGAGTTACAGATTTGAAGTTGCCTCTATTTCAATTAATTGGTTGTTGATTATTGCTGTAGGTATCCTGATGAGTATTTTCTTTAAACGTAATATAAATAAGAATTAATTTCCCATGAGTAAAAAAGTAGTTATTATCGGAGGTGGAATAGCCGGTTTGTCTGCCGGAATTTATGCTGCAATGAATGGTTTTGAAACCGAAATTATCGAAATGCACGATGTTGCCGGTGGGCAATGTACGGCCTGGGATCGCAAAGGGTATCGTTTTGATTATTGTTTGCACTGGTTGGTGGGAACTTCAAAAGGTGCTTTCCACGAAATATGGAAAGAAACAAACGTTATCAATAACGAAACAGAAATTATCGACCACGAAATTCATTCGCGGATCTTAGATAATGACGGTAATGAGTTTATTATATATTCCAACATTGACCGGTGGGAAAAATACCTGATTGAGTTAGCTCCCGAAGATGAAGCTTCCATTAATCAAATGTGCAAAGACATGCGTAAAAGTGCTTTGCTGGAACCATTTGCTTTGGCACCTGAATTACGTAGTCTGTGGGATTATATCCGGATTCTACCTCAAATGATGCCGGTTTTTAATGTGATACGGAAATTTGGAAGGATGACTTGTCAGGAGTATTTCGATAAATTAAACTTTAAAAGTCAGAAAATAAAATCAGTTTTCTTTTCGCTTTATGGCAACAGGGATTTCTCGGCATTGGCATTTATATTTATGTTGGGTTGGTTCAATCAAAAAAATGCCGGTTATATCAAGGGTGGTTCTTATCCATTAGCTCAACGAATGCTGGAAAAGTTCCAAAAGCTGGGAGGAAAATTCTCGAATAAAACAAAAGTTGAACGAATTATTGTGGAATACAATGTGGCAAAAGGAGTATTACTGAGCACCGGAAAAGTAATTCCGGCAGATTATGTAATTGGAGCTGCAGATGGATATACCACCATTTTCAAGATGTTGGAAGCAAAGTTCATGTCGAAAGAAATTGATTTCGCTTACAAAAACTGGGAACTTTTTACTCCTATTGTGCAGGTTTCCTTCGGGATTAAAAAAGATATTCCTTCTGAGTTCCCGATTATTATAAATATTAGCAAAGGTTTGACGATTGGAAAAACGACACTGGATAACGGATATTCTGTTATGAATTATGCTTACGATTCCAGCATGGCACCGGAAGGAAAAACAACCATTGTACTCCGATACGACAGCCCCTGGAAATTATGGGAAAACATGGATGACAATGAATATAAGGAAGAAAAACTGCAAATAAAGAAAGATGCTACCACTTGTCTTGAAAAAATATATCCGGGTATCACCGAATTTATTGAAGTAGTGGACGTTGCAACTCCCAAAACGGATGTGAAATATACAGGAGTAAAAGACGGAGCTTACGAAGGTTTTATGCCATCGAAAGAAAATATGATGAAAACTTTGAAAATGAAACTTCCCGGACTTCAAAACTTTTATATGGCCGGACAATGGTTGTTCCCGGGTGGTGGATTACCACCATCGGCACAGACAGGTAAATGGGCTGTTCAGTTAATCTGCAAGAAGGAAAAACAACGATTTGTTTCAGACAAATAATTCATTTTAAAATCTAATATAGCTATGCAATTAATTTCAATCCAAAACATTGACCGGTTTCTGAACTGTAAGGTTATTGCCGTTGCAGGAGCATCGCGTAAGGAAAAAAGCTTTAGTGCTTCTGTCAACTCACATCTTTGGGCGAAAGGATATACAGTCCTTAGAATAAATCCTAATTTCGTTGAAAATAACACAAAACGAAATGAATTCAAATCAGTTTCGGATCTTCCGAAAAAGCTAAATAATTTACTGGTACTTACCAATCCGGCGCAAACTTTAGCGGTAGTAAAATCGGCTATTGAACGGGGTATTAAAAATATATGGATTCAACAAAAATCTGAAACTCCTGAAGCCATTGCTTTGTGTAGAGCGAACAATGTGAATCTGATATACAATCACTGCATATTCATGTTTACTCATCCTGACGGCATGCATAAATTCCATTATAACATAAAGAAATTGTTTGGAGGAATTCCGAAATAGAATTCATTAAACCCGAGAACTTAAACTAATACAAATCTTATCATGAAGGTTAGAGGTTTTATTCGGTCTAATTTTAATGCATCAAAATTGACAGCTATCCTATTCAGTGTTTTTGGTGGATTATTTGGATTGGAACATGGGATTGGAGAAACTCTTCAGGGAAATATTTCAACTCCAGGACTTAAGATCTATGCTTATAGTGCTCCGGGTTTAGCATTTCCTTTTGGTCGGGAACCAGCATTGACTGTTGTTCCTAACTATTTAATTTCCGGAATTCTTAGCATTCTTTTGGGGTTGATT
>CAZTDH010000262.1:0-3240 GCA_964612615.1 uncultured Paludibacter sp. | reverse complement strand
TGTAATACGTTTTGCCGGAAATCAGAGAATAAGATATAAGTCCTTTGGTGCGAAGCCGTTGAAGTGTACGTTCGCTTATTTTCAAAAATGTACAAACTTCGTAGCCGTCCACCCAGGTTTCTTCATCCTTGATTTCTTCGGGTTGATAGTTGACTACAAATTTGGCAATGGTGTTGACCTTTTCCATTAGGTCTTTGAATGCTTTGGATTCGATTGTTATAACTTCCATTTTTTAATTTACGATTTAAACATTTACAATTTACGATTGGGAATACATTATTTAGTCGTGGAATGAGAGGGTGCGGATAATCCAGCCATAAAGGAATTTTTTGTTGGTTGGACGTTTTTGGATAGTGGAAATGTAGTGAGATATTTTGGCAACGGTAAAAGCAGGTTGAAAATAGCCAAAGTCCAAGGAATTGAGTTTTTGGAGTGTTTTTTCACCAATAATGCCGTCCGCTTTAGTGCCTACGATAGATTGTACCAGCTGGACACTTGTTTTTATTCCTGCATTTACGGCGAAATCAAAGATTGATTCAGCTGTAGTTTGATTCTGAATTTGGTCTGCTTTTAATGGCAACCAAAATTCATACAGATAAAAAAGCTCTACCTGTTTTTGAAGTTCGACATCTTTGTCGAGAATTGAGGGAAAACCTGATTTGGCTTTGTATCTGTCAATAATAGTCCAACCTGACCAATTATTGTGCGACTCACGGGAAATACCTTTATAGGTTTCCTTGCCTGAATCATCCGGATCATTACTGTAACCACCTTCTTGGTTGAGTGTTTTTTGAAGTGAGATTTTGAATTCTGCCATAATTTAATCTACAATTTAAAGATTTACAATTTACGATTGCTTAATATAGTTTTCAGCAATTCATAGTGCTATTTGAGAAGCCTACTGAGGTAATCAGTTTGTATTTTTTTATGTTGGCAAAATTGGAGGATTTTTTTGGATATTTTTCCCAAGGTAGACCCAGTTGGGAAAGGTTAAAGTTTTAGTATGAAGAGTGTAAGTTATGGAAGTATGAAATTTTGGCAAGGTAACTGATTTTAGGCGTATATTCTTAAATTTCAATGTATTATAAATTTATATATTTTATTTTGCTTTTTTCATGTAATAGAATTTTACAATAATATACCCAAGTTGTACCCAACTGGTAAAATAAAAAAAGACCCGAAAAGGGGTCTTAAGAAAGGAGGGTGTCAATTGAACAAATGAAATCTATTGAACTTTGGAATAGTAGTGTTAATGGTATGATTTTTAAAGGATCTGTTCCCATTCTATTGCGAAGTGCAGCTCTCATTTTGTCTAAATATTTGGTAGGTGAATCACGGTCTTTAATATCAATATATGTGCGATAAACATCTGTAAGCCGCACATTGAAGTTTTGTTCGAAGAATGCAGTCAATACACTAATATTGCACTTTCCATTATTAAGAGAACCAATAGCATCAAGCGCATAAATGAGTTCAACTAATGACGACTTATCGTCAGTCCATTCGAGTGAAATGTTTCCTTTAATCCCATTTTGCCCCCAATTGGGATTTGAATCTTTTATTATCAAGGCATCTAACTCAGTTTTTAAAAACACTTCCAGCCGATCATTTGCGATGATTTCTGCAACCATGTAATCCATGCTTGTAGAAAAATCAGGATCAATAAAAATCAATGGATTATCTATGTGAAAATGGATGTCTTCTCTCCCTCTAACAAAAAGTATATTATCGATAAAAGTTGAATTCATTCTATAATAACCATAAAATTCGAGGTGACTATTAAAAAACAATGTGAGTTTTTCTAATTCATAAAGAAAATGTTTTTGTTTTTTTTCAACACTTCCCATTGGTCTTTTACGTTCAATATTGTTTATTTTGACAAAGTAAATGAGTTGACTTACTATTCCCGGTTTTATTACTTTGAAAAACTGAATCTCATCTTCTTCATTTTTAAAGTCGTAATTCAATATAAAGGTTCTCAGTTTACTCAAACCAGTATTTAAACAAACAATTGACTTTTGAGCTTTTTTAATAAGATTAGTTTCGGCTAATTCAATTTGTTGTAATTTGGCATTAAGCTCCTTGTTGAGTTTGGTGATAAATGGTTGCATTTATTGTTGATTATGTAAATGATTGTATTTGATTGAAAAAAGAAAGAATGTCTGAATTAACAAACATCCTTTTCTAACTTAAAAAACTGATTAAGATAATTACACGAAAAAACAAATTAAAAGTCTATGTCATTTTTCTCATATCGATATATAATAAGTTAAACTCATTCTTGTATAAACAAACAATTATATTTTTTTAGTTATCTTTCAATTTTAACTATAAGGGGAATGAAAATACATATTCTGTATGTTAATGCATTGACTATTAAAGAAGATTTGCCAATGTTATACTTAAAAATATATCATTTCTTTACTAATATTTTCATCCATTGAAAATCTTCACTCCATTTGGCACCAGGAATCCAGTTATCACCATTTGACTCATAAGCTCCCATATCGGGAAATTTACCTGTAAACTTATTTTCAGCAAAGGGCATAATAACACCTTTGTCGACAATATCGGAAAGCACCAACGGACGAAAATCACGTTTTGTAATATCTTTTAATGGATAAGGTTTTTGAGTAATATAGTTATTGAATAGTTTGTCATTTGTAGCCAAAGTATCTTTTGGATTTCGCGAACCGCGGATATTGTTAATCAAATTATTGAAAGCTCTGGTATTTTTATTTTCATTCAACAATCGTGGCCATTGCACCGCCCATACTTTCAGGGGTTCTTCCTTTTGAGGTAATTCAATCGAACTCCGACAATTGAAAACGGTATTGTTATAAATTATATTATCATCACCTTTAGCAATGATTCCGATATCACCGCAATCCCAAACCACATTGTGATGAAAAATATTGTGGCGTGATTGGTCATCGCAGCGAATTCCAAGTCCACCGCGTTTCTCTTTGCTGTGGTAATCTTCGGTAATACAGCCATGAACCCAATTATATCTTACCACACTGCTATGCGAAAATGGCCAGCAACCATATACCAGCGAAACATCCTTACAAGCCAAACCACCATCGTAAATGTGATTGTTTTCCACCATGCTTTTGGCTGCATGATATACCAAAATTGGTCCTCCGCAATTGTACAAGGTATTGTTTCCAGCAACATTGCCAAAAGAAGTGACATCGCTGTTTTCGGGCGTGCGAGGGGTTGGCGGATATTGGATGGTGT
>CAZTDH010000261.1:0-3264 GCA_964612615.1 uncultured Paludibacter sp. | reverse complement strand
TCAAACTGTAGTTATTCCAAACTCATCAACAAATCAATATTATAATTTGATATTAAGTGGTTCGGGAACTAAAACAATGCCATCGCAATCACTTGAAATTGTTGGTGATTTTACGTTAAGTGGCACTGCAACTGCCACAATGGCAGGTGCAATGAACTTTGATGGAAATGTAACGTTGGGATCTGGTACCACATTTACTGCCGGTGCATATACGCATACTGTTGTCGGAAACTGGATAAATAATGGTACAACACCCGACAATTCTGGAAGTACATTTAATTTCAACAAAACAAGTACTCAAACAATTGGTGGAACAGCATCAAACACATTCAACAACCTGGATATTAATAATTCGACAAATGTGTATGTCTCTAACGATTTGACCTTATCAGGAACCTTGACACTTTCAAGTTCCACAACTGCGCTCTATCTGGAAGGTAACTTGGTAAATAATGGAACAATCAACCTTGGAACAGGTACTGTATTTTTTGATGGTGCAACTGCACAAACCATCAGTGGCTCATCTACGTCAACATTCAAAAATTTGACTGTGAGCAATTTGGCCGGTGTTACTGCAAATAATGATGAAACAGTCAACGGTATACTTACACTGACAAATAATCCTGATGCAACACATGGTTCGCTTGATATGGGAAGTAATACGCTGAATATGGGTGTATCAGCTACCAACACAGGTATAGGAGATGTTACCGGAATTATCAAACGACAACACACTTTTACGGGTGGCGTTGCTTATAGTTTTGGGAATCAATTTACAACAATTAATTTTCTAAATGTAAGTGGTTCAGTAAAACCTTCCTGGATAAGTTTAAAGGTTGCTATTGGTGCAGCTCCATCATGGAATAGCAGTGCGATAAAAAGAATTTACAGCTTTGCACAGGAAGCAAGCGGTACTGACAGAACGATTACCAGTTTACATTATCTCGACTCTGAATTAAATGGTAATACCGATGAAACAAAACTGGTTTATTGGGATGCTTATGCAGGACCTGGTTACACAAGTCATTATCCTCGCAGCCATACTGATTTCAGTATCGACAATAATTGGATAGGGTTAACCGGTATGGCCATTAATTTCATGGCTCCTTCCACCACCTTAGATTACAAACAATGGAGTTTGGGTTATTCAAATGTTGATAAAATAACCTGGACAGGAAATGGTTCACCATCTTACTCCGGCGACTGGAACCTTCCGGGTAACTGGAATGGTGGTGTGCCAACAGCCAGCGATGATGTTGTTATTCCTGCACCGGCAGATTTACCGGTCGATACACACGGTCTGCCTACTCGTAATCTTTTATCATCACCTGCTGTTTGTAAATCCATAGAAATTAAATCGGGAGCTACGCTCACTGTTGATAATTACAATATCACAGTGTATGGTTCTACCGGAGCATGGTTAAATAATGGAACTTTCGTTCCGGGTACAGGGACTGTGATTTTTGCAGACGGAAGTACTTCAAATACAGTTACTGTTGCCGGTACTACTGATTTCTATAATTTGTCGGTAAATGATAATACTTTAATACAACCAGCATCAGGAAGTGTATTGAAAATTGCCGGAGCATTATCTGCCGGTTCAGGAAGTATCCTTGACTTTAATACGAATAACAATACAATAGAATATAATGGTACTTCAGCTCAATCGGTTATTAAGCCACAATCGGGGTATTATAATCTGACGCTCAGTGGAAATTCAACTAAAACCCTGCCTTCAGCTTCTACATTATCTGTTTCTAACGATTTGACTATAAATGGTTCATCTACTATAGTCAACGCTGCAAATGCTGTAAGTGTTGGAGGAGCATTATCAGTCAGCAATGGTACTACATTGGATATGAAAACATATCAATTGAATTCGGTGAATTCTATTAGTGGTACAGGAACATTGAAAACTCAAAATATAGGTTCAACTCCATTACCATCAGGAAAAACATGGACACAAAATGTGATTTTCAATGGTTCAGCAGCGCAATCGGTTGTAGGAGGAACATACAGTGGTTTACAAATCAGTAATACAACTGCTAATGCAACAGCTACCGGAACATTAAATACTACAAATCTTATTATTGACAACGGAGCTACTCTGGATATGGGCGCTAATTTATTGAGCTCAATGACAACTAATAGCGGCACAGGAACATTAAAAACACAAAATACAAGTTCAACTCCGATACCTTCGGGTATATCGTGGACTGGTGATGTAGTTTATAATGGCTCGGATGTTCAGTCTGTTGTAAGTGGCACATATAATAGCTTGCAAATAAGCAATTCAACTGCATCTGCAACAGCAACCGGAACACTAAATACCACAAATCTAACAATTGACAATGGAGCTGTTTTAGAAATGGGAACAAATTTATTGAGTTCCATGACTACTAACAGTGGAACAGGAACACTAAAAACTCAAAATACGAGTTCATTACCTGTTCCATCAGCAAAAACATGGACCGGTAACTTTGTTTACAATGGTTCTTCAGTTCAAACTGCTGTTGCGGGTACTTTCAATAATTTGACTTGCGATAATAGTGCTGAGTTGGATTTGAATGACAGCGTAACCGTAAGCGGAACATTGCTTATCAATAGTTCAAGGGAAATGGATATTGCTCCAGGCGCTAAAATGGTTGCAAATACTATTACTAATAATGCGGGAACTTCAGGATTGTATGTTTTAGCAAATTCAACCGATGTCAATGGGACATTGATATTCAATAATACCGTTGATTCACCTGTTTCAGCCACAGTAGGAATGTATTCAAAAGCAGCTGCTTCGGTGGTGAATGGTTCTTCATATTCGCAATATAAATGGCAATTTTTTGGAATTCCACTACAGTCAGTGACTCCTAATCCTACTTTTGCAGGCTATGTTGGTTCAGTGAATAATGGTTCATACATTAATAAACATGTAGAATCAGGTGCAACTTCATCAACTTTCTGGGTTTCACAAGGAAATAGTGCAGTGTTAATTCCTTTTGCGGGTTACGAGATTACACAAAAAATGGCTAAAACAATATATTTTGAGGGTCAATTGGTAAACAGTGATTATTCTCAGGTTTTGTCATATACTTCGGGTGCAGCTTATCCGGGTCAACATATATTAAGTAATCCATATACTGCGGCCATTGATATTAGCAAGTTGAATTTTGGATTGGAAACTGATGCAACGGTTTATTTGTACAATACCGGTTCGCATGACGATTGGGCCACACAAACCGGAGTAGATGGTACTGCAGGTCAATATGT
>CAZTDH010000260.1:0-3292 GCA_964612615.1 uncultured Paludibacter sp. | reverse complement strand
ACTCTGACATAAAATTCATAATTTTGCATTTTACGTTAAATCTCAATTTTCTCTTTCAACCAATGCAACGAAACGGATGAACATTTCATCTATAAGCTAAAGTATGGAAATTAAAGCGGCAAATCCAGACGAACAACGACTGATTACCGGATGCAAAAAAGGCGAAACCTGGGCTCAAAAACAGGTTTACGAATTGTATGCATCTGCTATGTTCAGTGTATGCGTGAGATACGTTAGCGACCGCGAAACTGCCCGTGATTTACTACAGGACGGCTTCATAAAAATCTTTACAAAAGCAGATACTTTTTCTGAAATCGGTTCATTTGCAGGTTGGATAAGACGAATTTTCGTTACAACTGCTCTCGAATATCTCAGACAAAACAATGCTTTAAGGCAAAATACTGCAATTGATGAATTGGATTATGCGATTGCAGACACTGATATTTCAGTTTTAGACAAAATTTCGGCAGATGATTTACTGGCATGTGTTGCTGATTTGCCAAATGGATACCGAACAGTTTTTAACCTTTATGCATTGGAAGGTTATAGTCATGCTGAAATTGCCAACTTATTAAATATCAGCGAAAATACGTCGCGAAGTCAGTTTATGAGAGCACGAAAAATATTGCAAACCAAAGTAGAAGGTTTAGGACTTTAGGATTTATAGTTTAGAAAATAATGCAGGATAATACACAAAATATTAATGAACTTGACGCATTCAGCGAAAAGGTAAAAAGCAAACTCGAAAATTACGGGTTAGCGCTTGATGCTGATTTGTGGAGTGCAATTCAACTTGGAGTTGATAAGAAGAAACGCCACCGTATGCCGGTTTGGTTGTGGATTCCAATTGGTTCTGCAGCTGTTATTGCATTGCTATTTACATTCCGTCCGGTTTCTGAAACTACCACTTTAATTTCAAAATCGAAACCAAATCCGATTCAACAAACACAAATTGAACCTACAAAACCATTAGCTCAGGAGTTAAGAAAACCGGTTAAATCATACAAAATAAAGCTGAACCGAATAAATACCCAATCAAAACCTGCTATAAATCAATCTGTTTTTACATCGAATGTAAGCTCATTAAACATTACAGTTCCTGAAACTGAGACAAATAATATGGTTTTGGGATTGACCGAGAAAGCAGAAGTCAGAGATAGTGCTGTTGCTGATGTTGCAATGGAAAAACCTGATACGGTTTCAAAAAAACAAATTGCCAGTAACCGGACAGACATCTGGACAATAAATCCTGAAAGCAAGCCGGTAATCAAGGAGAAATTTAAAAACAGATGGCTGTTAGCTGCTTCGGTTGGTTCAGGGAGTAATACTTCTTCCGGGTTGGACAATCTTACTCCGGCAACACTTTCGAATGACATAGTGAAAGCAGGAACCTCCTACACTGCCATTATGGCACCTGAAAATTTCACGAGTGTTCATTACAGTCTGCCACTTTCTTTCGGGTTGAAGGTCAGAGACAATTTTTCCAAAAATCTTAGTATTGAAACTGGATTAGTTTACACCTATCTTCAAACCGATTTTTCGAACAACGGATTTGTAACCACCGATGCCAGATTAGGTCTTCATTACCTGGGAATTCCTCTGAAATTAATTGTAAAATTATGGAATAATAAGCAATGGGAAGTGTATGTTTCGGGAGGTGGAACGATTGAGAAAGGACTGCGCTCGGTATATCAACAAAATCAGACTACCAGTTTTCAAACAATGGTTACAACAGCCGAAACCAACATTTCAGGATTTCAGTTCTCGTTGAATTCGGCAGCAGGTGTGAGTTATAAAATCAACCGTAATCTGGGCATTTTCTTTGAACCCAATTTCTCGTACTATTTCAATAATGATCAGCCGGTTAGCATTCGTTCCAAACAGCCGGATGTATTCAGTTTGGAGCTTGGAGTACGCTACGACTTAAATCCACTAAAGAAATGAAAGCAAAAAATAATTTGATATTTTTGATTATGATTTTGAATCTGGCGTGTACCAATGAGCTGGATAAAAGAATAACTCAGGTAAACTACGGAACTTCGTTTGGTGAATGTATGGGTTATTGCAAACACCAAGTATCATTTACTGTCGATTCCGTAAAGTACAGTTGCATTTCTAACGGGAACATTCTTCCGCAAAAAGATTTTTCTGAAAAAACTAAGTCAACTACCTGGGACTCTATAAGAACAAATATTGCCACAAGCTCATTTTTTGCACTTCCGGCAGTAATTGGATGTCCCGACTGTGCCGATGGTGGTGCCGAATGGCTCGAATTGATTTTGAACAACGGCGAAACACACAAAGTAAGCTATGAATACGGAAACAGCCCGACAATTATTAAAGATTACATAAACAAATGCAAACAGATTTTAGACAAAAACACCTGTCAGCAAGCGTATTAAATTCAAACATATTAAATTATAAAAGCCATGAAAATGCTATTCAAATTATCATTAATCGTCTTATTGATTCCGGCCTGTAAAGGTCAGAACGATCCAAGCTATCAGATTCCGAAAGATGCAACGCCTATCGCACTTTCAGCTGCGCAACAAAAACGGGTAAGTCAGGACAATACTTTTGCTTTCGATTTATTGAGAAACACTATTGCCAGTTCCGGCGAAACCAATGTTTTCGTATCTCCTTTAAGCGTAAGCATTGCGCTGGGAATGGCATGGAATGGTGCTAACGGCGATACCAAAACTGAAATGGAAACGGCATTGAAAATGAGTGGCATGTCGGTTGCCGATATCAATGATTATTACAAAATCATGCAAAGTACTTTACCCGGAATCGACCCGACAACCAAGCTCAGTATTGCTAATTCGCTGTGGTATAGAACCGGATTTGCTGTAAAACCTGATTTTCTGAAAGTGAATACCGATTATTTCGGAGCTTATGTAAAAGAACTTGATTTTTCGCAAGGATGGGCAGTGGATACCATAAACAACTGGTGTTCAAAGAAAACCAATAAAATGATTCCACAGGTTTTGACCAAAATTCCGAATGATATTGTTATGTATCTTGTTAATGCTGTTTATTTCAAAGGTATCTGGCGCAAGAAATTTGAAAAAGTCAATACAAATGAAGCCAACTTCACAAATGAATTGGGTAATTCGGTGAAAGTAAACATGATGTATCAGAAAGACACCTTCTCGTACAATGCCGATTCGTATGCCCAATACCTTGATATGCCTTATGGCAATAAAGCTTTCAGTATGACGGTGATTTTACCAAATGATGGAAAAACAACCACTGATGTATTGAATTACCTGACTGTTGACAAATGGAATTC